>JBIJDR010000018.1:0-20174 GCA_044343985.1 Candidatus Limnocylindrus sp.
AGCCCGATCGGCCCGAACATCAGCGCAAGGGTGAGGGCGGCAAGACGGAGTGGTGCACCCACGCCTCGCGCGAGGCCGTCGAGCCAAATGTAGCGGCCCGCCATCAGGTCAAAGGCGAGCACATGCAGCCAGACCGCAAGGCTCCCTTCAGGAGTTGCGAGCGATGCGGAGATTGCACCGAGCGTTGGATTGAGGAGCGTTGCAAGGATTGCACCAACGTTCGGAAGGACGAGACTCGCGTAGACGAGTCCGATGCCGATCACTGGCCACGGCGTTCGCATCAGCCGGTGCGTGACAGCGGCGCGCGGTCGAAGCGCCATCAGGAACCAGAAGGGTCCAACGCCAACGGTGGCGGCAAGGAAGATCGCGTTCATCAGCTCCGCGCCAGAGATCATGACGCCTCCCACCCGAATGAGCCAAGGTCAAGTTGCGCACCAGGGATCGGCTCCAGTGGCCCTGCGCCAAGATACTGCTCAAGGTCGGCAAGGCGCGGGCTCGTCAGTTCTGCCATTCGCGCCAACTGATCCGAGGCAAGCACGTGCCAGTTCTGCTCCTCCCAGGCGGCGGCGAGTCGCTCGTCGCGCGTGAGGCGCAACGTTACAAGCGGAAGGAGCGCGCGCTCGGTGACCAAGAGTCGCACCACCTCACGATCGTTCGGAACTTTACTGTGGCGCGCGAGGAGGAGTGTCGCAAGAGGAAGTGGCCCCAGCGCAACTTCACACATGATCACGCTCCGGCCGCGACGGAAGAGGAGCGCGTCAATTTGATCAAAGGCGGCGCGATCGGAGCGGAGACGGAGTGGCGGTGATGAATCGATCGGATCGCGTGCAACACGCCGACCGAGCGGCAGCCCGTCCACCACGATCCCCGCAAGTGCAGGGGCGATCGCAGTGTGCAGACCCATCGCCGCACCCACCGTGAGAAGCAGCGCAACCTGCGCCGCGCGTTCAGCGCCACGATCAGCAGCGGGCCAGCGCGGCGTGCTCCCCTCCTCGCTCTCCACGAAGTACGCCTCGCGAAGTGCGGCGGTGAGGAGGCGATCCCTCTCTGGGACGCTCCCTGCCGCACGACCTGCGGTGGCCGCTGCGGCGATCGCCGCATCGTCGGCATCCCCGCCAGCGGCGCCGAGTCGCTCTCGCTCCGTGCGGCCATCAACAAAGATGCGGTTGTCGGCGCACTGCACCAGTCGGTCGGCAGAGCCGAGGGGGCGGAGTTGATCGCGCAGCGTGAGGATCTCGTTGAACTCTTCAAGTAGATCGGCGCTCTCCAGCAGGCCGCCACCCGATGAGCGGTGCAGCGCGTAGAGCGTGAGGAGTTGCGCTGGCGTGCATGGCTCACCTCTCGCCACGATGAGATCGGCAAGGACGCGCTGCAGTGCATCGCCACGCAGCGGACCACGCTCGCCACTTCGCGGTGCGCCAGCTGAGCGACTACGTGTTGCGGGCGTGGTGATGCTGATCGCCCAGCAGCTGACCCCATCTTCGCGTGTGAACCGTTCGATCTCGCTCACCCTCCCGCTCGCCATGCTCGCCGCGGTGAGGCAGCCTGCAAGCGACGCCAGTGACTCTGGAACTTCAACAACGAAGAGCGAGCCGTCTTGAATCAGCGGGTCGAGCGCAACAAGGAGTCGCGCGATGGCCGCAGCAACTGCAGCTGGACTCTCTGGATCTGCACTAGTCGCCGCGTCTGCCACAAGCTCTACGCCGCCAGCAAAGAGCGTTGCGCGTTGGCGGAAGATGCGAGAGGGGGCGCTATCGCCGAGTCGCAGTCGCACGAGTACGGCACGCATCCCACTCGTTGTGCCGAGTGAGATCAGCGCACTGCGCGCCGCGGCGGAGGCGCGCGACGCGATCACTGGTCGCCCCGGATAGCCGAGGTTGACCAGATCGCTACTCAGCGTCAGGTCTCGTGGAAGCTCCTCTGCGAGGAGGAGTTGGCGTCGCTGATCATCAACCGCTTCGGCGAGCGCCTGCCACGGTGCGATCTCCCACCACGGGCGAGCGCTCGCGCCTGGATTGAGCACTGGATCTGGTCGCGCGCTACGCAGCGCCGCCTGCGCCACCGCCACGCGAAGGGCCGTGAGTGAGGTCGCCACTTCGGTTGAGCGAGCGAGTCCGCGCTGCAGCGCAACGAACACCTGGAGCTGTCGTGGCGTCCAGCGCGCCAGCGCATCGGGACCGAGCAGTGTCAGCAGCTCGCTGCGAAGTTCGCCGCTGAGGGCAACCTGCGTCGCCGCCTCACCCGGCCGAATCGCTGAGGCATCTCCACGCTTGCCGAGCCCCTTGCACGCGGCGCAGACGGCACGACGTGCCGTAGGGCGTCGATTCGGATCAGTATCGGCGGAGGTCTCTTCCCAACGCCAGGCGGCGATGCGGAGCGGCTGGCCGCAGGCGGTGCAACTGCCGCGCCACCCAGTATCAAGATCCGTGCCGATCCCTTCAAGAAGTTGTGCAACGGCGAGCTCAAAGCTGCGGACGCTCGGCGGTCTCAGCGCAACGCTGATCTCCCACTCCGCGAGTTGATCCGCCGCATGCACCACGCTGCGGCAACCCTGGCGCGCACCAGCGGCAACGAGTGATGCCTCATCGGCGTTGAGATCAAGAAGGAGCGCACCATCGCGCGCAACCGCGGCAACAGTTCGCGCCATTCGCGCGTCGCGGAGATGCTCTACCACGCGCCCCTCACCTGATCCTGCGGTTCGCGGGTTCTCTTACTCTTCGGAGGTTCCAGCCTCTTCGCTCTCAGGAAGGAATGCGTCGTCCGCCGTCTTCTCTGGTGGCTCAGCGGTGACACGATCCGCCACTGGCGTCTCGTCTTCGTAGGTGTCGTCGTCGTCATCATCGCTGAAGCCTTCGTCCTCACGGAAGAAGGAGCCCTTCGTGTATGGGCGCTCGTCGTTGGTGCGCGTTGCCGTTGGGAAGGAGACCTTCCCAAGGTTCTTTGCGCTGACGCTCTCTTCGCGAATGATGATGCGGATGTCGCCACCGCTGATGGAGGTGATCCCCGCGCTATAGACATTGCCGTCGGCGATCAACTTCAGCAGTCGCGCAGCGATGCGCGGCTCCACGCGACCGATCTCAACCCCGTTCGCCTTAGCGATCAGCCGATTGCTGAGGGTGAGCAGCTCCACCGCGTCGCCAGGGTTCACCTGCGCGAGGGTTGCAACATCGGCAACGTTGGTGAGGTGGGCGAATCCCGTGGTCCCCGCCTCTTGAATGAAGATGCCAGCTGGCGTCGTTGCCCCTTCGGAGCTCGGCGTAGTCTTCTTGCCAACCTGCTTGATCAAGCCCTTCAGTCGCTCAAGGTTGCGCTCGGCAATTCGGTTGAGCGGGTCGAGCGTCAGCGTGACCTGGTACTCCTTCTTGGAGCCGGCGAGGTCGCCCAACTCCCAGAGGCACTTCGCCAAACGATTCTGCGCCTCAATGCGCTCCTCCACCTTGATCTCTGCGGCGAAGGCGAGCACGGCGCGATTCGCGTCGGCGGCCTCCTGCCAACGCCCTTCGGCGGCAGCGTTCAACGCAACGTCAGCATGGTCGCGCGCTGCGCGTCCTGGCTTCTGGGTGGGGCTCTCGTTGGCGAGGGTCACGTTCTCCTCCTTCATTAAGGGCGCGCTGTGGATTCGGGCGCTGCGCCGTTGGGGAAGGATAGCCGATCGCTAGAGAGAGACCCCAATCCAGAGCACCGCTGCGGCGGTTGCGATCACGAGAGTGGCGATCTCGAGGAGGAGACGGGGGTCGCTGCGCTCCCCCTCTGGGGCGGCCGCCCAGAGCTCGCGGGCATAAAAGAGGACGGCGAGGCCGGCGGGGCCGGCGAGTCGTGCTGCGCCAAACGCAGCGAATGCGACTGAGGCGAGGCCGTTGATAAGTGCCGCGCCGAGTGCGTCACGCACGATACCGCTCGTTCGCTCGCGTCGCAGGCTCGCCATGCGCGCGGCAAGGAGCCCTGCGGCGATCGCGCTCCCAATCCCTGTTGCAATGACGGCGAACGGCCCCACAACATCAGGTCGCGCAGATGGCGTACCAGGAACGCTGATGATCCCAGGGACGAGTGCCGCCACACCGATGGAGGCGGCGAAGAGGATCAGCGTGGAGACGGCGAGGGCGCCAACACGATCGCGCCGCGTTGCACCGCTCGGCAGGCTGCGCAGGCGCAACTCCCAGATCACCACCGCGCGCAAGAGGAGCGCGCCGATCACGATGACCAGGATGAGGCCAACGCCGGTGGGGACAATGCGCGCCAGGCCCGCAGTTGCAAGGCCAACAAGTCCGGCGAGGACGATCTCTGAACCAGGCTGAAGATCACTGTCGTCGGTTCGTCGCACCGCATTGACGCCAACAACGGCGAGGGCGGCGGCGGCAGCTCCAGCAAGGACGGTGGCGCCCCCTTCACTGAAGTGCGCGATCACGGCGGCAACGCCAACGGCGATGAGGGTCTCAGCCCAGGGTCGGGTGAGTTCCGTCTCGCCAAACTCCGCCGTTGTATCGGCGAAGGCGGCAAGCTGTTGCACCGTGAGGCGCCGTACGCCACGTCGACTGCTCATCTATCCCTCCGTTCTTATGGCAGGGTAGCGCGCCGAGGGCTGCCCCGCGTAGACTGCAGGCGAACCTGCTGACTTTGGCGGGGCCAAGCATCGGAGGGCACGATGCTCCATCTCTCGCGACTCATTGGACGACCCGTGCGCGACGGGAGCGCTGACGCAATCGGTTCGATTGACGACCTGATCGTTGCGGTTGGGACGAGCCACCCACCGGTGACCGGCCTTGTGGTGCGCACTGGGCGGCGACGCATCTACCTCCCATGGAGTTCCGTGCAGCGACTCGACGCGAGCGGCGCACTCCTTGCAACGGAGCGCATCGACATCACCGGCTTCCGGAAGCGAAAGGACGAGATCCTCCTGCGAAGTGACCTGCTGGATAAGCAGATCGTTGATATTGATGGGCGCAAGGTGGTGCGCGCCAATGACGTGCTGCTCGACTTCGTTGAAGGTGCGATGCGACTCGTTGCCGTAGATGTTGGCGCGGCGGGGCTCCTTCGCCGACTCGGCCTCCCAGACAACTGGATTCAGCGACTCTCCGGCGGCCGCTCGCGCGTTGCCTCATATATTGACTGGGAGGATGTGGATCCGCTCGGCTCCACGATTGCGAGCATGCGCCTGAAGGTGCCGCACGCCGGCCTCTCTGAGCTGCATCCGGCCGACCTCGCCACGATCATCGACCAGCTGACGCCGCGCGACCGCGCCGACATCTTCAACTCGCTCGACGAAGAGGTTGCCGCCGAGGCGCTCGAAGAGTTGGAGCCAGAGACGCGCACCGATCTTCTTGAAGACCTTGAGCCAGAGCGCGCCGCCGATCTCCTTGAAGAGATGAGCCCAGACGAAGCGGCGGACGCCGTTGCAGATCTTTCGCCGATGAGTCGAACCGCGATCTTGCGCCTGATGGCAAAAGAGGAGCGCGAAGATGTGAAGGAGCTGCTCGCGCATCCAGAGATGAGCGCCGGCGGCATCATGACCACCGAGCATGTTGCGCTGCGACCAACCGCAACGGTTGCACAGGCGCTCGCCTCCATTCGACGACTACAGCCAGATGCCGACGTTGCCTTTGCCGTCTACGTGGTTGATGCGAAGCGCCATCTGCTTGGCGAGGTAACCCTGCGCGACCTGATCCTTGCTAGCCCAGGTACCAAGGTGAGCGAGCTGATGGAAGACGAACCAGTAGCGGTAGAGCTGCTCGCGCACGCCGAAGAGGTGGCGCGCGTCGTCACACGCTACGGCCTTGTTACCGTACCCGTAGTAGATGAGAAGCGACGCCTGATGGGTGTGGTCACCGCCTCCGATGCACTCTGGGATGTCCTCCCAGAGGAGTGGCGCCGCGAGATGCCACGCCGACTACGTGAAGGGAGTATCGCCGCCGTTGCGGCAAAGCGAAAGTCGAAGTCAGCGACGCGAAACAGGAACAATGGCTGATCGTCGCAGCGTTGCACCCCTCGAACTCGGACGCGGTGCGCCGCGACGCTTCGCGTCACTCGGCGCCCTCCCGTTCCTGCGCCTTCGCGAAACCTTCCGCGGTCGACGCGGACCGCTCGCCTTCCTCGCCGTGGTTGGACCAGGCCTGATCGCTGGCGTTGCCGGAAATGATGCGGGCGGCATCACCACCTACGCAACACTCGGATCGTCCACTGGACTCCGCTTCCTCTGGATCCTCCCGTTCACGGCGCTTCTCCTAGCACTCGTCCAAGAGTCGGTCGCCCGTCTCGGCGTGGTGACAGGACAGGGGCTCACCGACCTGATCCGTGAGCGTTTCGGCGTGCGCTGGACCCTCTTCGCCATGGTCGTGCTCCTCGTCGCTAACCTCGCCAACACGGTCGCAAATGTTGCTGGCGCATCGTCGGCACTCGCAATCTTCGGTGTGCCGATCCTTGTGACGGCGCCGCTCGCCGCGCTTGCTGTCTGGCTGCTCGTGGTGATGGGGTCGTATCGCAGCGTGGAGCGCATCTTCCTTTCACTCACCGCCGTCTTCTTGGCATACATCGCCGCCGCACTACTCTCAAATCCAAACTGGGCGGAGGTTGCTTCGTCACTCACCTCACCAGATCTCGGCGGCATCTCTGGCGCAGAGGCGCTCCTTCTTATCGCCGTAGTTGGTACCACCGTCACTCCATACATGCAGTTCTATCTGCAGTCGGCGGTTGCGGAGAAAGAGATCGGCGTAGAGGAGCTCGGTGCGGCGCGCGCCGACGCAATCCTCGGTTCAATCTGGACCAACTTCATCGCGGTCTGCATCGTGATCGCCACGGCGGTCGCACTCGCTGGAAGCGGCAAGGCGATCGGCTCCGCCGCCGAGGCGGCGATTGCACTCGAGCCGCTCGCCGGCTCCTTCGCCACCATCCTCTTCGGCGCTGGGCTATTTGGTGCGAGCCTCTTGGCGATGGCGATCATGCCGCTCACCACCGCCTTCGCGCTGAGCGAAGCGTTCGGCTTTGAGTCGGGTGTTGATCGCAAGCTGCAGGAAGCGCCGATCTTCTACGGCATCTTCACCGCAATCTTAGTGGTGGGTGCGGGCATCGTGATGATCCCTGGACTCGACCCGATCGGCGCGATCGTGGGGAGCCAGTATCTGCAGGGTCTCTTCCTCCCCATCGTGCTCGCCTTCATCGTCAGCCTCGCCAGCAACAAGGCGCTCCTCGGCGAGCATGCGAGCCCACGATGGCTCCGCTTTGTCGGCTGGGGTGCGGTTGGAGTCTTGGGGATGCTGAACGTGCTGGTGCTCGTGGCGAACCTGCTCGGGCTCGCGAACTAGGGCCCGACCGCTCCAAACTCTGTTGCAACCCAGGCGCGCGTGCAGGCCAAGCGACTGTTGAACGTGTCAGCCCCAAAGAGTGACGCGGTGGCGATGCGGCACTGCGCGCCACTCGGAAGCGTGACGCGCTGACCAAGAAGCAGCATCGAGCGCCACCCCTCAGGCGCGTCAGGTCCTGCGGCAAGTTCGTCACGCGCCGCTGCTACATAACTAAAGATCGTTGGCACGTCAGCAGGCGCAATGCTGCCGCGCACCAGCGCCGGCCCCAGATTCCAGTCTCTAACTAGGCCCGCTGCGTTGCGATCTGCCCGCGCATACCAGCGCATGGAGGCGAGTGCGGCGAGTGCGCTCGCAACTTCGCTTCCAGCATCAACCACACGGAGCGTGATCGCTGAGAGGATGCGCTGCGCGCGACGGATGCGGTTCGTATCACCGTCGTACTTTCGCGCGCGCGCGAAGCCGGTCCAGAGGCTGCTCGGCACATCAAAGATGCAGCCGTCAGCAGAGGCGCCAATGACAGGGCAAGAGTCGGCGATGAAGTTCGGACTCGTGCTGCGCACCGTTGCACTGCTCTCTGGCTCACGGCAGTTGGCGTGATACCAGCCGGAGCGCCTGCCGAATCGGTCAACGCTCCCTGGTCGCAAGAAGAGGAGATCGCCGTACTTCGCGTTTGATGCGATGTTGATGTCGTCGTAACTCCTCTCACCCCCCGTGCGGAGGCGGTTCGTCCGACAGGAGGCGAAGCGGCTCTTGTCGTCTAGATGGACGAGCGTTGGGCCAGGGGCGAGCGTGTCGAGTGTGGCGCCGAGGATATCGGCGGTGCCGAAGGTGGTGAGCACCCAATCGTCAATCTCAATGTTGAAGGCGTAGGCAAGGTTCTCGCGGACTTTCTCTGCGGCGAGCGAGGAGCGCTCCCATGCGCGCAGCTTCGGCGTTGCCTTCATGCAGAGCTGCGCGTAGACATAGAGTGCGTTCACTTTTCGGTTGAATCGTGTCCGGCCAGGACGGCAGAAGTCGCGTGAGAGTGAGGGCTTCAGCGGGAAGTTCGCCATGTCGCGCGGGATGCTCAACGCCGCCGACTCACCCGTTGCCGGGTTCACCGTAAGGAGGGTCATCACGTCGGTCCGCTCGGTGCCAGCACGGTTGCGCGGTGCATCAAGCTTCGCATCGGCGGTGGGCGACCAGATGTACGGATAGAGGGCGCTCGCTGACGAGCCATCAACGCTCGCCGCTGCCACCTTCGGCTCAAGGCTGCTGCAGCGCTCCGCGCCGAGCGGTGAGTACATCCTGCGACAGCGCTTGTCGCTCCCTAAGAAGAGGAGCGTGTAGCGACCATCGCTGCCGAGGAGTGACGGATCAAGCGCTGCAACTTCAGTCGTAACCTCAGCGGCGCGCGCACCCTGCGTTGTACCGGCGAGCGGCCCAAGGCCAGACCAGGTGGCGGTGGAAAACGTGATCCCGGCGAGGAGTGCGAGCGCTGCTCTATGCGGCGCGCCGCGGTGTCCCGCGGGCGTCACATCATCACCAGTCCGCCGTCCACTCCTAGCACCTGGCCGGTGACGTACGAAGCTTCGGGTGAGGCGAGGTAGATCACCGCAGCGGCGATCTCATGCGGTTCACCGAACCTGCCGAGTGGCGTCTGCGCCTTCACGCCGTCTTTAATCGCATCCGGTAGGCCAGCGGTCAGCTCAGTCGTGATGAAGCCTGGCGCTACGGCGTTCACGGTGATGCCGCGGCTCGCAACCTCGCGCGCGGTGGCCTTGGTGAGTCCGATCATCCCCGCCTTCGCCGAGCTGTAGTTCGCCTGGCCGGCGTTCCCCGCCTGACCCGAGACGCTCGTGATGTTGATGATGCGACCACTCTTGGCGCGCAGCATCTCCTTCACCGCCGCCTTCGTCATATAGAAGGCGCCAGAGAGATTCGTGTCGATCACTTCGCGCCACTGCTCTGGCGTCATGCGCAGGATCAGCGTGTCGCGGGTGATCCCCGCGTTATTCACGAGCAGATCAACCTTGCCAAAACTCTCAATCGCCTTGGCGACCACCGCAACGGCGGCATCTGGATCGGCGGCATCTGCCTGCAGGGCGATCCCCTTGCGCCCCTTCGCGGCGATCTCAGCGATCACGGCGTCGGCGGCGGCGGTGTTCCCCTTGTAGGTGATCAGCACGTCGGCGCCAGCATCTGCAAGTGCGAGCGCAATGGCGCGACCGATGCCGCGCGCGCCGCCCGTCACGATTGCCGAATAGCCCGTCAGTTCAAACATGTCGCCTCCTTCGTGTTGATGGTGATCAACGTTATCGTCCCAGTCAGTTTGATCTTAGCGACGGCGTCCGTCCAGGTGCGCACGAAGCGCCGCAGGGACGGCGTCCGCCTTCGCCCCACCCTCAGGGCGAACCACCACGATCTTGCTCGCGTCAACGCTCGCCGCACGCGCGCCGTGTGTAGGATCGGCATCCCAGCGCGTGACGAAGGCGCCCGAGGTGTAGCCACCACCGAACGCCACGGTGCAGAAGACATCTCCAGGCTTCAGGCGCCCTGCGGCCACAGCCTCAGAGAGGGCGATCGGGATGCTCGCCGCCGAGGTGTTCCCGTACTTATCAAGGTTCACGAAGATCTGATCCATCGGATAGTCGATCGCCTTGGAGACGTGTTCAATGATGCGGATGTTCGCCTGATGCGGAATGACGAGATTCACCTGTGACGGGGTGAGGCCAGCGCGCTCAATTGCAGCGGTCGCCACCGCCGCCATGGTGCGTGTTGCGTAGACGTATGTCTTGGCGCCGTCCATCTTGATCAGCGGATCGGCGTCGTCACCCGCGCCGCCCGGAATCCAGAGTGCGTAGGCGCCACTCGGATCGGCGGAGAGTTCAAAGCTGAGCGTCCCTGGACGTGTTGTCCCCTCCTGTCCAGCGGGAAGTTCAAGCCCCTCCAACACGATCGCCCCTGCGCCGTCACCAAAGAGGACGCACGTTGAGCGATCGCTCCAATCAACGGAGCGTGAGAGAGTCTCCGCTCCAATGACGAGTGCGCGTTGGCCGAGCCCTGCGGTGATGAAGCCGTGCGCAACGGCGTAGGCGTAAGCGAATCCGGAGCAGGCGGCGGAGAGGTCGAAGGCGGCGGCGCGCGTGCTGCCGATCGCCCCTTTCACTAACACTGCTGTGCTCGGCATCAAGTGATCTGGCGTCAGCGTGGCCACCACGATCAGGTCAACCTCATCGGCGCTGATCCCAGCAACGGCGAGTGCGCGCGCCGCCGCGATTGATGCCATGGAGGCGGTTGTCTCCCCCTCCGCCGCAATGCGGCGCTCACGAATCCCTGTGCGCGTAGTAATCCATTCGTCGCTCGTCTCTACGATCTTCTCCAGATCGGCATTCGTCAAAATCGTGGAGGGCACCTCATGACCCCAACCGGTGATGTGCGTGGTGCGATTCGGCAGCTGCGCGCGACCGGTCGTCCCACCAATGCGCTGCTCGTTCATGGTGTCTCCACTCATGACTCAAGCTCAATGATCGGCGACTTAGACTTCACAATGCGACCATTCTCCGCAACGATGCGCACTACGCGCCCCGCCTTATCCGACTTGATCTCGTTGAAGAGCTTCATCGCCTCAATCAGGCCGATCGGCTGACCAACACTGATCGTCTGGCCGACCGCGATCATCGGATCGGCGCCTGGGGTTGCTGCGGCGTAGAAGATGCCAGTGAGCGGCGCGTTGACGAACACTCCACTCGGTGCGGCCGAAGCGGCGGCTGCTGCTGCGGGGGCAGCAGAAGACGGCGCAGCGTTTGGCGCGGCGGTTGGCGCAGCGGAAGCGGTTGCTGAAGGTGCACCACTGTTGAGGATGATCTGCGCGCCTGCAACGGCGGCGCGGCTGCGCACCACCACGCGTGTGCCGCCAGAGGAGAGTTCAATTTCGGCAAGGCCGCTCCCATCCGCAACGGCGGCGAGTCGGTCGATTAGTTCCACAAGGTCCGCTTCGTCACTTGTGAGTGGCGCCTGCTCCACGGTCTGACGCGGGATGCGCAACTCAGGCGGCTGCGCGTTGAGGCGCGTCTGACCGCGGCGCGGTCGTGGTGGCGTCGTCTGGATCACTGGGCGTGGTTCGCTGCGCTCTGCTGTTCGACGCTCGGTGGCGAATCGCTCTACTGGTGGCGTGGATGGCTTCGCTGGGCTGATGCCACTACTCGGTTGCGGCCCCACGGAGCCACCGCGCGCGCGTCGCGCCGCCTCGCGCGCCGCATCCAGCGCCCGTAGTGCACTCTTCTGCAGTCGCTCGCGGCGCTTCTCTGCCATCAGCGGCCCGCCCATTTTGCAAGAAGCAGGGCCGCGTTCTGCCCGCCGAATCCAAACGCATTCACGAGCGCCAGCGACACCTCTTGGTCGCGTGGCGCGCCAGTGACAATGTCCAGTGCACCAACAAGTGGATCAGGTGCGCTGAGATTCAGGGTGGCGTGGACGCGGCTGTCGCGCATGGCGCAGATGGTGGCGGCGGCACCGAGCGCACCGGCGGCACCGAGCGTGTGGCCGATGTTCCCCTTGGTTGCGGTGATGCTGGCGCGCAACTGTGCACGATCCGCCGATGCGGCTGCGGCGGCATCCGCTGCGCCAGTGAGGATGGTGCGGATGGCGTCGAGCTCCGCCTTGTCGCCCTCTGGCGTTGAGGTGGCGTGCGCGTTGACGTGGTCAATCTCGCTCCCCGAGCGTCCCGCCTTCTCCAGCGCGCGACGTGCGGCGCGCACGGCGCCGTACCCGCCAGGGGCTGGAAGGGTGATGTGCTGCGCGTCCGCCGATGCGCCGTAGCCAACGATCTCGGCGAGCGGCGTGGCACCGCGTGCCAGGGCGAGGTCGAGTCGCTCAAGAAGAAGGATGCCAGCACCCTCGGACATCACGAAGCCATCGCGCGCGCTGTCGAACGGTCGTGATGCGGCGGCAGGATCGCCACCCGAAGCGCTACTCCCACTTCGTGAGAGTGCGCGCATATTGTTGAATCCGGCAATCACCACAGGGTGCAGCGCCGCTTCAGCACCGCCGGCGAGTGCGCGCTCAGCGTCACCGCGACGGATCGTCTCGTACGCTTCGCCAATGGCGTGACCGGCGGTGGCGCAGGCGCTGACTGGTCCGAACGATGGGCCTTGCGCATTGACGTGGATCGCCACTTCGCCCGCCGCCATGTTGCCGATCGCTCCCGGAACCAAGAAGGGTGAGACGCGACCCGCCCCCTTCTCGCCGTAGTTCAGCGCCTGTTCAAAGAGTGTTGTCGCACCACCAAGTCCTGAGCCAATGATCGTTGCGGTGCCAAGGGCGAGCTCGTCGCTCAGCCGCGCTGGGAGACCTGCCGAAGCGAGCGCCTCAACGGATGCGGCAATTGCAAGGTGTGAGAAGCGATCGAGTCGCTTGATCTGCTTCGCCTCAAGGATGTCGGATGGATCAAAGTTCGGCACCTGTCCACCAAAGTCCACCTCTTGTCCGGTCAGATCAAGGCCTTCAAGTCGGCGAATGCCAGAGCGCCCCGCAAGGAGCCCGCCCCAGAGCGCATCCACGCCGCGACCGAGTGGGGAGAGCGCCCCCATGCCGGTGACAACAACGCGATGCGCGCTGCTCATCGCACCAACTTTCCTGTGCGTACGGTGGCGGCGCGATACGCGTCGCCAGCAAGTCCGCGCGCCGTGAGCGCATCGCTCACTGCGTCCGTGTCATACGTTGCGCGATGAATTTCGGCGCTGATCGTGCCAGCATCTGGATCGATATCAATGACGGCGAATGAGGCGGAGGCCTCACCGTCATACGGGAGTCCGGCAGATCCGGCGTCCACGATCACCTTCCAGCCGTAATCCTTGACGCGTGCCTGATGCGTGAAGCCAACGCAGACAAGTCGCGCATCGGTCTGGCCGATCAGCTCCAGCGTGGTGGACGGGTCAAGGTCGGCGCTCAGCGGAATCGTCCGCGAGCCTGGTGAGGCGTGGCAGAAGGTGACGCCGATCTCGCCGTAGCGAATGCGACGCTCCGTTGGGAGGGAGCGCAGCCACTCAATGCGATCGTCATCAAGTTCATCCGATGCCCACTCAACGGAGGCCTTCAGTGCTGGCGGGAGTCCGCCAGCGAGGCTCGGGAAGCTCGCCGCGTAATCAAGGTCGGCCACCGCAATGTCGCCAGTGCCAGCGGTGACAAGCGCGCCGCTCAACTGCAACTTACGGATCAGGTCGATCGTCTCAGTTGGCTTCGGCCCGAAGAGGGCATGATCACCAAGGATCGCCACCTGGTCCGGCTTCAGCGAAGGAAACTTCGCCACGATCGCTTCGAGTGCGGCGAGATTGCCGTGGATGTCGGAGATGACAAGGACGCGCTTCATTGATTGACTTCCTCTCTTATGACGCGGTGGACCCAGATGGGTTCGGGAGTGCGCTCTCTGGCGGAATGACAAACGTAATCGTTGCGCTGCAGGCCTTCTCGCCGTTGACGGAGGCGATGCCGACGGCACTCCCCATGCGTGAGCCGAGCTTCTGCATCACGATCTCCAGCTGCAACGTTTCACCAGGGGTCACCATGCGCGTGAAGCGACACTCTTCAATCTTTGCGAAGACGCCGAGTCGGTTGCCGAACCCTTCCGTGCGCGCCACATAGACCGCCATCGCCTGCGCGAGCGCTTCGACCTGGAGGACGCCAGGCATGATCGGGCCGACCGGTTGTGGGAAGTGGCCGGGGACCCAGAAGGCGTCGGCGCGAACATCAAGCTCTGCAACAAGAC
The DNA here is from genome assembly GCA_044343985.1 of Candidatus Limnocylindrus sp. Lineage (GTDB taxonomy): Bacteria > Chloroflexota > Limnocylindria > Limnocylindrales > Limnocylindraceae > Limnocylindrus. The sequence goes on from JBIJDR010000018.1 coordinate 14,041, forward strand.
GCTGCGCCGCGCGATCTTCAGAAACGACGCGGCTCAGCAGGAGGAAGGGGGCGCGATGCGGGATCAGCGCCTCAATCTGCTGCTGGTTCAGAAGCGGCTCACTCACAACGCCTCCATGCTACGCACCCGCCTGGTCGCCTGAGCGACGCGGCGCAGCGGCGAGGATGGCAGCAGTGCCAACGTCGTCGAGCATGCTGGTGGTGACGGCGCCGTTCAAGAACGAGGGGCTCTCCAGGAGGCCGAGGAAGAAGTCGCGCGTGGTCGCCACGCCGTCAATCTCTAGTTCGCGGAGTGCGGCGCGGGAGCGTGCGATCGCCTCTTCGCGCGTTGCCCCCCAGACAATGAGCTTGCCGAGAAGGCTGTCGTAGTACGGCGGCACTTCGTAACCGGCGTAGAGGTGCGAGTCGAATCGCACCCATGGGCCGCTCGGCGAACGGTAGGCGCTGATCTCCCCCGCCTGCGGCTGAAAGTTGTTTGCCGGATCTTCTGCCGTGATGCGGAACTCAATAGCGTGGCCGCGCGGCTGAATCTCGCGCTGCGTCATTGGCATGCGTGCGCCATTAGCGAGTGTGATCTGCAACGCCACAAGGTCAACGCCAGTCACCACCTCGGTGACGGGATGCTCAACTTGGATGCGGCAGTTGATCTCAATGAAGTACGGCTTCCCGTCTGGCCCAACCAAGAACTCAAGCGTCCCTACGTTGCGATAGCCGGCAGCGCCGATCGCCTTTGCGGCGCGCGCAAGGAACTCTTCGCGGACGCGCGGCGTGAGCGCCGTGGATGGTGACTCTTCAACGAGCTTCTGGTGACGTCGCTGCAGTGAACAGTCGCGCTCGCCAAAGTGGAGCGCCGTCCCTTCACTATCAACGGCGATCTGCACCTCAACATGGTGCGTTGCGCTGAGATACTTCTCTAGATAAATCGATCCGTCGCCGAAGGCGGCCTGCGCCTCTTGCGCGCAGATGGAGAAGTTCTTGCTGAGCTCTGCGGCATCCTGTGCCACGCGCATCCCGCGCCCGCCACCACCTGCGGATGCCTTGAGGATCACCGGATAGCCAATCTTCTTCGCCGCATCCAGCGCCGCCGCCTCATCCGCCACCACGCCGTCTGAACCAGGGATCGTTGGGAGGCCGTGCTTAGCGAGCAGCGCGCGTGTTGCCGCCTTGGAGTGGAACTTCTCCAGGATCGGCGCCGATGGCCCGATAAAGGTGAGCTTGTGCGCCGCAACCGCTTCGGCGAATGCGGCGTTCTCGGAGAGGAAGCCGTAGCCTGGGTGGATGGCGTCGCAGCCGGTGGCGAGTGCCGCGGAGATGATCGCGGGTGCGGAGAGGTAGCTCTGCTTCGCGTCCGCTGGCCCAATGCAGACCGCCTCGTCGGCAACCAGCACCGCGCGCGAGTCGGCATCCGCTTCGCTGTAGGCGACCACCGCCTCAAGGCCGAGCTGGCGACAGGCGCGCAGGATGCGCAGCGCAATCTCGCCACGATTCGCAATCAGGACGCGCTTGATCACTTGGCACCCTCGCCGATTGACTCAAGCAGGAAGATCTCCTGGCCGTACTCCACCGGATCGCCAGTGGCCGACTTCAGCGCCGCCACGATCCCGCCGTGCGTTGCGCGTACCTCTGTTGGAATGCCGAGCACCTCAACCGTAGCGACAAGCGCACCCTTCGCCACCTTGGCGCCAACGTGAATCTCCTTGGAGAGCGTTAGGAATCCGACCGCCGTTGCGCGCACCGCATGCTTGCGCGCCGCGCTCACCGAACTTGGCGCCGGCGCCGCTGCAGCGCCTTGCCCCGCCGCACTTTGTGCTGGAGCACCAAACGACGCGGCCTGCTGCACGCCGAGCGACTCAGATCGAACGCGCACCGTTGCGCCGTTTCGCTCAACCTCAATCTCGCCGAGGCCGGTCTCTGCAAGGCGATCAACGAGCACGGGGAGGAGCGCGTCAATGAGTGCGCCGAGCTCTTCGGCGTTCCCTTCGCCGCTCACGTTCGCGTTTGCGAGGTCACGAAACTTTGCCATCGTTATGCCCCCGCACTATCGCGCTCGATCTCATCGATCCAGTCGTCGCCAACGCCAGCGCCAACCAGGTCGCGATCAAGGCCGAAGAGTGAACGGATCGCGCCCGTGATCCCCTTCTTCTTGATAGGCGCTTCATCAAATGCGCCAAAGGCGCGATAGCGCGCATAGCGCGCGGTGAGGAGTTCGTTGAGATCCTTCATTGATTCGAGTTCGTCGAATGCGGCGCTTGCCGTCTCCCAGATTGAGCGTGCCAGTGTCACCGTTGATTCTGCGGAGAGCGTCTCAGGCTCCAGGATGATGCCGTCTACTACGCCGAGCGCCACCTGCTCTGTGGCGGTGATGCGCAGCGCGCGCGCCGCGGCGGGGGCCTTCTCAGAGGTGCGGAAGAGGATCGCGGCGCACCCTTCTGGGCTGATCACTGAGTAGTAGGCGTGCTCCAGCGCGTAGACGCGGTCGCCAGCGGCAATCGCGAGGGCGCCACCTGAGCCACCCTCCCCCGTCACCACGGTGACGATCGGCGTGCGGAGTTCGGTCATGCGGCTGATGGAGGCGGCGATCGCCTCGGCGATCCCGCGCTGTTCGGACTCAGGGCCAGGGTGGGCGCCTGGGGTGTCCACGAGCGTCAGGACGGGGAGATGCAGTCGTTCGGCGAGCTCAAAGGCGCGCATCGCCTTCCGATACCCCTCAGGGTGCGGCATGCCGAAGCCGCGACGGATGTTGCTCTCCGTGTCGCGACCCTTCTGCGTTCCAACCACCACGATGCGTCGTCCATCAATGCGCGCAATGCCCGCAACAATCGCGCCGTCATCACCAGCGCGTCGATCGCCACGCAGCTCGACGAAGTCGGCGTTCAACGCCTCAAGGAACTCTGCGGTGCGTGGTCGCTCCGGGTCTCTGGCACGACGCACATGACTCCACGCCTCCTCCTCTTCAAGGTGCGGCCCAAGCTCTGGTGCAAGGTGTCGATCACGCTGGTTCTCCAGAATCTGATCGGCGCGATTCGCAACGCGCGTTGCAGCAGATGCCACCGGCGCCAAGACACTCCCGATCATCGTGCCCGCACCCTGCGCAACACCAGTCACCACGCCACCAATCAGTCCAACGCCTGGAATGTTGATCTGCTGATAGAGCGGCACGGCAGGAGCTGGGAGTGGCTGCAACAGACTGAGTGCGCGAATAATCCATGGCCGCAGATTGCCGCGCGCAACGATCGCATCAATGAATCCCGTCTCCAGCAAGAACTCCGAACGCTGGAATCCGGCGGGGAGTTCGTCGCCAATCGTTCCAGCGGAGACGCGCGCGCCGCTGAATCCAATCAGCGCGTTCGGCTCCGCAACATTCAGATCGCCGAGTGCGCCGAATGATGCAATGGTGCCGCCAGTGGTTGGATCGGTGAGGAGACTGATGAATGTGCCACCGCTCGACTTCAGTCGCGCAATTGCGGCGAGTGTCTTCGGCAGCTGCATCAGCGCGTAGGTCCCCTCCTGCATGCGTGCGCCACCTGAGGCCGAGACGATCAGGAGTGGAAGGCGGCGTTCGGTGGCGAGTTCGGCGGCGCGCGCCACCTTCTCCCCCACCACGGAGCCCATCGAGCCGCCCATGAAGAAGAAGTCCATCACGACAAGGGAGACTTCGATCCCGCCGATGCTGGCGGTGCCGCGGATCGCGGCGTCTCGCTCGCCGGTCAGCTTGCGGGCGGTGGCGGCGCGCTCGGGGTAGGGCTTGGAGTCGGTGAAGACGATCGGGTCGAGGGAGACCAGGCTCGCGTCCAGTTCGGCGAACGAGCCTTCGTCCACCAGCTGGGCGATCCGCTCCCGGGCTGGGACGCGGAAGTGGTGTCCGCAGGATGTGCAGACGCGGAGGCCCTTCTCGAGGCTCTTCTTAAAGAGGAGTTCGGAGCACCCGGGGCAGCGCAGCCAGAGATCGGGCTCGCCTCCGGGGGCCGCCTTACGGCGCTTGAACGGGTTGCTAAAGCTCGGCACGGACCCTCCCCACTAGAGAGTGATGGTACCCGCTACGGGGTGGCGGCTCGCACGACTCGGGTCACTTCCCCTGTGGAGATGGCACGCTCCGTGCCGTCCACGCTCAGAATGAGCGCGCCAGAGCTGCCGTCGAATCCCACCACGCGACCCTGCAGGTGCCCCTCGGCGCCGAGATCCAACTCCACCTCCCACCCATCCAGGAGCTGGCGTGCACGCCAATTCGAGACATCAAAGCGACCGGAGTGGAGCGCCGCCATACGCCCCTCAAGGCGCGCCACCGCGTCGTCAAAGATCGCCTCGCGATCCACGGGGCGACCGGAGGCGAGCTCGAGTGACGTTGCCGTGGCGGCTAGCGCCGCATCGAGTCGCGACGGATCACCGCGCACATTGAGTCCAATCCCAACGATCAGTGTTGCGTTCGGACTACCAAGATCCGAAGCCTCCATCAGCGCCCCGCCGACCTTGCGGAATCCGGTCGTCACGCCACCCTCTTCGTTGCGCAGTACCAAATCGTTCGGCCACTTCAATGCAAGCCCGCCAATCAGGAGACCCGCCGCATCTTCCGCCGCATCTGCAAGTGCAAGAGCGAACTCCGCGCCAACGCGCCAGGCGCGTTCAGGCTCCGGAGGGAGTGAGTCGGCGCGGACGGCGAGGCTCATCAGCAGCGAACCGCCAGGTGCATCAAGCCAGGTGCGACCGGAGCGCCCACGCCCCGCGCTCTGCGTCTCTGCGCGAATCAGGAGTGGCGTTGCCGCACCTGCGGCGAGCCGCTCACTTGCAATGTCGTTAGTTGAGGTGACTGCGTCGAGTCGCTCGACGTGGATCAGGCGCGAGACTCCGCATCAATCGGATCTGGCGTTGCAAGATCAAACGTGTCATGGAGCGCCTTCAGTGCGCGATCCGCATCCGCCTGCGCAACGATGCAGGTGATCCTGATTTCTGAAGTTGAAATCATCTGGATGTTCACCTTTGCATCGGCAAGCGTACCGAACATGCGCGCCGCATAGCCCGGTGCGTTCTGGATTCCAGCGCCAACAATAGAGATCTTCGCAACGGACTCGTCAATCTCCAGCGCGCGCGCACCGATCTCGGCCCGGATCTTCTCCAGCACCGGCCGCGCGGCGGCAAGGTCGCTGCGCGACGTGGTAAAGGAAAGGTCAGTGGTGCCGTCGTGCGAGACGTTCTGCACGATCATGTCCACATTGATGTTCGCTACGGCGAGTGGATCAAAGACCAACTTCGCAATACCAGGACGATCTGGAACGGCGACCATTGTCACCTTGGCAACCTTCGTATCTGCGGCGAGCCCGCGAACCTTATTGCGCTGTTCCACCTGCGTATCCTCCTTAATCTGGGTTCCTGGCTGATCCACAAACGAGCTGAGTACCTCAATAGTGACGCCGTTCACCCAGCCCAACTCTACGGCGCGGGTCTGCATCACCTGCGCCCCCTGGTTGGCGAGCTCAAGCATCTCCTCATATCCGATCACCTGCAACTGCCGGGCGTCCGTGACCACGCGGGGGTCGGCGGTGTAGACGCCGGTCACATCGGTGAAGATCTGACAGCGATCGGCACCAAGCGCCGCCGCGAGCGCCACGGCCGAGGTATCTGAGCCACCCCGACCAAGCGTGGTGGTCTCCGTGCCGCTCACCCCCTGGAAGCCGGCCACGATCACCACGCGGCCAGCGGCAACCTCTTCGCGCACCCGCTTCGGCTCGATGGCGGCAATGCGACCCTTCCCAAAGGTGCCGTCGGCGCTGATCCCCGCCTGTGCGCCGCTGAGGCTGACCGCCTCCACGCCGCGCGCCTGCAGCGCCATCGCAAGGAGCGCCGCCGATTGAATCTCGCCCGTGGCAAGTAGCGCATCCTGTTCGCGCGCGCTCGGCAACACGCCGCCCGTCACCTGCGATGCGAGTGCGAGCAGATCATCGGTGGTGTCGCCCATTGCGGAGACTACGGCAACCACGCTCTTTCCTGCGGCGCGATCCGCCGCGATGCGCGCCGCAACGGCGCCGATCCGCTCCACGTTGGCAACGGAGCTCCCGCCGTACTTCTGGACAAGGAGGTCTGACGCGCTCACGTGCCGAACCCCGCGAAGGCCTCAATGCGGACGCCATCATGATCAACATC
>JBIJDR010000052.1:0-6151 GCA_044343985.1 Candidatus Limnocylindrus sp.
CGTTACTCAGCCGTTCGCCACTAATTTCCGAGCAAGCCCGGAAACTCGTTCGACTTGCATGTCTAAGGCATACCGCCAGCGTTAGTCCTGAGCCAGGATCAAACTCTCCGAAACAACACGTTGCCTTACGGCAGCGCGTCAATTTTCCGAGGGTCTGCCCCCAGCGAATTAAACGGTTGCTTTGTGTTACCTGCCACTCTTCAGCTGTTAAGGTGCCGCCGACTTTCGCCGACGCGATCACCACGGAGACCGTGGTATCTGTGTGCGCATCTGGCCGACCCGTAATCGGGGCCGTTGGGAGAGGATCTCTCCCTGCAGTTACGCGGAGGCGGAGCATCGCAGGTACCCCCCATCCTGTCAAACGCCTCCCGTGCGGGAGTCGTGCGGGAGTCGTGCAGGCGGAGAGGGGTCGATTTTTGGGCTGTAACACTCCCCTCCCTCGGGGGCTCCCGAAGGGTTTTTCGGGGAGTTCTCTGGGGGTCTTGCCGGTCCTAAAGAGGGCTGGATTCGAGGAGCAGGATGACCCCCGCCCCAGCGGCAAACGAGGCGACGCCGAGGGTGGCTCCCGCGGCGGCCGGGTCCAGGCTGCTCCCCGCCATATAGATAAGGAGGCCGATCAGGGCGGCGGCGGCCACCTTCAGGAGGCGCAGGAGGAGCTCGAAGATCAGTTCACTCATGTCGCCACCTTATATGAGCAGGGCGAGATCACCCTTATGACTCGACGCCGCGGCGCTCCTCAAGGCTACGAAGGATTGTTACAGCATCGGCGTACTGGAGATCGGCGCCGAAGGGGAGGCCGCGCGCCATGGAGGTGATGAAGGCGACCTTCGTGCCGAGCCGCTCCTGGAGGTAGAGGAGGGTGACGTCCCCCTCTGGAGAGGGGTTCGTGGCGATAATCACCTCGCGAATCGGGCTCCCAGCCGCCGCGGCGGCGTCCACGCGCTCAAAGAGCTCGCGCATGCGGAGCTCGCCTGGGCCCACCCCCGACATGGGTGAGAGGGCGCCGTTCAGGACGTGATAGCGACCACGGAAGGCGCCAGTCCGTTCAATGGCGATCAGATCGAGCGGCTCCTCCACGACGCAGAGGAGGCTGGCGTCGCGTGAATTATCGGTGCAGATGCGGCAGCGCACCTCATCGGCGACATGGCCGCAGATCTCGCAGGGTCGCGTCTGTTCGCGCATCGTGCTGATCGCACCAGCGAGCGCCTGCGCGTCGGCGAGCGGGGTGCGCAGGATGTGGAAGGCGAGCCGTTCGGCGGTGCGCGGGCCAACGCCTGGGAGGCGAGAGAGCGCCTCGATCAGTCGCTCAAGCGAGCGCGGAAGTGGGGCGCCACTCATGCGTCGGTCCAGACCTCACGCAGCGCTGTGTCCGCATCCTGTTCCAGGAATTTTACCTGCACACCAGCGCCGTAAACCTGCGCCGCAATCGCCTCGATCCGATCACGCCGTCCCTCGGCGCGTTGTCGCATAAAACTCTTTGACACGCTGTAGAGGAGTGTCAAGACGCCGCTTGCAAATGCGGGACGCGCGTCGGCAATGAGCGGTTTCGTTGCCGGATCCGCCGCCGCCAGCATGCGCGCCCATTCGTCGCTCGCTGGTGCAGCTGGAGCTGCCTGTGTGGCTGGCGGAGTTGATGGCGTAGCGGCGCGTGGCGTGCGCGTCGGCTTCATTGCTGGTGGCACCGCTGCTGCTGATGCAACTGGTGCAGGCGTTGATGCAACTGGTGCGACACCTGGCGCGGTTGCCGTTTGGGCAGCTGGCGTCAGCGTTCCGAGGAGGAGCAGCTCAAGGCCGAGGCGGAGATCGGCATCGCCGCGACCAGATTCAACGCGGCGGAGTGCGTGCGCGAGGCGGAGCAGATCGGCGCGATCACGGCCGGCGAGTGGGAGTGGAGCGCCAGGTTCACCGCCGAGCGTGAGGCCAGCGGGGAGTCGCGACGCATCGGCGGGGACACTCCCTCCCGCGGCGAGTGCGGCGTGGAGCGCGCGACGGATGAGGTCGGTGAGGTGATCGGCAACCACGTGTGGGTCGCGACCGCGCAGCTCAAACTCAGAAAGGATGGCGAGTCCGGCGGGGGCGTCCGCGTCGAGCATGGCGGCGGCGAGCTTCACAATATGTTCGGCGCTCGGGAGGCCGAGCAGCTCTTCAACATCTGCAGCGCGGAGTGGATCCACGCCAGAGGAGAGGAGCTGGTCAAGCATCGACTCGGCGTCGCGCATCCCGCCATCGGCGAGGCGGGCCAAAAGGGCGATCGCCTCTGGCTCCGCGTTGCGCTTCTCCGTCTTGAGGATCTCGGTCAGCTTCCCTGCGATCTCGTCTTGCGCGATCGGTCGGAAGTCGAATCGCTGCAGGCGCGAAAGGATCGCGGGACGAATGCGCGACGGGTCGGTGGTGCAGAAGATGAAAACGATGCCGGGTGGCGGCTCTTCGAGCCACTTGAGGAGCGCGTCCCAGGCGTCGTTCGTGAAGCGGTGCACCTCGTCGAGGATGAGGACCTTCCGCTTCAGGTCGGTCGGCGGATTGGTGATGAGTGGGATCAGATCTTCGCGGACATCGTCGATGCGGTTGGAGGTGGCGGCGTTCGACTCCACCACGTCAAAGGTGGCGCCGTCGCGAATCGCGATGCAGGCGGTGCAGCTGCCGCACGGTTCGCCATCTGCAGGAGCGAGGCAGTTCAGCGCCTTGGCGACGATACGCGCCGTGGAGGTTTTCCCAGTGCCGCGTGGTCCTACGAAGAGGAGGCCGTGACCGAGGCGACCGTCTGCAACGGCGCGACGGAGGGTCTTGGCGATGGGGTCCTGCCCGCGCAACTCGCCGAAGGTTGAGGCGCGGTAGCGGCGGTAGATCGCGAGCTGTTCTGCCATGCGCCCCCCTTCGCTCCCCTCGCTCTCGTCGACCTAATCAATCTCTAGTGCCGCCGGCCGAGCGGCCCGCTGCGCCCGCCGCGATCCGTTTAGCGCTGCTTCCTTCCGGACCTGACGCGGTTCACGAAGCGTCGTCGCGCGGAGCCCGACCGACGGCAGAGCGATCATAGACGACCCGCGCCCTCGCACGGGACGCGCAACAGCGCCCCGCAGATCGCCTACGAACCCGCACGATGGCAGCAATCGGCTGCGTCCTGCGGCCCAGCATTGGAGCGTCTCATGACCCACCTCGTTGACCTTCACGCTTACGGTGTTACAGCGGAACGTGGCTTCCTTCCGATCGCCGATCCGAACGCTGGAATCCCAGCAACAAATTCGGAGTGGCATCAGACGGCGCGCGACCTCCCCGCCCTCATCCCATCGGGAAAGATCCGCTCAATCATTGAGGCGCTCCCCGAGTTCCGCAGCGAACAGCTCGAAACGGAAGAGGATCTTGAGGCGGCGATGCGGACGCTCAGTTATCTGGGCATGGCTTACGTCTGGGGTGAGCCAGAGTCACCGAGCGCACTCCCAGCACGACTCGCGGTGCCGTGGCACGAGATCGCCGCGGCCCTCGGTCGCGAGCCGATCCTCTCCTATGCAAGCTACGCGCTTTGGAACTGGCGCCGCATTGATGCGAGTGGCCCGATCGCGCTCGGCAACATCGCCCTCCTGCAGCACTTCCTCGGCGGTCTCGATGAGGCCTGGTTCATCCTCATTCACGTGGACATTGAGCGACGCGCAGGCGCCGCACTTGCGGCGGGCGCGCACGCGCAGGCGGCGATCTCCGACGGCAACGACGTTGAGGCCACTGCGGCGCTCAACCAACTCGGGGACGCGCTCGACGGCATCCTTGCCACGATGAAGCGGATGCCAGAAGCGTGCGACCCGTATGTCTACTACCACCGCGTTCGTCCATACATCTTCGGCTGGCGCGACAACCCAGCACTCCCGGGTGGCCTCGTCTATGAAGGGGTGACCGCCTACGCCGGTGTTGGGCAGACCTTCCGCGGCGAGACCGGCGCGCAGAGCACGATCGTCCCCTGCCTTGACGCGGTGCTCGGCGTTGGCCATGCGCCAGACCAGCTGCGCGAATACCTGATGGAGATGCGCCGCTACATGCCGCGCAAGCATGTCGGGCTGCTTGAAGCGTTTGAGGCGGGCCCAACGGCGGCGAGCCGCGTCGAGTCGCTCGGCGCAGCTGCGCCGAAAAATCTTGTTGCGGCGCGGAATCGCTGCGTTGAGACGCTGCGCGCCTTCCGCGCGCTGCACCTTGAATTTGCGGCAACCTACATCAATCGCCAGGCGGCGGACGCCACTGGCAATCCAGTTGATGTTGGAACGGGCGGCACGCCATTCATGAAGTACCTGAAGAAGCACCGCGACGAGACGGAGGCTTCGCTCAGCAAGTAGCTGCTGGGCGGCGAGCCGCTAGCGGCCGAAGAGGCTCCGCAGCACAAAGCGCAGGTTCGCCGGGCGTTCCGCCATGCGGCGAAGTGAGTACGGCCACCAGTCTGGGCCGTACGGTGTGTAGATGCGCACGCGCCAGCCAGCACTCGCTAGTCGATCGGCGAGGTCGCTCCGCACGCCATAGAGGAGCTGCGCCTCCGCGCGACCACGTGAGCGCTCAGCGAGATGGGTAAGGATCCGTTCGTCGTGTGTGCCAAAGGCCAGCGGGAGGCTGGTGGCTAGTAGCGTTGATGCGAGTGCCAGATATGCCGCATCCACTGCGGCAGGATCCCCCACGCCATGTACACCTGGATCGTAGGCGCCTTTCACGAGACGAATCGGGACGCCCGCGGAGGTGAGGAGCGCAACATCCGCTGGCGCGCGGCGCATGTTCGCCTGGATCACCGTCCCAACGGGTCTCCCGGCGGCACGGGCGGCCAGCACGATCCGATTCAACGCGTCGAGGCTCGACGCATGCTCGGCATCAACCCGCACGAAGCCGTTGACCCGCGCGGCAACCGCAAGGATCTGATCAAGGCGCCGCGCCGCAACCTCCTCCCCCTCAGAGAGTCCGATCGCCGTCAGTTTCACGCTGACATTCGGCTCAAGGCTCGCCGCAGCCTGTGCCTCAAGGAGCCGCGACGCATCTGCGGCATACGCGTCTGCAGCCGCGCCAGTTGAGGCCTCGCCGAGTCGATCAAGTGTGACCGTGAATCCGCGTCGCTTTGCTGCAACCGCTACCGTCACCGCCTCCTCAATGGTGTTCCCAGCAACAAATCGCTGCACAGCCCGGCGCCCCCAGGCGGTGCGTTGCACCAGTGCGCCAAGGGCTGCAGCTCGACTCATGCGCAGCAGTACGGGGCGACTAACCGAGGTGAATATGTTCACGGCTTCACGGTTGGCGGGAGGTGAGCAAGGATGAAATCGAGCGTCTTCTCGGCGGCCTTACGTTGGTTCTCTCGCCGCTCCCACCCGTGCGCCTCATCATCAAACCAGACCACCTCATGGAGCTTCCCCTCAATCTCTAACTGTCGGGCCATGATCTCAGTCATGCGCGGAACGACGCGCTTATCTTTGCGCCCGTGCAACATGAGCAGCGGTGCCTGAATCTTTTCAGTGTCGAAAATGGGAGAGGCGCGGCGGTAGAGCGGGGCCTTGCTCGGCTCATCTGGTCGCCCCATCTGTCGCTCAACATCAAGTCGACCTGGGCGGTCACCGAGTCGGTAGGAGAGCGCAAGGTCTGAATCGCCGTAGCGATCAATCCCGACCGACCAGAGCGCCGGCTCATCAACTAGCGCGCAGAGCGTCAAATAGCCACCATACGAGCCGCCGATGACGCCAAAGCGACTGTCGCTCCACGGCTGCTCTGCCGCCCACCGCGCACCATCGACGAGGTCATGAACGTCCCCATGGCCCCACTCATCGTGCAGTGCATATCGGAAGTCACGGCCGTATCCAGTTGAACCACGGAAGTCAATCGTAAGGTACGCGTAGCCCGCCTCAACGATCGAGCGCACCAGCGGATCCCAACTGCGCAGGAACTGCCATGTCGGTCCACCGTGACCATTCACCATTGTTGGCACGCGCGCCGACGCCGAGGCGCCGCGCGGCAAGAAGAGGAGGCCCTTCAGCGGCAACCCGTCGCGCGCGGTAATGCTGACGACAATTGGCGCAGAGGGTGGTGCTGGCAAAACGAGCGGCGCTGAGTCAGTGATCCTGCGTGCTGCGCTGCGCAATGGGAGCAGCCAGATATCTTCGGGCTCCGATTCGGACTGCCCAGTGGCAATCAGCGCGGAGCT
>JBIJDR010000048.1:0-7100 GCA_044343985.1 Candidatus Limnocylindrus sp.
GGATAGCGATGATCATTGTGGTCCCTGCGGTGAGGGCCAGGGTCCAGCGCAGGATCGAGCGGTGTCGCAGCGCCTTCGAGCCCGCTTCGGCCGGGTTGAGCAGCGTCCAGATCAAACCCTGGCTCCCTGCAACGACGAGCGTCCCCAGCACCATGTCAGAGATGACGCGGAGCGGTGCCTCTGGATCAGTGATGAGCAGCGCGACCCACTCCAACCCAACCCACGAGATCAGGGAGGCGGCAATCAGCATCAGTGAGAGGTGCCACGAACTCTGTGCCAAGCCACGCTCATCAAGGTCCTTACGGAAGTGGCGCATCGCGAAGATGCCGACGATGAGACCAGGGGCGAAGCCGAACGATTGCGCAATGGCAACCGCGCCCAGGGCGAGCACGATACTCAACCACTGCGGTCGCATCTCACCACCATCGTTATGCTCAATCCGCTGCAAGCGAATCTCTGGCCACTTCGTCACCGCATGGATGATCAGCGCGGCGAAGGCACCATATACACAACCAAGGAGCAGCTGCTGAAGCGGCGGAATAGCGTCAAGAGGCGCATTAAGTGCGGCGATAAGCTGGCCGACGATCAAGAAGGGGAAGACGTCGACGCGAATCCCGAAGATCTTTCGGAGTCGAGCGCCGCGGTCCTTCGGCTCAATGTAGGCAACGACGCGCAGATAGATTTCCTTAATGCGTCGCTTGATCCAATCAAGTGGTGCCTCGAGGAGGATGGCCGCCAGCGCGAGCAGTACGGAGAGAAGCAGGCCGCCAAACCAGATACCTGGGCTACTGATGGCCTGCTGAATTGACGGAATGGATGCTGCAATAAAGCTCGACGAGGTTCGCTCGTTGATATAAATACGAGTCCCGGCGGCAGTATCTTTCACGCGCACAGCCGCCTTATCTGTATCCCGGATCGGCGAATCGGTTGGCGCTACCGATGGCGGTGCTGGCGACGCCCCTGGCGATGCGCCCGGATTCGGGCTCATATCTGGTGATGCGGTTTCACTTGGTGACGGCGTGGCAACGGCGCTTGCGCTCGGTGTCGGTGAGGCCAGCGCAATTCCGCTTGGGGATGGGCTCACCGATGCGCTTGGGGATGGGCTCACCGATGCGCTTGGGGATGGGCTCACCGATGCGCTTGGGGATGGGCTCACCGATGCGCTTGGAGATGGGCTCACCGATGCGCTTGGAGATGGGCTGCTACCGCCACCACCGCCACCACCACCGCCACCACCACCTAGCGCGAGGACCTTAATCGAGAACGACGTCACCTGGAACTCAGGCCCAGGGTTATTCGCAAGCCCCTGTGCAGCATCCGCCACAAGTTGTGGCTGGAGATCCCCAGGGCCACATGATGTAACCGCCACGGCAAACTCGGTGGCCGATCCGTCTGAAGCATTCTGCGGTGTCACATCGAAGAGGCAGCCCGATGCATCGCCCACGTTGAGGATCTCGTTGTCGAGCAAGTCAGAAGTTGTAACTGGTTGATCAAACACGAGAGTCAGTGTTGGAAGCTCGTCTACGAAAACCTCAGCATCAGCATCAGCCAAAGTCGACCACTCGGCCGCTGGTGCAACCACCTGAATACCACTGGAGGCGATCGGGGTTTCCGATGAAGCAGAGCAGTCGACAGTGGGCCAAAATTTCAGCGCATCGAGCATGACCGCGGTATCAAGATCCTGGTCTGACTGGTCGAAGAGCGACAGAATGAGCTCGACACTTGTTGTGCCTACATTGATCTCCTTTGTCGCGCGCAGCAGAATCGAACTACCATCAAACACGGTGCCGGCTGCGGACTCTGCCGAAAACCAACCCTCGTTCGTCGTGTTGATGCTGAGGACTGTCGTTCCTTCGGCGGGTGCTACCGCCGGCACGACTGCGAAGTTGTCAGGGGCTGTAACCACGTACTCGGCATCGACCGTCCAAGGGGTGCCCAGATTGTTCGGGGTACCCGCACTGTTTTGCCTCAACTCGGCCAGGAAGATGTCGTTGAAGGGCGACCCTACCCATTCAGGGAATTCCTCTGAAAGGAAGCGAATGTCAAGGGAGACGCACCGCGATCCTCCTGGTGGCACCAGGTCCATTGAGATACGCGTAAGGTCTTGGACACTCGCGCCTTCACTGTAGCCTGTGCCTCCGAGTGCTTCACTAAGCGTGACTGCCTGTGAGTCACTGGCGGTAACCATCGCTGCATTTCCCGTAGACATCACACCATAGTCAGCCCCGTGGATCGGATAGGCGAGGAGCTCCTCGGTGTGAACGTCGAACGCTGCTGGTGAGGAGTCACCAATAGCGACGCTGGCGGCCGAGACGGTCGCAGGGTTTACGGAGATTGCACAGGCAAACTCCTCAGCAGGGGTAGCTGGGCTGTCGCAGAGAACTGGCACGACTACTTCGGCCGCAAACCGAACGTTGTCGACGCCGACCGTTAGGTAGCTCTGGTTGTCGACTTCGCGAAAGGCGAGGTAGACGGTGGTTCCTCGGGAACCTGCCAGCGAAGTCGCTAGGTCTGCTACGTCAACTGACGTCCATGCTGTAGCCGGATTGCTTGAACCCTTCGTCGGTGCAACTAGAGCAACCAGCGGCACGCCTGGGGCCGCGAACCAATCTTCAGGGATGCTGGAAACAATATCCACGCGGAACTGTTGGTTTGGAAATTCTGTAGCGCTCATGGTGGTGTCACCGATGGCAAGCTCTGGCGAGGTTTGCACGAAGTAATCGAAGCTCAACGAGATTGCGCCAACCCCCTCAGGAACAGCTAGCGGGATGTAGAGGACGCCCGCAGACGGGCCAGTCTGATCTTTAACAAAATAGAGGTCGCCCTCCTCTGTTGACGAAGGAAGGATCGGCTGATTGCTCATTGGAGAGACCAGTTCACCAGTCGCATCGAACTGGCTCCACGACCCAGCACTGCCAGGCTCTTCAATGATGACCCAGTCCGCAAGGCTATTCGTTAGGTCTGTGTCTGTTTCCCCGGTGGCAGTGGCCTGGCTTGCAGGGATCACTGCAAGGGAGGCGGCGATGAGGAGGGAGCACGCCGCTGCCTGGAGGAATCGGAGGGTGCGGTGGAAGGGGACCGGCTTCCGCGGGTAGGCTGCGGCCTCAAAGGGGCTCAACATTGTTTGCAGAAGCTCCCTTGATCGCTAGTCGCGAGGACCAAGCCTGGCTGTCGGCATTCTACACGACCTGCGCCGCAATTAGTGCGTCCGCTTACTCCCCTTCTGCCTGACGCCGCTAGGGGTGCGCTGGACTTCGACCGTGACGCCGATCTTGGCCGCCGCCTTGGTGATCCCCTGGATGGCACTACCCATGCCATCCGCCCGCCCCTTGGCATAGGCGGCCTCCAGCAGCTTGGCAATCCCTGGTCCCGCGTGCGAACAGATGGGCGGCTTGCAGGCGCAGTGCAGCTCCAGCTTGAAGTTGAGCTTGGGGCTCCTGGCTGCCTTGGCTGGGGGTTTCCCGGCCGCCACTAGTACTGCTCGAGGTAGCGCTTCAGCTCCCAGTCAGAAACGTGGGTGCGATACGCCTCCCACTCCGCCTGCTTCGCGTCTAGGAAGTGCGTCAGCACGTGATCGCCCAGGGCGCCCGTGACCACAAGGTCCGCCTTCATCTCGGCAATCGCCTCCTCCAGGCTCCCTGGGAGTTCGCGAATGCCGTGCTGCGCCACGCGCACCGCGTCCATCTCGTAGAGCGACTCCTCTACTGGATCTGGCAGCACCATTTTCTTTTCAATGCCGTCGAGACCCGCGGCGATCATCACCGCAAAGGCGAGATACGGATTCGCCGAAGGATCCGGGCAGCGCAGCTCCATGCGCGTTCCCTCTACTGAGCGACCAGAGGAAATCATCGGAACGCGGATGAGTGCGGAGCGATTGCGTCGACCCCAGACCAGATAGGTTGGCGCCTCATACCCTGGGACCAGTCGCTTGTACGAGTTCACCGTTGGCGCAAGGATCGCGATCATCGCGCGTGCGTGCGCCAGCACGCCCGCCATGTACGACTTGGCCATGTCGCTCAAGCCGTACTTGTCCTTGGCGTCGTAGAAGACGTTCTTCCCCGTCTTCAGTGACGCAAGGCTCTGGTGCACGTGCATGCCCGATCCGTTGATGCCATAGATCGGCTTCGGCATGAAGCTCGCGTAGAGGCCGTGCTGCTTTGCAATCTCTTTGAGCGCGTACTTAAAGGTCGTTGCGTTGTCTGCGGTACTCATCGCGTCGGAGTACTCAAAGTCAATCTCGTGTTGTCCTGGTGCAACTTCATGGTGCGCCGTCTCAATCTTGATGCCGAGCGCCTCAAGCGCGTCCACCATGTCTTGGCGAATCTCAATCCCTTGGTCGCCAGTGAAATCGAAGTAGCCGGCGCTGTCATGGGGCGTGCTGGTTGGCTTCCCATCTGGCCCAACCTCAAAGAGGAAGAACTCCAACTCTGGGCCCATGTTCACCTTGTAGCCGAGCTTCTCCGCGCGCGCCACTTGTCGCTGCAGCACGCTACGCGGATCGCCAGCGAATGGTTCGCCAGTTGGAAGGATCACGTCGCAGATCACGCGCGCCGTTCCTGCGCCGCTCTCCGCTGGCGCCCACGGGAGGATGCGCCAGGTGCTCATGTCGGCGCGCAGCAGCTGATCTGATTCGGCGATGCGGGTGAAGCCTTCTACAGATGAGCCGTCGAACCAGGAGCCGTGCTTGATGGAGCCTGGCATCTGGTGGATGGGAATCTGGACGCTCTTCACCGTGCCGTGGATGTCCACGAACTGCAGCTGAACGGTGCGAATCCCCGCCTTCTCCGCCTTAGCCACTGTGGCGAGCGCCTCGCGGATCTCCGCGTCACTGCGCCCTGTTGCCGACTTCCCCCCGCTCTCCGCCATGGTGCCCCCTCCTGCCTCTGACTTGTTTTGAGCTCAAGGCGCCCAAAACTTGTGCCTGCGGCACAGATTCCCCGCCGCTGAGCCGCAGGGAGTGCCGTTGACGGCGAGTCTAGACCGCTTTGGCTGGGCAGAGGGGGGCGTTTTCAGGGTGTGAGTTTGTGACCTTGCACAAGTTCAGGGGGTTTGCGGCAGCGTCGCGCTAGCGGAGCACCCACCCGGTCACCACGCCGCTTCGGGTGATGGTGCTGCCGAACGCCAAGCGACCATCTGCACCGCGCGTGAGGAGCTGCAGCGTGACGCTACTCGCCCCAGGAGTGGCGGCGAAGGCCATCTCATCAATCCCGTCCCCGTTCCAGTCGCGGACATAGAGCTCCGGTGTTGCCGTACTGCCACTCGTCGAGCGCCAGGCTTCGAATGGGCTGTTCCAACGCAGCGTCAAGGTGCTGATGGTCTCTGGCGTTGCCGGGAGGGTGCGCGCGAGCGGCGCCCACGGCGCGCGGATGCTGACCTTGGTGCCGACCTGCTCCGCTGTCGCCGCCTCGCTCAGTGCAACCTCGCCATTCAGCCCAGCGAGCGTCTCTGCTGTGGTGGTGACGCCAATCGTTGCCGCGCGTGTCGCAACGCTGGCCCAAGTGTCACCAGCGCGCAGCCAGTCAAACTCACCATCAAGGATACGCACTGGCGCGTTGCGGAACATCACGCTCTCCTTCGTGTAGGCACAGAGATCGCGCGGGATGATGAGCGACTTGTTGCGTACCAGAATCTTGTTGCCGTTCATGGAACGCAGGCAGGCTTCACTCTTCTTGACGCGCTTTGCGATCTTCGTATACGTATCGTTCGGCTGGATCGTGATCGTGTATGTAGGTCCAGAGTTCAACGCAATGAGCGTTGTGAGCTTCATGCCGAGTCGTTGTGCAACCAGCTTCAGCGTCCGCTCACCAGCGCGCACGGTAGTGCTGCGCAGTGGCTCTGTCTCCGCAACGTAGACCTTGTCTGGGTTCGGCGACTCATGCGCGCTATCAAGGTTGAACGACTGCACGCGGATCACACCAGCGGGGTCGCGATAGCGAACATAGAGCTCTGCTACGCCATCCCCCGTCAGATCACCTTCGTTCGCGCTCCACGTGCTGCTAATCGGCCAGACGAGTGCGCCGGGTTGGCTAAACGCACCAAGGCTCCACACGCTCACTGGTGGCGCGCCCACACCTTGTGCAAGTGAGAGGGCGAGCGATCCATCAGCTGCGCGCCAGAGGGCCAGAAGATCAACGGTACCGTCGCCGGTGAAGTCGTCCATCAAGATGCGCGCGTCTGCCGCGGCGTCAGTTTCACTAACCAGGGTTGGGCTGCCATCAAGTGGCGCGCTGTAGATACGCAAGCGCGGCGCCGTACCGTCACCGGCAGGGACCACCTCCGTGATGAAGAGCTCCTCGATCCCGTCGTTCGCCGTGTCCACCGCATAGAGGCCGAGGGTGGCGCTCGCATCGAAGCCCGCGTACCCCTCGAATCGTGCTCGTGGCTCCTTCAGCGTGCCGCCCGTGTACGGCGTCTCGATCAGGCTGAAGCTCCCGTCCGCCGCCTCACGGAGATCGATCACGGCCGCCTCCCCCCCTGCGGTGGCACGGGCCACGATCCTGCTCAACAGCGTCTCGTTGCTCCCCACTGCAACGCTCCCTGGCGCTTTCCCGTTCAGGCGCCCTGCCGCATCCACCGAGCTGTCTGTCGAGACGAGTCGCACCGCACCGGTTGGCGAGACGGCGAGGATGTCGCCCTTCGCGTCGCCGGTGAGGTCGCCGTGCGGCGAAAGGACCCGAATTGGATAAACGGCCGTGATGTTGAAGCGATCGTCGGCCACATCACTTGTTCCTGCACCAGCCACCTGATCCGAATCGAATGAGAAGAAGGAGGCACGCAGGAGCGCCTCAACGGAGAGGTTCCGTGTGCGCGCGCAGTCGTCGGCATTGACTGGGAAGAAGGACCATCCGCGCCAGTGGCTCGGCTGTGATGGGTGCCGCATCTGCACATTCGCATCACCAGGCGCCGGTGGCAACATGCAGTCGCGGTTCACCGTGAAGCTGCCGTAGAAGCCTGGACGCCAGAATCGCCATTCACCTGACACAGGATAGAAGCGCTGCATCGTCATTCCCCACGTAGCATCCACCGCGGCGTTGTAGCGCGCGTTGTTCTGGCTCCCACTGCTATAGCCCGGCTCATAGATGCCGCCACGCGAGTAGTAC
>JBIJDR010000024.1:0-12931 GCA_044343985.1 Candidatus Limnocylindrus sp.
GGGGTGATCCACCACATCGAAGCAGCTACGCTTTGACTTCTTCGTGATCGGCTCGGCATCGCCGTTCTCGTCCAGCACCTCAAGCGGCGCTGTATACGTAGAGCTCTCGCTATCCCACTCGAGCCCCCCGATGCCGTCATCTTCACGATCGGCGCCAAGACGAATTCTCATCCGCAGCGCGATCGCCGCATTCTCATCCGCGCGTCGCTGACGGCTCCAACTCTCATTTCCTGCAGAACCATTGAGCTGATTGTCATCGGCGTAATCGTCACGCACCCAGCCCGCCTCTTTGCTGGTGTAGCTCGAGACGCTCCACCAGTTGCGCTCGTTCATCGTCCAGGACCAGGCGTTCTGCTTGATCGCCACAGCACCCGCACCAAGGAGCGCGTCGGAATACGACTCGCTCAAATACTCCGACCAAAACTCCGCCACATGCGTTCGGTAGACATAGGTCTTGAACGGCACCACCTCAACCAAGCCCGTGCGCGTGCGCAGGACGCGAACGGTCTTTGGCGGGGTGATCAGCGAGTCCCAGGCGGTGCACGAGACGGGCGTCTCCGCGGCGGCTGTGCTGGAAGGTGCAAGGGTTGCTGGGAGGAGCAGGGTTGCCCCCACAAGGAGCGCGATCAGCGCGCGGCGCGTACGTCCTTCACGGACTCGTGTCGGCTGCATAAAGACATAGTAGCGGCGCAGCGAAGAAGCGCCCAACGCTACGAGGCCGCCTCTGGCCCCCCCTCGGCATCAAGAATGCGCAGCGCCAGCGAGAGGGCGAGACGGAGATCCGCCTCGCGAAGGTCCCAGCCGGTCAGCTCTTCAATGCGCTTGACGCGATACGCGGTGGTGTTGCGGTGCACGCCGAGCGAACTGCTCGCCTCTGCGGCGCCTGGTGTGTCCAGAACGGCGCGCAGGGTGGCGATGCGCTGCTTCCGTGCGGCGGGGGTGCCATTAAGGAGCGGCTCGAGCAGCGCAAGCGCCTGACGGCGACCGTCTGGAATGGCGGTGACGGCACCAAGAAGTCGATGTGCGGGGAGGAGATCGGCACGCACCACCTGTGCACCACCACTCCCACTGCGTCCACCAACACGACGCTCCAGTGATTCGAGCGCATCGCGTGCCTCCGCCTCCGCCGCAGGACGCGCCGCGGGATCAGCGAACGGCTTCGAGACGGCAACTGGCCGCACGAGTCGCTTAGCGATCTTCTTGGCGATCTCTTGCGCGCCAGGATCGGAGGCGTCCGCAACCGCAATGATGCGCACCTCGAGTGATTCATTACTGCCGCGCAACATGAAGCGGCGCGGACCAGCGAGGAGTCGCAGCTCACGGCGCAGCGCCGGAACATCTGCCTCATGCGGTCGGGGTTGACGTGCCGCAATCGCCACCCACGGCGGCCCTTCAACGGGAAGCGTCCGCGTCTCTCCGCGTCCTGCATTCGCCGGCAGCTCTGCCGCCACGCGAACAATTTCTAACGCCAATAGTGGCGCCACGCGCTCACAGGCAATGCGGTCACGCTCGCCGACCGGCTCATCGCCGAGCAGCACAATGGAGCCTGGTCGCTCATCCGCGTCATCACTGAGCGGTGACTCTTCGTCCTCTGCGCGCTCGCCATCGCCGTGTCGCTCCGTGTCAGGCGCGCCAGGGACGGCGGGGAGTGGGATACGCTGCCCTTCGGCGCGATGCTTCCCTAAGTAGCGCGAGACCGCCTTCGCCGCGGCGGCGCTCCCGGGGAGACCGGCCGGCGCCACCACGGCGAGCGACGCGCCACCACGCGCCTCCAGTGCCACCGCGCGTCCAATGAATGCGGCGAGTGCGCCGATCAACGCATCCAAGCCTTGTCCATCTAGCGCGAGTGCGGCGATCTGTCGCTCCAGTGCCACCGCTTGCCGCTCCAGCTCAGCGCGTCGATTCACCACCGCGCCAATCAGGCTGCGCTCCAGTTGTGCTGGCTCCGCACCGCGCACCAAGAGACATGGGAGTCGCGTCACCGCCGCCGCGGTAACGAGGTGCTTCAGCGCTACGTCGTCTTCTTTATCTGATCCGCTACTTGCGATTGCCAAGATGCCCGTGGCGTTGTGATCGGCAAGGTACTCCACCATTTCGCGTCGCGCCGCCTCGTCTGGCGCCACCGCGCGCAACGTGTTGAGCGGAATGAGCGCAAGATCACCCGCATCCATGCCATCAAACGCTGGCAACCTCGTCCGTAGAAGTCGCACCCAGGTGACAGTGCGCGCCATCGCTTCAGTGCGCGCGTCCACCAGTGGCTCCGCCGTTGGGAGGAGGGTCTGGATGAGTTCGCGTAGTGATGCCATCAGGCGGATACTGTACGGGCGTCGTCACCTGGCGCGCTCAGCGTTGCCGCAATGCGGCGCAGCAGCGGCGCCGCCTGCTCCGCCCGCGCGCCGCGCTCCAGCAGCAGCGCCGCCTCGGCATGCCCCTGGCTCGGCCGGATGCGGATCCAGAGCCGCGCCCGCGGTCGGCGCAGCGTCAGCGTGAGGCCGATCATGATCAGCGCTGCGGCGAGCCAGACGATCAACGCCGCCGGATCGCGCCGCGCAATGATCCCCGTGTAGGAGCTCACGTTGTTGAGGCGCACGCTGAAGTTCGCACCTGGCGCACTCGCCGTCTCGCCTGGCGCCAAGACCGACGCAAACAGCGTGCGCAGCTCGCTACTCCCAGCACTCACCGGCTCACTCGCAATCACCAGCACCGCCGCTACCCCTGCCGCATCGCGCTGCAGCAGCAGTTCAATCCCCGCGCTACTCCCGGGAATCGGCAGCGTTGCATACGGCGCACCCTCAGCAGTGGCGGTGAACGGCGCCTCGCCAGACCAGAGCAGATCTCCCGTAGCGCTCGTGATCTCGAGCGCCGCAGATGGCCCGAAGAAGTTCTGATGGAAGCTCCACCCGTCATACATGAGTGGCGTGTTGACGCGCACGATCTGCTGCGCAACTTCCACGCCGCCCTGATAGACCGCAAGATTCGTTGCAAAATCGGCGAATGCACCAGTCTCCGTGCGCGGCGCGCTAAAGCCGCGGTTCTGAATCACCAAGCCACTTTCGGATCCAATCTTGCCAACGGGGAGCGCCTCCCCACTCGTCAGCAGAATGCCCTGCGTGTAACCAAGAATCCCTGAGAGTGCGGCGCCAATGAGGAGCAGCACGAGTCCTGTGTGCATCACCAGCGTGAATCGATACGAGCGACGGAACTTGTCACCATGAACGATCCTACCGCTCGTGTTCTCAGGGTCGGTGACGAACTGCGCATCCCAGCCAGCGGCGCGCATCTCGCGCGCAACTCGCTCCGCCGCGTTGTCAACCTGCTGTGCGCCGATTGCTGAGGTGAACGCAATCTCGCCGCGTCCAGGGAGTGACGCGTCAAAGAAGGCGCTCGGCTGCTCCACGCGACTGCGCGCCGTCACCGCGCGAATCTTCGGCAGACGATCCACCGTGCAGACAACAATGGAGATGGTCAGCAGGAGAAGCAGCGCAGAGAACCAGGGCGCCGTGAAGATACGAAAAAAGCCGAGTCGCTCGAAGAGATCGGTGAGCGGCCCAAGGGTTGGCTCATAGATAGCGCGGAGCTTCCCCATCTCCAGTGTGTAGTCGGAGGCGCTCAGCAGCGCGTAGTCCGGGAGCTGCTTCAGCGCCACCCCCACGCTCGCCACGAGGGCGATCGCGGCGATCTGGACCATGGCGAACTGCACGTTCGCCAGGAGTGCGCGGAATACGGTGAGTGGTCCTCTGATCACCTGCTGATGGTAGCCTTCGCTCCGCTTGGACATGCGGTCGAGGCGAGGCGAGCGGCAGATCCGCTCACGCTGGAGGAGATGTGGCCAAAGGTCAGGAACGCGCTGGGCTCGACGAGCTTGATCGTCGTCTCATGGAAGTGCTCCAGGTTGACGGCCGTCGCCCCTTCACCGAAATCGCCACCGCGTTCGCCGTTCCAGAGTCCACGATCCGCGCCCGCTACAAATCACTCGTTGATCGCGGCGCACTCAAGGTGATCGCCGTGGCAGATCCGCTGAAGGTTGGCTACCCACTGATGGCGATGATCGGCGTGCGCTGCACCCCCGCCGCACTCTTAGCCACCGCTGCCGCGCTCGAGGCGCTCCCAGAGGTGAGCTACTGCGTGGTGGTTGCGGGCGCATACGACTTACTTATTGAAGTTGTGTGTGAAGACAACGATGCGCTGCTCACCTTCCTCACTGAGCGACTTCGCGCAATTGAAGGCGTCCTTGAAACAGAGACGTTCGTCTATCTGCGCATCCTTAAGCAAAACTACGAGTGGGGCACCGCAACGCCGTAACCGCGCCCCTGATTACGAGTTCGCGCGGGACTTCCTCCAGCCAACGAGCGCCGCACCGCCCACCCAGGCGAGCAGCACTGCGAGAATGATCTTCGGCAGTTCATGCACCCATCCGTCATCACCGTGTCCCTCACCACCATCAGCCGGACCATGTCCTGGTGCTGGTGCGAAGAGTGGCATTGGCCCAGCGACGCTTCCGTCTGGCAACAGGCAGGTCATCATCATCAGATCGGCAGGGTCAATATCCGGTGCACACGGTTCAAGGGTGGCAATAAAGTCGCTGTACCACTGGTCATACATCACTGCCCAGTCGGTGTCATCAGTGCCAGGCTGCACGTCGGTGATTGGCATGATCCCACTCGTTGCGCCGTTGAGCGCTTCAAGCATCAGGAGTCCCTCCGGCGCGTCGACGGGAAGCGCCTCACCCTGTTGACTGTCGAATGCGGCCACGCCACTCACAGGGTCCACCTGATACGTAAACGTGTGGCGGCTAATGCAGCCAGCCTGGCAGTCACCCCATCCATACGTATAGGTAGCGATCCAGGTTGCAGAGCTTCCAGGCTCCCCCTTCACTTCGTAGTACTGCGACGCACCAATGAGCGCGTCATCAAGGAAGACGAAGTCGCCGAACGGTGCGCCGTTGGCGATCACCGCATCATGCGCTTCGGCAGGCGTATCAATGGGGAGTTGGATTGATTCAGAAGCGCGTGCGCTGACTGGGAGCGCCGCACTCAGGAGAAGGCCGAGCGTCAGAAGTAGGTGGGTTCCGCGCTTCGTCGTCATGCTGCACCTCATCTATATGGGCAGAGTCGCCCTTGTATCCATAACGTCCGCTGCGACCAGCAGGTTCCTGCGTGGTGAGATGATGGTCGGGGCGGGGGGATTCGAACCCACGGCCTCCTGCTCCCAAAGCAGGCGCGCTACCAAGCTGCGCTACGCCCCGTCGCGCCATCCTAGCGTGCCGCGGCGTGAAGCCCCTGATGGTGGCATCATCAGCGCCATGCCTCCACGATCTCGCCTCTCACTCCTTCGTGGGCCACTCGGCGCCGCCTACGCCTCCGCACTGATCCCAGGGCTCGGCCAACTCCTGCGCGGCCAGCGCCGCGCCGCACTCCTTGCCGTCTCCCCCCTCCTACTGATCGCACTCATTGTCCTGCTGAACGCTGCAAGCGTTGGCCTGGTCAGTTACGCCGCAACGTTCGCCGCACCGGGTCGCCTGGCGCAGCTGACACTCCTCCTCTTGCTCATGATTCCGTGGCGTGCCGCGGTGGTGCTACATGCGGCACGCGGCGCGGAAGTACGCGGCGGTGAGTGGCGCGTTCCTGTTTCTCTGCTCCTCGCCGGAGCGCTCCTTATCTCCGCCGCACCACACGCTGGGGCCGCGCTGATCACGTCGCGCGCTGGCAGCACCGTGGACGATGTCTTCTCCGGGTTCGAGTCCACCTCCCCTGGCGACTCGAGCGGCCCAACGCCAACACCACCGCCGCTCGGTGACCGCTTCACCATCCTCCTCGTTGGCGCGGACGCCATGGGGCAGCGCACCTCGTTCAATACAGATTCGATGATCATCGCCAGCTGGGATCGTGTGGGTGGCTGGGTGAGCACCATTTCGATCCCGCGCGACATCGTCAACGTCCCCATGGGAAACGGCGATGTCTGGGAGCCAAAGATCAACTCGCTCTGGCCATCTGCGCAGCGCAACCAAGCGCTCTTCCCAGAGGGTCCAGCAGTTGCATTGAGAAAGGCGCTCGGCGCCATGTTTGGCATCACGATCGACGCGACTGCTGTCATCGTCATTCCAACCTTCCGTCAGCTGATTAACGACATTGGTGGTGTTGATGTGAACATCAAGCGACCCATCTTTGATCCGTCGTATCGAACCGGTGACTTCCGTGGCGTGACACTACCGAAGGGGAACTGGCACCTTGATGGCGACTGCGCCCTCGCCTACGCGCGCGTGCGCAAAGCGGCGGGGACCGATGACTTTAATCGCGGTGGGCGCCAGCAGGAGCTCCTCGTTGGGATCCGCAATCAGCTCGCCGCAAGTGGCAACATCTTGAGTAACGGCCTCGCCCTCCTCACCGCACTCGGCGACGGCGTCCGCACCGACCTCGACCAGGCGCTCCTCCCAACGCTCGCCGAAGGTGCGGAGGCCTTTGATACGTCGCGTGTGGTGAGCGCACAGATGCGCGCGGGCGACGGGCTGCTGCGCTACCGCCGCGCCGATGAGCCGAGCCCATATGGCTCCGTCGTCTTCTTCAACGCGAAGCGCGCACTCCAACTTGGCGCGCGACTCTTCCCAACACCCGGAACGCGCCCATACGGCTGGCCAGTAGCGAAGGGCGAGCCAGCACTTGGGAAAGAGTTGCTTCCAGCTCCGTCGCCATCTGCTGGCGCCAGCGCAACGCCGAAGCCAACGCCCGTCAAGACGCCGATCCCTGTTGGGCCATACCAGGCACTCGCCACCTGCAATGCGAACGTCTCCGCACCGTCATATATCCCATCGCCAGACCCAACCTCAGCACCAAGCGAAGAGCCGAGCGGCGATCCGAGTGCGGAGCCGAGCGCGTCTGCGAGTCCGACTCCTGCGCCGTAACTCGTCTCGGTAACTCTTAGCCGAGCAGTTCGGCGCGTAGCGCCGCCGCAACGAGCGCCGCCGCCTGGCCGCGATGGCTCAGTTGATCCTTCTCTTCTGGTGAACGTTCGGACATGGTGCGACCATCAACTTCGAAGACCGGGTCGTAGCCAAATCCTCCAGCGCCGCGCGGCCCCTCCACGATCTCTCCGCGCCGCTCGCCGCGGAAGATGCGCGGCGGCTCACCGCTAGGAAGTGATGGGTCAACGAGCGCCATGCAACAGACGAATCGTGCACCGCGTTGCGCGCGCGGCGCTCCGCTCAGCGCACCGAGCAGCTTTTCGTAGTTCTGCTGATCGGTTGCATCGGGACCAGCGTAGCGACGCGTATAGACGCCAGGTGCGCCGTTCAGCGCATCCACCTCGAGTCCAGAGTCATCAGCAAGCGTCCAGTGACCGCTCTTCTCGGCGTAGAATCGCGCCTTCTGCACGGCGTTCTCCTCAAAGGTTGCGCCGTCTTCTGGCGCTTCGTCGCTGATCCTTAGATCACGCAATGTGACGAGCGTGAGTGGGAGGTCACCGAAGAGTCGCTGTAGTTCGGTGAGCTTATGCTTCGACCCTGTTGCAACGAGGAGTGTTCGTGCAGTGCGACTCATCTTGTATGAGTGGCGGCTGCGCGCCTTATCGCGCGGCGTCGACGGTGGCGCGTTGGAAGGCGATCAGTTCGGCGATCCCCTTGTCGGCCAAGGCGAGCATTGCGTCAAGTGACGCGCGATCAAACGGCTCCTGCTCCGCCGTCCCCTGCAGCTCTACATAGTGACCACCCTCCGTGGCGACAACGTTGAGATCCACATCGGCACGGCTGTCCTCTTCGTATGGAAGGTCGAGCACCGGACGTCCGTCAACAATGCCAACCGAGACGGCGGCGATGTTGCGCGTCAGGAACTTATCAAGCTTCTTCGCTCGCATGGCGATCGCCAGCGCAATCCAGCCGCCAGTGATACTGGCGCAGCGCGTTCCGCCGTCCGCTACCAGCACGTCGCAATCGATCATGATGGAGCGCTCGCCGAGCTTGGTGAGATCCACAGCCTGGCGAAGCGATCGGCCGATGAGGCGCTGAATCTCATGAGTGCGTCCGCCGAGCTTGCCGCGTACCGCTTCTCGATCTGATCGCGTGTTGGTTGCGCGCGGAAGCATGCTGTATTCGGCGGTGATCCAGCCGGTCCCCTTGCCGCGCAGGTGCGGCGGAACGCGATCCTCAACGCTGGCAGAGCAGATCACCACAGTGTTCCCCACAGTGATGATCGCCGAACCCTCAGCCCACTTCTGGACGCCGAGCTCGGCGCTCAGCGCGCGCATCTGATCTGGTGCGCGTCCATCACCACGTGGGCCGCTTGCGCTTCCGATGCTCATCAGGATCTCCCTTTCAACTCTTCGAATCCAACGCGCCGGCGCGCTCGGCGGCCTTCGCCTCGTCCCAGAGCGTATCTAATGTGGCGAAGTCTGCCGTTTTTAGGTCAATCTTGCGCTCGGCGGCGCGCCGCTCCACCTCGCCGAAGCGGCGACGGAACTTCTCATTCGCCCCACGGAGCGCCGCCTCCGCATCAATCCCGCTGCGGCGTCCAAGGTTCACGAGCACCGCCATCACGTCGCCGAGCTCATCCTGCGCCGCAGCCAGCGCCGCAGCGCTCGTTGCACTGCGCCCCGTGATGCTGTCCGGGTTCCCCGCCGCCGCTAGCGCCTCAGTTAACTCCTGAATCTCTTCGGTGAACTTCTCACGTACTCCATCCAGTGTTGGCCAGTCGTAGCCCATCGCACTCGCGCGATCCTGCAGTTCGCGACTCGCTGAAAGGGCTGGCAGGCCACGGCTGACGCCACTCAACGCGCTCTTGCTCTTTGGGCTTGCGTCGCCGCGCTCAGCGCGCTCCTCCGCCTTCACCGACTCCCATGCGCGCTGCACCTCTCGGCTCGTCTCTGCCGTCGCTTCACCAAATACGTGCGGATGGCGGCGAATGATCTTCTTTGCGAGCCGCTCCTGCACGTCGGTGAGGTCGAACGCGCCGCGCTCCGCTGCAAGCTGCGTGTGGAGGACGATCTGCAAATAGACGTCGCCGAGCTCCTCAGCCATCGCCGCGTCCGTCGCAGCGCTCGGCGCCGCCGCCTGCGCCTCAATCGCATCGTGCAGCTCCCACGCCTCTTCAATCAGGTGCTTTGCCAGCGTCAGGTGCGTCTGCTCGCGATCCCACGGGCAGCCGTCCGGCGCACGTAGTCGCGCACTCAGCCATGGCATCGCCCACGGTGAGGCGAGCGCCTCGATCGGCGCGAGCGGCGGGATGAGGAGCGCATCCCACGTGTTGGACTGATCAGCAGTGACGCTCTGTAGCGTGGTGGTCTCTCCTGACGGAAGGAGTGTCACGCGGTGCTGCGTTCCGTAGAGACGCTCCAGCAGCGCTGCACCACTCCCGTTCCTCCCCGGGAGTTCAGCGCCAGCACCTTCGCGCGCCTCTTTTTGCGCAGCGGTTCGCGTGACAAAGAGTGGGAGGCGAGGATCTGCCGCCGTTGATGCGATCCCCGTGAGTGGGATGACCGCGAATCCACCAGTGAGATCAACGTGTGGGGCAACCGTTTGCGCGGTTGCAATGAGTGACTCCACTGGAAGTTGGTCGCCGCGCGCCATCACGGCGCTGGTGAGCCCCCCGCCTCCTGGACCACGCTACCGTCAATGGCAATCTCCGCTGTCTGTCGATACGTGTCAAGCCAGACGAGGTAGCCGCTCGTCTTGATCGTCGCCTTCTGCTCTTCCGTCAGGGCGCGCTCTTCAATCGCGTTCACCTTGAAAATCACCATCTGGCTATTGAGCGTCTGCACGCTGCTCACTTCGTCTGCCGCGAGCAACCAGGCGGCTGAACCAATCTGCGCATTAAGCGAATAGCGGGAGGTGAAGCCAAGGTTGTCTGTGGTCATCCCCTCAAACTCCTTCAGCGCCTCTGCGGCACGCGCATCAAAATCAACGGACGCGCCGGCAAGCTCTTGGGCGAGGATCTCCATGCGGAGCATCATCCCCTCGCGGCGACCCTCAAACTGCATGACGTGATAGCCAAACTCCGTCTTGATCGGGCCAAGGAGATCGCCAACCTGAAGGCCGTCTGCCCAGACGGCGTCCTCAAACGCAGGGACGTAGCTCCCCTTCGCCGCCCAGCCAAGTAGGCCGCCGTTTGCACCGGAGCCAGTATCGTCACTCTGATCTGCGAGTGACGCCATTGATGCCCCGCCTGCAATCTTCTCGTAGGCAGCCTTCGCCTCTGCTTCGGCAGCGGCCCAGGCTGGATCGGTGGCATCCAAGCCTGCGGCCCCTGCTGAGTCGTCATTCGGGCTGAACAAGAGGTGGCGAACAAGCACCTCTTCAACCTCGCTGTTTCCCTGTGGTGCTGGCACTGCGACGTAGCTGATGTCGCGCTGCTCAACTGGGTCAACCAGGAGCTCGGCGGTCACGACCTCGTTGAGTGCGGCGCTGAGCGCACGCTCACCAACCATCTTCTTGTAGAGGTCCATATTGATCTTGGCATCACTCGCGCTCACTTCAAAGTTCGGATCGGCCTGCGCAGGACGAATCTGGTCTACGTAGAAGATGACCAGCTGACTGGCTGACTGACTGATCGCCTCAGTTGGACCGACTGTGGTGAGCGCCCATGCCGCGGTGTAGGCAGGATCTGTCAGTGGGTCCTCTGCCTTCGTGCTCCACCCAATGCGTCCACCCTCTGCGGCATAGGAGTCAGACGACTCTCGCTTCGCAATGGCTCCAACGTCGCCGCCAGCCTTGATCTCCGCCAGGATCGCATCGGCCTTCTGCTGTGCAGCGGCGATCGTCGCCTCTGTAGGTACTCCAGACTTTGGATCGCTCGCAGCCTTGATGGAGATGCGGCGCAAGAGGCGGAGTTCAGGAGTTGATGTCTCATCTGCCCATGCGGCATCGACCGCAGCCTGATCAATCGTGACGTTCTTTTCAGTCGCAAGTTGCGCAACAAGAAGGGCATCAATCATGTCTGACGTCAGCTGGCTGCTCAGGTTCGTCCCCGCGTCTTCAAGCTGCTGCAGGAGCGCGTTACCCTCGTCATTAGTCAGTGTTCCGGCAGAGACGCGTGCCCTAACCCGTGCAGCCTCAAGGTTCAGGCGGAAGTTTGCAATCTCGCCACGTGACTTCGCCTCCCCAACACTGATTGAGGAACCGTTCACCGCAACCGCAGATGCGTAGTTATCACTCCACCAACCCACCGCCAAGACGCCAGCGAGCAGCAGGGTGGAGAGGCCAATCGCTCCAAGGAAGACAAGGTTGGTGAGTGCCGATTTGTCCGTTGTCTGATACCACGCGGCAGCTTTGGAACGAAGTTTCACGATCGGATTCACGGGATTAACTCTCCTTCAGGCATGCTGCCTCACACTCGCGGGCACGTGGGATCAGTATAGGGGGTGGATGCTATCCTTTCGCGACCATGGCAACACAACCGCTTCGGCTGACCGTGGGCCGCCCAAAACAAGGCCCAGTCGGGACGATTGCCGAGACGATCAAGAGCGTAGTTCACCGACGCCGCCTCCTCCTCTACCTCACGATTGCCAAGGTCCGACAAGATGGCGGCAACTCCCTGCTCGGCAATCTCTGGCTCGTCCTTGACCCAGCGATCCAGCTTGCGATCTACTACTTCCTCGTTGGCATGGTGTTGGATCGGCCACAGCCAGCCTTTGCGCTCTTCCTCTTCTCTGCCATCCTCCCCTGGCGCTGGCTCAGCATGGCGCTCGGCGGCGCTGCCAATTCGGTTCGAGTGAAAGACAAGGTGATGCGCCAGATCGCATTCCCACACATCGTCCTCCCGATCGCCTCGCTCTCCGCAAGTAGTGTCAGCTTCCTCTTTGGGCTCTTGCCACTCTGCTGCCTCTACCTCATCTACCCCGAACGGCTCACGCCATGGGTCTTCTCGTTTCCGCTCATTGGAGTTGTGCAACTCCTCTGGATGCTTCCACTTGCGATTCTCTTTAGCGCACTCAGCGTCTTCTTTAGAGACGTCAGCAACATCCTCACGCACGCCCTTCGGGTTACCTTCTACCTCTCTCCAGCCCTCTTTAGCTACGACCGCATCTTGGAGATTCTTGAGGAACGCCCTCCAGCGCGCCTACTGCTCGACCTCAATCCAATGGCCTGGATCTTGACTGCGTACCGCGACATCTTTTACGAAGGGCGATCTGCGGACTGGGGCGCACTCTTAGGGGTCGCACTCGCCTCAATCCCCTTTACGCTCGTGAGCATCTACCTCTTCCGCCGCATGGCGCCGTCCTTCCCGAAGGTTCTCTAGATGAGCGTGCCGCATCCAATCTCACTCAAGGGAGCCGGGGTCCGCTACAACATGCGGCTCAAGCGGAAGCGCTCAGTGCGTAAATCTGTGACGAAGGCCGCTCGACTAGATGCTCAGGGCTATTTTTGGGCGCTCCGGGATATCACCCTTGAAATCCAAGAGGGTGAGACGGTTGCCGTGATTGGCGCCAACGGCGCAGGGAAGAGCACGCTGCTTTTAATGCTGGCCGGCATCCTTGAGCCAGATGAGGGGAGCGTTGCCGTATATGGATCGATCTCAACTCTGCTCCATATTGGTGCGGGATTTGATGACGAACTCAACGCAGAAGAGAATATTCTTC
This sequence comes from Candidatus Limnocylindrus sp., assembly GCA_044343985.1. Lineage (GTDB taxonomy): Bacteria > Chloroflexota > Limnocylindria > Limnocylindrales > Limnocylindraceae > Limnocylindrus. The sequence continues at coordinate 12,562 of JBIJDR010000024.1, forward strand.
TTGTCGGCGCATTCCTTGGAATCCCTGCCTCCATTATGAAGAAGCGGGTTCCAGAGATCCTGGAATTTGCTGACATTGGCGACTTTGCAAGCGCGGAAGTCCGAACCTATAGCTCTGGTATGCGGGCACGACTCGGATTTAGCGTTGCGACTGCGGTGAGCCCGGATGTCTTACTCGTCGATGAAGTGCTCTCCACTGGAGACGCCTCATTTAGGGATAAGGCGAGAGCTCGAATCCTTGACCTGATGAAGAAGGCACGTGCGGTGGTGTACGTGACGCATGATCTTGACTCTGCAGCATCCTTCTGTACGCGAGCGATCGAGCTTGAGGGAGGGAAGATCGTTGCCGATGGTCCAGCGAAGAGCGTGAT
>JBIJDR010000053.1:0-5937 GCA_044343985.1 Candidatus Limnocylindrus sp.
GTAAACACAGAGTGCATCGCGCACCTCTTTGCCATCAATGGTGACTCCAACTTCCATGATCTCTTCGGCGATTGCGCAACCGGCGAACGGTGCAAGGTACTGCAGTGGTGCTGGATCTTCAGCGCCAGCGACGACGACCACGGTGTGGCCCATCGCCCCCTGCTTCTCCAACATTGCGACAACGGTACGCACGGTGGAGAGCTTCTGGCCGATCGCAACGTAGACGCAGATAAGCCCCTTCCCCTTCTGGTTGATGATCGTGTCGATCGCAACGGCGGTCTTGCCAGTCTGGCGGTCGCCAATGATCAACTCGCGCTGACCGCGGCCGATTGGGATGAGTGCGTCAACCGCCTTGATGCCAGTCTGCACTGGCGTGGTGACCGACTTGCGGCTGATTACTCCCGGCGCAATGCGCTCAACGGGGCGGCTCTTCTTTGCGTTGATTGGGCCCTTCCCGTCCAGTGGACGACCGAGCGGATCAACAACACGGCCGATCAGCTCTGGTCCAACCGGAACCTCAACAACACGGCCAGTGGTCTTGACGGTGTCGCCCTCTTTAATGCTCTTCGCATCGCCAAGGAGCACGGCGCCAACCGTCTCTTCGCCAAGGTTGAGTGCCATGCCAGCAACGCCGCCAGGGAACTCAAGAAGTTCAGACGAGAGTGCGCCGGAGAGTCCGTAGACCTGCGCAATGCCATCGCCGACCTCAACTACGGTGCCGACGGTGCGCGACTCGGCGCTGCCATCAAAGCCCGCGATCTGCGACTTCAGGATGCTAATGATCTCGTCTGACTTGATTGCCATGGTTCTCTGCTCCTCGCTGCTCTACGCGCTGCGCCGGTTCAGCCGGCTGCCGAAAGGATGCGCTCGCGCATGCGCGCGAGCCGTCCCTTGACGCTTCCATCAATAAGGAGGTCGCCCACGCGAAGCGTGACGCCCCCTACAAGGCTTGGGTCAATCTCATATGTGACACGCACTGCGCCACCAGCAATCTCTTTCGCCTGCGCCTCAATCTTGCTGCGCTCCTCCGCGCCGATCTCTGAAGGCGTGCTCACGCGCGCGGTGGAGATCTCGTCCCGTGCATCCAGCGCCTCATGCATCGCCTCGGCGATCGCCGGGAGCGCCCCAAGGTGCCTGCGCCCCGCAAGCATCGTCATCAGTGTGTGCACCGCTGGGTTCACTGGTGCTCCAGCCGCCGCTTCAACTGCGCTCACGCGCGCCGCAACGGGGGATCGTGGGTCATCCAGGATCAGGCGTGCGCCCGGGGTGGCCACCACCTCCGCCACACGGTCAAGATCTGCCGCGATCGTCTCCGCCGCAGCCCCTTCGCCCGCAAGGGAGAGGAGGGCCGCCGCGTAGCGTCGTGCTGAACCGAGTGGTCGATCCATGTTCAGTTCTTCTTCCCGTGCTGCTCGTCCAAGAACTCGCCAACGAGCTTGCGCTGTCGGTCGCCGTCCATGGAGGCGCCGACCACCTTGGTCGCCGCGCTGATCGCAAGGTCCGCAACTTCGCTTCTGATTGACGCGAGTGCGCTCACGCGCGCCGCCTCAATCTCCGCCGCTGCGTCGTGACGCATCTTGTCTAGTTCCGCCTTCAGTGTTGCAACCTGCTGATCGCGAATCTGCACCGCCGCCTTATCAGCGTTGGCGCGGATCTCGTTGGATTCACGTCGCGCCTCTGCGAGTGATGCGTCTGCCGCTACTTCAGCGCGGCTCTTTGCGAGTGCGGCGTCTGCCGCGTCGCGAAGTCCGCGCTCGATGCGTTCACGTCGCTCGTCCAACATCTTGGTGATGGGACCGAGAGCCGCTGCGCGCAAGACGATAATGAAGAAGGCAAAGTTCGCCGCAGAGATCAAAATCCAGAAGAGGTTGAAGCTGAGTCCCGCACCTTCGGCTTCGCCCGCGGCGGCCTCAGCGAACGGAAAGGCTCCGAGCACTCCCTGAATCAAATCAATCATCTGCGCCTCAACGATCTGCACTATCTCGAATTAGAGAACGAGTGAGAGGATGCCGAGCACGATCGCAAGAACGCCGAGGCCTTCTGCGAACGCTGCACCGATGATGAAGACGCCGCGGATTGCTCCGGCAGCTTCTGGGTTACGACCGATTGCACTCGCCGCTGCGGCGGTTGCAATGCCTACGCCGAGGGCTGGCCCGATCACGCCGAGGGCTGCGATGCCCGCCTGAAGCTGTTCCATCTCTGGTACCTCCTACTTACGGCTGCCGGTCGAACGATTCCGCTCGGTCAGCCTGCTGCTGCTCAGCTACGGCTAGTGTGCCGCAACTTGTGATTCTGCTCCCGCCGCGGAGCTCCCCCCTGCCGCTGCAGGTTCGTGATGTTCATCGTGCCCCTCTTCGTGGTGCCCCTCCATGGCAAGCATGGTGAAGACCAGGACGAGCACGCTGAAGATAATCCCCTGCATTAGGCCCACGAAGAGCTCGAGGCCGTACAGGGCCATCGGGATGAAGGCGAGGGTGATGGTGGTCATGACGGTGAGCGCAAGTTCACCACCGTAGATGTTGCCGAAGAGTCGCATCGCCAGCGTTACCGGCTTCACCAACTCTAGGAAGAACTCAAGCACGCCAACGAAGAGGCCGATGCCACCGTTCTTCAGGCTGAAGAACTTGCCAAGGTAGCCGCCAATCCCAAGCGCACGAATCCCTTGGTAGTGGAAGTAGACGAAGGCAACGAGTGCGAGTCCAACGGTCACATTCACATCGCTCGTTGGGGCGCGGAACTCATGCACTCGACCAACGCCTGGAATGAGGCCGGACCAGTTGGAGACGGCGATGAAGAGGAAGCAGGCAAGGAAGAAGGTGATGAACGGCTTTGCGCCCGGACCACCGATCCCCATCGCGAATCCAGAGAGGCCTTCAATGGCGAACTCCATCGCGTTCTGAATCTTCCCAGGAATCTCTTTGAGGCTTCGCGTGAGGAGGATCAACGGAACGATCACCACCACCATCACGATCCAACTCATGATGATGGAGCCAGTGATCGACGGATAGAAGTCGAAGAGTGTTGCAACGTGATGCTCTTCGCTACCGAGATTGATGACGCTATGTGGAACAATCGGCTCAAGCGCGAGCTTAATCACGTCTCCTGGGAAACCGTTCAGCCCAACGCCGCCAAACGTTGTAATGGCGAATGCGTCAAGGAGAAGGACGCCGAGTGCGGCGAAGAGTAGGGTGCGCCTGGTCGAGCTCTTTCGGGCTACGGCCACCGTCATCTCAACTCCTTGTCTTCTGACTCGGCGCGTCTACGCGCGAGTCGTGCCGCTTTTTCAATCGCATCCTGTGCCTCGAACTGCTTCAACCCTCGCGCAACGATCTGCGCCGCACCGAGAGCTCCAACAACGAATCCGCCAACGAAGCCAACGATCAGGAAGATCGGCCCGCTGTTGAACAGGCTGTCCGCCCATCGTCCGAGAAGCGCCCCTCCGAGATTCGCCACCAGGAGGGTGATGCCGATCTGCGAGAAGAGGGCGAAGTACGCACTCTTGCTGCCGAGGCTCCCCGTGCCTGTTGCGTGCTCGTTTGGACGATCGGATTCTAGCGGAGGGCTCTCGATTTCGCGCTCGCTCATTAAAGCCCCTCTGCCCTGCGAGAGAGGTAGACAGCAACCCCGCCGAGCACCACGAGGAGGCCGGCGAAGGCGTAGAGGGTGGCGCTCTCCGTCAGAAGGAGGGCGCCGATCGAGAGGAGGGCGGTGATGCCGTACAAGACAAGGACTGCCGAACGGTGTGAGAAGCCGTTATCTAAGAGGCGGCGATGGATGTGGCTCTTGTCTGGCGTGTAGGGGGAGCGACCGGCGAGGAGCCGTCCAAGGATTACGAAGAAGGCGTCAATGATGGGGACGCCGAGGATGAGCAGCGCAGCGGCAACCTTTGCGGTGCCGAGGATGGCGAGAACGGCGAGGGCGTAGGCGACGGCGAGGATGCCGCTCGTCCCCATGTAGATAGAGGCGGGATGGAAGTTGTGGCGCAAGAAGCCCACCAGCGCGCCGGCGAGCGTGAAGCAGAGCGCGGCGAGAAGTGGCGAGGTAGGGAGCGCGATCAGGCCGAGTGTCACCGCCGCAAGGAGTGAGATGCCACCAGACAGCCCGTCCAGCCCATCAATAAAGTTCATGCTGTTCTGCATGCCGAGCGTCCAGAAGATCGTCACGCCAAGCGCGACCGCATCCGGAAAGAGCAAGACGCCTGCGCCGAACGGATTTGAGACGAAGAGGATGCGTAGTCCGAATGCAATAGGAATCAGTGAGATCAGCAGCTGACCAAGGATCTGCCAGCGTGCGCGCAGATCATAGCGATCATCAATAAATCCAATGACGCCGGCGGTCAGCGTTCCACCGAGTAGCGCTGCGGCGCCTTGATCAGTGAGTTGCGCCGTACCACTCCCCGGACTGATCTGAAGTTGTGGCGCGAGAAGGATGAGCGCGCCTCCAACAAGTGTGAAGACGACTGCAACGGAGAGGCCACCGGCGCGCGGAACAGGCTGCATGTTGATGCGTCGCTCATTCGGGTGATCGGCGATGTTGAAGCGAAGCGCAACCTTGCGCATGAACTGCGTGCCGAGCGACGTCAGTATTGCGGCGACAACGACGAAGAGAACGATCACCGCTGCTTGTCTCCCGCCGACGCAAGCTCAATCGCGTCGCGGCCAGGAACTGGGAAGGCGCTCGCCATCTTGATCACCTCTGCCTCAATGCGCTCAAGTGCTGCAGGATCTTCGCGGCGCGCAATCGCCTCCGCGGACCAGACGGCGATCTGCTCCATCTCTGCAGGCCCCATGCCGCGCGTCGTGGCCGCCGGCGTGCCGTAGCGAACGCCGCTCGTCACCATTGGCGAACGCGTCTCACCTGGAATGCTGTTCTTATTGATGGTGATCCCCGCCGTCTCTAGTGCTGCGGTTGCCTCTTTTCCGGTGACACCGAGTGGTGTGACGTCGCAGAGGATGAGGTGGTTATCTGTTCCGCCAGCCACCACACCGAATCCGTTTGACTTCAGCGCGGCGGCGAGCACCTGTGCATTCTCAAGTGTCCGCTTCATGTAGCTGCGGAATTCAGGTTCTAGTGCGAGTGAGAAGGCGACCGCCTTTGCGCCAATCACGTGCATCAGTGGTCCACCTTGGCTCCCTGGGAAGACGCTCTTATCAATTGCGGGGCCATCTGTGCCGCGACCGAAGGCGATCCCGCCGCGCGGACCGCGCAGTGTCTTATGTGTGGTGCTCGTCACAATGTCTGCGTGTGGGAATGGTGATGGGTGCAAGCCCGCCGCAATGACGCCAGAGATGTGCGCCATATCCACCATCAGCTTTGCACCAGCGGCATGGGCGATCTCTGCGAAGCGTGCAAAATCAAGTGTGCGTGGGTAGGCGGACGCGCCAGCGATCAGCACCTTCGGCTTCGCTTCGGCAACTGCGCGCTCAACGCCTTCCCAATCAATCAGGCCGTCATCCTCGCGCACGCCATAAAAGTGCGGCGTGAACCACTTCCCAGAGACGTTGACGGAGGCGCCGTGTGAAAGGTGGCCGCCCTGCGAGAGGCTCATGGCAACGAACGGATCGCCAGGCTTCATCAACGTGTCGAATGCGGCGATGTTTGCTGAAGCACCTGAGTGCGGCTGCACATTGACGTGTTCACTCCCGGGGAAGAGTTGCAGCGCGCGGGTGCGGGCGAGATCTTCAACGGAGTCAATGTGTTCACACCCTGCGTAGTAGCGCTTTCCTGGATATCCCTCAGCGTATTTGTTGGTGAGAATTGTTCCCTGCGCTTCGCGCACGGCGGCGTAGGCGTAATTCTCTGACGCGATCAGCTCAATATGGTCGCGCTGACGCACCGCTTCGCGCTCAAGGATTGCGCTGAGCGCGGGGTCAACTTCACGCAGGCTCTGATTCGCCCGCGGATCACGCTGCGCCTGGATCTCCTCTGGTGTGCGCC
>JBIJDR010000054.1:0-5269 GCA_044343985.1 Candidatus Limnocylindrus sp.
AGATCCGCACCTTCCTCGACACGATCCACGGCGGAGTGATCTACGTGAACCGCCGCGCCGGCTCCACCACGGGCGCCTGGCCGATGGTCCAGCCGTTCGGCGGGTGGAAGAAGTCGGGCACCACAGGGAAGTCCGGCGGCGGTCTCTATTACGTGCAGCAGTACCTGCGCGAGCAGAGCCAGACGATCGTTCGCTAGCCCTGGAGGGCCCACTTCACGCACGCGAGAGGGGTTACGAGGGGCGCACCCCCTCGTATACACTTCGGATACGTCGTATCCATAAGAGGAGGCTGAAATGACCGTGATCGAGAAGCCAGGCACGTGGCCAGCAACCCTTCCGCACCTCGTCACTGAGGTGCCAGGGCCGAAGGCGCTCGCCCAGGTTGCCGCCGATCAGGCGGTCGTCTCCGGAAGCCTCCCGCGCGCCTATCCGTTCGCGCCAGTGCGCGGCTTCGGGATGGGCGTTGAGGATCAGGACGGGAATGTCTTCTTGGACTTCTGCGCCGGTATTGCCGTGAACTCCACGGGCCACTGCCATCCGCGCGTTGTCGATGCGATCGTGCAGCAGGCGCAGCGACTCATCCACTACAGCGCCTCCGACTTCTACGAAGAGCGCTACCAGGAGCTTGCCAGCGCACTCGCCGCAACGGCGCCATGGAGCGGCCCATCAAAGGTGTTGCTGCAGAACTCTGGCACCGAGGCGGTTGAAGCCTCGATCAAGTTGGCGCGTTACATGTCTGGTCGACAGTGGATCGTTGGATTCGTTGGCGGCTTCCACGGGCGCACGCTCGGCGCGTTGACGCTCACCAACTCCAAGGCGAAGTATCACGCCCACTTCGGGCCGCTCGCTCCAGGATTCCTTCACGTGCCGTTCGGCAGTGAGGGGCTCGATGAACTCGAGGAGCGCATCATTGCGCGAACGATTCCAGGCGACGAGATCGCCGCGTTCGTTGTGGAGCCAGTGCAGGGCGAGGGCGGTTATGTGGTTCCTGATAAGGACTTCTTCCCACGCTTGAAGCAGATCGCTGACAAGTACTGCATCGCCATCGTTGTTGACGAAGTGCAGTCGGGCGTTGGTCGCACGGGCAAGATGTGGGCGATTGAGAACTTCGGCATTGAGCCAGACATCATCGCAACGGCGAAGGGGCTCGGCTCCGGCATGCCGATCGGCGCCGTGATCGCTAAGGAGCACTGGATGCGCTGGAAGCCTGGCTCCCACGGCTCAACGTTCGGTGGTAACCCAGTTGCCGCCGCCGCCGCGATCGCAACGCTCGAAGTGATTCGCGACGAGAAGTTGATGGAGAATGCGCTCGCCCGCGGCAAGGAGGCGGTCGATGGACTTCGCGCCGCACTGAAGGGGAGCAGCATCGTCACCGATATTCGTGGCATCGGCCTGATGATCGGCGTGGACTTTACTGATGCAGACACAGCGGCCGATGTTGAGGTTGAGGCGTTCAAGCGCGGCCTGTTGGTGCTCACCTGCGGCGACCGTGGCGTACGCATGAGCCCACCGCTTGTGGTCAACGCTGAAGAGATCTCAACCGCGGTACGCATCTTCGCCGAGGCTGCAGCGGCCGTCGCCGCGCGGCGCTAGTAGCACCGCGGAACCTGGCGTGTCCGGAGCGACCGGATCCAAACTTCGCAGCATGCGCGACGCGATCTCCGCGCACGTCCACGACGGCGACACCGTTGCGATTGAAGGCTTCACCCACTGCATCTCATTCGCCGCTGGGCACGAGATCATCCGCCAGAAGCGCCGCAACCTGACCCTTGCGCGCATGACGCCAGATCTTGTCTACGACCAGATGGTCGCCGCTGGATGCGCCAAGAAGTTGATCTTCAGCTGGCTCGGCAACCCTGGCGTTGGATCGCTCCACGCGATTCGTCGTCGCACTGAACCCGCCGCGCTCGCCGCAGGCGAAACGCTCCTTGAGGTTGAGGAGTACAGCCACCACGGCATGGTCGGTCGCTACGTTGCTGGCGCGCATCGACTTCCGTTCTACCCGCTCCGCTCCTATTCGGAGAGCGACCTTCCGAACGTCAATCCGCTGATTCGCCAAGTGGAGAGCCCCTACGGCGACGGGAAGATTTGGGCGGTGCCGCCGCTAAATCCAGACGTTGCCATCATCCACGCGCAGCGTGCCGATGAAGAGGGGAACGTGCAGATGTGGGGGCTCCTCGGCTGCCAGAAAGAGGCGGCCTTCGCGGCGAAGCGCGTCATCGCCGTGGTGGAGGAGATCGTCCCAACCAGCGTGGTGCGCGCCGATCCGAATCGCACGATTATCCCGGGGCTGATTGTTGACGCTGTGGTGCATGAGCCGTACGGCGCACACCCCTCGTATGTGCAGGGTGCCTACGATCGCGACAACGCCTTCTACCGCGAGTGGGATGCGATTAGTCGCGACGCCACCGCCACCGACGCCTGGCTGAAGGAGTGGGTCTACGACCTCCCCGATCGCGCCGCCTACGTTGCAAAGTTTGGCGCCGCCTACTTCAAGAAGATCACCCCAACGAGCGCGCCATCAGGCGCAGTTGATTACGGGGATTACCGATGAGTGAACAGAGGCCGGCGAGCCGCAACGAGTTGATGGTGGTGGCGGCGGCGCGCGCGCTGAAGGGGAAGCGCGTCTGTTTCGTGGGCGTTGGCCTGCCGAACATCGCCGTGAACCTGGCCAAGCGCACCGTGGCGCCGCAGATGGAGCTCGTCTACGAGGCGGGCGTCTTCGGCGCAAACCCTGCGCGCCTTCCGCTCTCTATTGGTGACCCAACCATCGTCACCGGCTCCACGGCGACCGTCTCCATGCACGATCTCTTCGGCCTCTATCTGCAGGGTGGCCGCATTGATGTGGGCTTCCTCGGCGGCGCGCAGATCGATAAGTACGGCAACCTCAACACCACGGTCATTGGCGACTACACCGCCCCGAAGACGCGCCTCCCTGGATCTGGCGGCGCCTGCGAGATTGCGATCAATGCGAAGGAGATCATGGTGATCATGCGCCAGAGCACGCGCAGCTTCGTCCAGAAGCTCGACTTCCGTACTTCGCCAGGCCACCTCGGTGGTGCCGCCGCCTCCGCAACGCTGCGTAAGGAGCAGGGCTGGGGCGGTAACGGGCCCTCCGTTGTGGTGACCGACCTTGCCGTCTACGGATTCAACAGTGACGGCGAGATGGAGCTGCGCAGCATCCACCCTGGCGCAACGCTTGACGAAGTGAAGGGCTCGATTGGCTGGGAGCTCCGCGTTCCAGCGAACGTTCCTGAGACGCCCGCGCCAACGGCAGAAGAGTTGCGTCTAATTCGCGAAGAGTTGGATCCAACAGGCGCATATGTTTAGAGCTGTCCGTGGCTAGCGCGAAGATCTTCAGTCGCGGCGGTGCGTCGCTCCCGCGCGTGCTGCGCGGCGATGGCGCCTGGATTACGGATGCAGCGGGTCGCCGCTACTTGGACGCAGCGGGCGGCGCGATTGTTGTTGGCGTCGGTCATGGGCGCACGGCGGTGGCGCAGGCGGCGGCGGAACAGGCGTCGAAGATCGCCTATGCGCACGGGAGCGCATTCACTGCAGATGCGCTGGAGAGCTGGGCGGCAGAGATGGGGCCGCTCCTTCCAATGGAAAACGCATCGCTCTATCCGGTCTCTGGCGGATCTGAGGCGGCCGAGACGGCGCTGAAGATGGTGCGCGCCTACTGGTTGGCGCAGGGCGAGCCGGATCGGACGATCGTTGTTAGCAGGTGGGGGAGCTACCACGGCAACACGCTCGGCGCGCTTGATCTCTCTGGGCGACGTGGACTACGCAAGCCGTACGAGCCGTGGCTCGGTCGATTTGAACACGTCTCTGCCGCATACCCATATCGCGCAGGACTCGAAGGGGCCGATGCGATCGGCAGCGGCGCGGAAGCAGTTGCAGAGCTTGACGCGCTGTTGCACCGCGTTGGGCCGGGCCGCATCGCGGCGTTCGTTGCAGAGCCGATCGTTGGCGCAACGCTCGCCGCCGCCGTCCCCCCTGATGATTACTGGCCAGCGGTGAGTGCCTGGTGCGAGCGCAACAAGGTGCTGTTGGTTGCCGATGAGGTCATGACTGGCTTCGGCCGCACTGGCACCTGGTTCGGCGTGAACCATTGGGGGATTCGGCCAGATCTACTGCTGGCGGCGAAGGGGGCAACGAGCGGCTACTGGCCGTTCGGCTTTGTCGCCGCTGCGGGGCGCGTGGCAGAGCCGCTGATCAGCTCAGGCTTCGTTCATGGCTTCACCTACAGCCACTCCATCCCTGGTGCCGCCGTTGCGCGCGCCGTGCTGAAGATCCTCCAGGAGGAGGAGCTGATCCAGGCCTCGGCGCAGCGCGGCGCGCAGTTGCGCAGCGCACTCGAATCAGCACTGAAAGACGAACCGTGGGTTGGCGAGATTCGTGGACGCGGGCTGCTCATTGGCATTGAGTTGGTGGCGGACCATGCGAACAAGCTGCCGCACCCGCGCGCTGCACGCATCACGGAACGCATCCTGGCCGCTGCAAAGAGCAGCGCGGGCGACGGTCTCTTGCTCTATAGCGCCACGGCGCAGGCGAATGGCACAGATGGCGATCAGCTCGTGATCGGCCCACCGTTCGTCATTGGCGGGGAAGAGATTGAGCGGATCGCGAGCGGCACCGCCGCCGCAATCCGCTCGGTGCGCGAAGAGCGCTAATCCGAACCGCGCAAGCGCAAAGCACTGCGCGAGGAGTTAGCCCGCGATCTCTAGTGTGATCTCAACGTTCCCTGCGAGTGCGGATGAGATTGGGCAGCCGCCCTTTGCCGCTTCGGCGAGCTCTATGAACTTTGCCGCATCAAGGCCAGGGACTACGCCTTTGAGGGCGAGCGCCGACTTGGTGACGCGCCATCCCGCCTCGACCTTCTCGAAGGTGACCGTTGCGGAGACATCCAACTTCTCGGCTGGCGTGTTGTTGCGTGCGAGGCCTCCGGAGAGCGCCATCGCAAAGCAGGCGGCGTGTGCAGCGGCGAGGAGCTCTTCTGGCGACGTGACGCCGTCATGCGTCTCTGAGCGGCGTGGCCAGCTCACTGGGAGTTGGCCGATCGCGCCACTCTCAACGCTGGTGATCGTGCCCGAACCCTCAAGAAGGGTGCCGTTCCAGACGGCTGAAGCGGTTCGCGTTGTCATGTTGCAACTCCTTAATCATTTTTATGGCCCGCTGCGCCTTCGGCGGGTATCCGCAATACTAGCGGGGACGGCGCCGGATCTCCGAGCGCATGACCGATAGTTGGAGGTCCCTGTGTTCTTCCTTA
>JBIJDR010000055.1:0-5096 GCA_044343985.1 Candidatus Limnocylindrus sp.
ATCACTGGGTTGTTGATCCGGCGAGTCGGCGCGCCGGTGTGGCCACCGTTGAGGTGCATAGCGGGAAGATCGCGCGCCTTGAGTGGCGCGACGGAATAGTTGAGGCTCGCCGCACCTTTATTGAGGGGGCTGAGCCGGGGCCAAAGGATCCAGCAAAGATGATTCTCCCCGCGCTCGTTGATCTGCACGCGCACTTCCGACAGCCTGGCGCAGGCGCATCCGAGGATGTGGCGAGCGGCGAGGCGGCCGCCGCGCATGGTGGCTACGGCGCCGTTGCCCTGATGCCAAACAGCGAACCCGCCGCCGATCACCCCGCACTGCTGCGCGAACTCGTGCGCTCCGATTCGCCGCTCGGCCTGACGCTGATGCCAATCGCCGCCGCAACGCTCGGCCGCGCCGGTGCCGCCCTCTCGCCGATGGCCGAACTCGCCGCCGCCGGCGCTGTTGCCTTCAGTGATGACGGGAGCCCGATTGCGGATCCCGCACTCTTCCGCAACGCGCTGATCAGCGCTGGCGCGCTCGGCCTGCCACTGATTGAGCACTGCGAGGATCCCGCACTCACCGCGGGCGGCGAGGCGGCTGATGGGCTCATCTCCATGTCACTCGGCTTGAAGCCTTGGCCGGCGGCGGGGGAGATCAGCGCCGTGGTGCGAAACATTGCGCTGCTGCGCGAGGCGTTGTACGACGAGCCGCGCGCACGACTTCATCTGACACACCTCTCCACCGCCGTTGCACTCGATGCAGTGCGCGCAGCGCGCGCGGAAGGTCTCCCGATCACCTGCGACGTCACGCCACATCACATTGCACTCACCGACGCCTGGATCGCCGGCGATCGCCGCTGGGCGTGGGAGTTTAGCGATCGGCGGCCCGCCGAGATCAATCCAAGCGCTGACGCATTTGATACGAACCTGCGCGTCTGCCCGCCGCTCCGCAACGCTGCCGATGCGGCGGCGTGTCGGGCCGCACTGCGCGACGGGACGGCGTCGGCAATCGCCACCGATCATGCGCCGCACTCGCGCGAGAAGAAGGAGGTTGAGTTCGGCCTCGCCGCCAACGGGATCGCTGGGATTGAAACCGCACTCAGCGTGGCGCTCGCCGCGCATGCCGCCAGTGAGCTTCCACTCTCACTCCTTGTTGCCGCACTCACCACAGGACCAGCGGCGGTGCTCGGTCGCCCAGAACTCGCGCGCGGGCTCACCGTTGGTGGATCGGCGAATCTCGTGGTGGTGGATCGTGCCGCCAGCTGGACGGTGAGTCGTGCCACGCTAGTTGGCCGCAGTGCCAACACGCCGCTCCTCGGCCGAAAGCTTCACGGTACGGTGCTCCTCACGCTCATTAACGGTGAAGTCGCCTGGCAGGCGACAATGTCCTCATGAGCATCAACGAGACACCAGAGATGCCCGAGTACAAGGGGGCGCCGCTCAGTCCGGATCGCGGACCCGGACTCGGCTGCTTCTGGATTCAGGTTGTTGCGCTCGTCGTCTTCATTATTTTGGCGCCGCTCTCCGCGGTGCTGAACTGGGGGGAGGTAATCGCCACCGCACTCCTGATCGGCGTGGTGATCCTGCTCCTCTTGGTTGGGCAGACCGCGATCTTCCTGCTCCGCCTCGTGGCGGCCGACCGACGTGGTCGCCGTGCGCCACTCGCGAGCGGGAGTAAGACGGTGGGAGAGCTAGAGGACGAGGCAAAGCGTGCGAAGAGCGACAACGGAGACGGCGGCGTGGGAGAATCTCGCTGATGCCAGTCCTAGCAACGTACTTCTCGATTCGACGGGGGCGCGACCCCTTCTTTAAGTTCTTCATGCGCACCCTCTTCCCGAAGACGGTGAAGTCGTACGAAGAGAAGTTCGGCATCAAGTTCCTCGGCTGGTACAACGTTGCGCACGGCTGGGACTTTGACAACGTGATCCTCTTTGATCTCCCCGACTACGGCACCCTGGATCTCCTTGAGCGCGACGAGTCGTCCCGCGCACTTGGGCACCGTGCAGGCGAGTGGATGTTTGAACGACACCACTCCATGTTCCTGCGCGAGCGCCTCTCTCGCGACCTTGAGTACCGCGGCTAATGGCAACCGCGAAGAAGCCAGCCAAGAAGGGTCCGATCAAGAAGGCGGCGAAGCGCACTGTGGCGAAGCGCGCGATGGCGCCGGATCTAGCACGCAAGGTGGCGGCGGCTGCCGAGGCGGCGGGGTCTGAGCGACTCACCGCTGTTGAGCATGCGGCGGATCGACTCGGGCGCTACCTTCGCGAGCATCGCAGCACGCTCAAGAGCGTGACCCCACTCCTGATCGCTGGGAGCGAGAAGGCGCCGCAGCTCACCCTTGAGAGCGACCTTTCGTTCCGCGTCCGCTCCATTGACGAGCGGAAGCGCAGCAGCATGGATCGCGCATCAACCGCTGAAGTTGTTGAACTCTGGGCCGCCGCCGATCTCTACGATCGACTCGAAGCGGCGCTGCGCCGTGCGGCGGGACTCTCGTCGCGACCGACCGGCGCCATCATTGCCGGACTCGGCGTTGCCGGGGACCACGGCGCAAAGGTTTAACCGAGCGATGGGCGCGCCGCCCGTCACCGCGCAGCTGCTCGCCGTTGGCGAACTCTCCCCTGGACGCAACACACTGCTGCTTCGTGTCCCAGAGCTGATTGCAACCCTTCGACCAGGTCATGCACTCCACCTCGTTCACGCCGAGGCGGGCGGCTACCGACTTCGCCGCGTTGCGCCAGTCACCAAAGTTGACCTCCTCGCAGGGAGCGTTGAGGTTGCGCTGCTACCACGCGCCGATGGTGGTCGCGACTCACTCGCAGAGCTAACTGCGGGCGCACAGATTGCTGTGGTGGGACCGATCGGTCAGCCGATTGAGATTGATAGTGCATCACAGCAGATCCTGATCGTCAGTGATGGTGAAGGCTTCGCCTGGGTTCGACTCCTTGCGACGTCACTGATCAGTGCTGGTCGTAGCGTGGTGCTCCTCGTTGAGGCGCGCACTGCGGCGGAGCTCCCGGCCGCCTCACTCCTCCCCGAACAGGTAGAGATCGTGGTCGCAACGGAAGACGGGAGCCTCGGTCATCAGGGGAGTGCCGCAGACCTGATGCCAACCTATGCGGACTGGGCCGACCAGGTGATCGCCTCTGGCGAGCGCGGCCTTCTCAACGCCGTGACAAGCGCAGCGCGCGCAGCGAGTTCGATTGATCGCACCACCGCGAAGGGGAGGCGAAGCACACGCCGCGCAGGTGCGGCGCCGTGGCTGCAACTCCTCATCTCGCATGAGATCGGATGCGGGAGTGGCGTCTGTGGTGGCTGCACCTTCAGTAGTGCAAACGGGAGCGTGCGACTCTGCCGCGAAGGACCCGCCGTCTCCGCACCAGGACTCTCGGCCGGGACAAGGAGAGACTCGTGACCGTTGAGCGAATGAGTCCGAGCAGCGTGGAGGCGCGATTCACTCTGAGCGGTCAGCGTCCACTCCAGTTAGAGCGACCGATCGTCACAGCGAGTGGCGTGCTCGGCTTTGGTGCTGAGGCGGCGGAATTGGTTGACCTGCGCGACGTTGGCCTCTTCGTGACGCGTGGCATCTCGCACGCCGCGCGTGGCGGCGCCGGCCTGCCGCGCATGGTGGAGGTCCCCGGCGGGATGATGCATGCGATCGGGCGCGAGAATCCTGGTGTTGATGAGGTGATTGATCGCCACGGTGCTGCATGGCGTGCCGCCCCCTGCGCGATCGCGATCTCACTCGTCGCCGCAGATCTTCCATCACTTGGCAAGTTGATCGCACGCCTTGAGTCACGCGCCGACCTTGTTGGCGCAGATGCGTATGAGTTGGATCTCACCTTCTTGAGTGATGCGCTCGGCGGCAGGCGTTGGGAGAGTTCGCTGGAAGAGTCAACACGCTTGATTGATGCGGCGCGTGACAGCACCGAGCTCCCACTGATCGTCAAAGTGTCGCCGGATGTGGTGACGCCAGCGCAGTTCGCAGGGGCCGCAGCTGATGCGGGCGCCGACCTTCTCTCAGTGAGTGGATCACCTGTGGGCTTCCTGCCGAACCGCACCCGAGCGGCGAGCGCGCTGGCGGAAGGGGAGGGGGAGCTCTCTGGCCCGCTGATTCGACCACGCGCGCTTGCTGCAGTGGCGAACGCTGCGGCGAGTGGGGCACTCCCGATCATCGGTGGTGGCGGGATCGGCTCACCAGCGGATGCACTCGATTACTTTGCCGCAGGGGCACAGCTTGTGAGCCTAGGGAGCGCTCTCTGGGCTGATGCCGACCTTCCGCGCGCGGTGATTGAGTCGGCACGCCGAGCGGCAGCATCACGCGGTGGCTCTCGAGTTGCAGATCTTGTGGGCACGGCGCTGCACCGTCCGACCACGCGCTAGGCTCTCACCATGAGCGAGCCACTCCTTCCACTACGCGAACCTTTGCGGGCGCCAGAGGGTTATCCGCAGGCGCCAGTCAGTTCGCACGATGAGACGCTGAGCGCACGACGAGTTGAAGGACTCCTCCTTGCAACTGGTGCGCTTCAGCGCGGACACTTTCTCCTGAAGAGCGGCCGACACGGTGATCGCTACCTAGAGAAGTGGGCACTGCTGCAGCATCCAGACGCTGCGGCAGAGGTCTGCCGACTCCTCGCCGAACGCGCGCTCACCGCTGCCGCCGCCGCTGCGATCGAGATTGACCTTGTTGCCGGACCAACCACTGGCGGCGTGCTGCTCGCCTATGAGATCGGCCGCCTCCTCGGCGTGCGCGGCATCTTCGCCGAAGAGGTTGCGGGTGAAGGTGGCGCCGTGCGTCGAGAGTTTCGCCGTGGCTTTCAGATTCCGCCGCGTGCACGCGTGCTGATGGTGGACGACATTCTGACCACTGGGGGCTCGCTCCAGGCGCTACTGCCTCCGCTTTTGGCTGCAGGGGCGCACCCGGTTGCCGCGGCGGTCGTCGCGAGTCGCTCCCCAGATCTGCGTACGCTTGAGGTGCCTGGGCGTGAATCGATCCCGCTCATTGCGGCGCTGACGCTCAACCTTCCAACGTATGAGGCGAGCGCCTGCCCACTCTGCGCGGCGGGTGAACCGATCGGTGCGCCGGGGAGTAGTGGCCGCTAGTCGGCGTCAATCTCC
>JBIJDR010000022.1:0-14497 GCA_044343985.1 Candidatus Limnocylindrus sp.
TCCTTCCAGGCAAGGAGGGACTCGTCCGAATCAGTGAGCTCGCCGATTACCGTGTGAACACGGTGGAGGATGAGGTTGCGGTTGGTGACGAGATCATGGTGGTCGTCCTTGAGGTCGACCGCCAAGGGCGCGTCAACCTTTCGCGCCGAGCAGCGATGCAGCGCCATAAGGCCACCCCAAAGGAGTAACCTCCTGAGGCTCTAAACCTGAGCAGCTACGAGCGGCCCGCCGACAGTTCGGCGGGCCGCTCGTTTATACTTGCCACATGAGTAACTCTATGAGCGGCAAAGCGGAGGGCGGCGCGGACGGCTACGTCGTCGCCGTGGTTGGCGCGACCGGCCTCGTCGGCCGCACCATGATCAGCGTTCTAGAAGAGCGCAACTTCCCCGTGCGCAGACTCGTGCCACTCGCCGCCTCAGCCGCTGGTCGAAGCGTCACCTTCCGCGGCGAACAGATCCCCGTAGCTGAAGCAACACCTGACGCCTTCAGTGGCGTTGACATCGCACTCTTTAGCGCCGGGGCCGATGTGAGCCTCCTCCTCGCACCAGAGGCTGCGTCGCGAGGCTGCGCCGTGGTCGATAACTCAAGCGCTTGGCGGATGGATCCAGGCGTGCCGCTTGTCGTCTCTCAGGTGAATGCTGAAGCGCTCAAAGAGCATCGCGGGATCATTGCGAATCCGAACTGCTCCACGATGCAGCTTGCGCCGCTTCTGCAGGCACTCCACGAAGAGGCCGGCCTTCGACGCGTGGTTGTTGCCACGTATCAAGCAGTCTCCGGTGCTGGCGCGGAGTCGGTGAACGATCTGATCCAGCAACGAGCGGCCGTTGTGGCAGGGGAGAAGCCTGTCTCGACGATCTATCCGCACCCCGTGGTCCTCAGCCCAATCCCCGCAATTGACGTCTTCCTGGAGGACGGATCAACGAAAGAGGAGGAGAAGGTGGTGCGCGAGAGCCGCAAGATTTTGAGCCTGCCAAATCTGCGCATTAGCGCAACCGCTGTGCGCATTCCGGTTGAGGTGAGCCACTCCGAAGCTGTGCACGTAGAGTTAGACCGAGCAATCTCACCTGTCCGTGCACGGACAGTCTTTGCACAGACAGATGGTGTCTTTGTACAAGATGATCCATCGACGCATACGTACCCACTTGCTGAAACTTCCACTGGTAGTGATGGGATATTTGTTGGCCGCATCCGCGTTGATGCGAGCGTTGAACACGGCATCGCTTTCTGGGTGGTGAGCGACAACGTGCGCAAGGGTGCAGCAACAAATGCGGTGCAGATTGCCGAGCTGCTCGTACGGGACCAACTCCTCTGGGGAAGCGCACCGCGTGCCTGACGAGCGAGCTGCGGAGCTCGCCGCGCTTGCCGTAGAGATCGAGGCCTGTCGCGCCTGCCCGCTCGGGGCTCAGCGAACGCAGAGCGTCCCCGGCGAGGGGAGTTCCAACGCCGAGCTCCTTCTCGTCGGAGAGGCACCAGGGGCGCATGAAGATGCGGCTGGACGCCCCTTTGTCGGCGCCGCTGGCAAGCTGCTCGACCTCCTCTTGAACCTCATCGGTCTTCAGCGACCGCAGGTCTACGTTCTCAATGTCGTCAAGTGTCGCCCCCCAGAGAACCGTGACCCGGAGCCCGCGGAGATCGCCGCCTGCGCGGGGTTCCTGGAGCGTCAACTCGCCCTCCTGCAGCCGGTCATCATCGCGCCGCTCGGGCGGCACGCGCTCCGCGCATTCGCCCCAGAGGCGAAGATCTCGGAGGCTCACGGCGCTCCGTTCCAGGGAGCGACGAAGCAGACGCCGGCGGGGACAACGCTCTTTCCGCTCTATCACCCAGCGGCGGCACTCCACAACGGGGCACTTCGCCCAACCCTCGAGCGGGACATGGGAGCGCTCTCGCGCGCCCTCCCAGCGGCACGCTCCGCATGGCGAATTGCTCGCGGAGGGGCAGGGGAGGCTAGTCTGTCTGAGATAGAAGCGGCGGCGGAGCGAGATCAGCTTCGTCTCTTTGAAAGTGAGGCTCAGTGAATCAACGTGGTCAGCGTCCACCTGCACGCTCGCAGGGTCAAGGTCAGGGTCGGGGCCCAGCTCAGGGCGGCGGGCGGAGCCAAGGGCGACCGCAGCCTCGTGCCGCAGCGCCCGCGCGTCCCACAGGGCAGCGCGCCCCAGTCGGGCGACGTCCTGATCGAGCCGCTCCGAGCGGACCGCCGCTACGCCTTATCCCGCTCGGCGGGATGGGTGAGATTGGAAAGAACCTCTACCTCTATGAGTATCAAGAGACGATCATCTTGGTCGACTGTGGACTCGCCTTTCCGGATGAGACCACGCTCGGCGTAGACATCATCATCCCGGACATCACCTACCTGCGAGAGCGGAAGAGCGCGGTCAAGGCGGTGTTGATTACCCACGGCCACGAAGATCATGTTGGCGCGCTCCCACACATCCTCCCAGAGCTTCCTGGCGTCCCTGTCTACGCGAGCACCCTCGCACGCGGACTCCTAGCGAATAAGCTGAAGGAGTACAAGGTCACGGCGAATCCGCTGCGTCCACTTGATCCTGGCGATCAGATCGAGATCGGGCCGTTCGTGATCGAGCCGTTCCGAGTCGGCCACTCCATCCCAGACGCGATGGGCTATGCGATTCACACGCCAGTTGGCACCGTGGTGCACACGGGCGACTTTAAGTTTGACCAGACACCAGCGGACGGGAAGGCGGCCGACTTTGCGATCCTTGCCCGTCTCGGCGCGCAGGGTGTCCTTGCGCTCGTCTCTGACAGTACACGCGCAGAGGCACCCGGATACACGCCGAGCGAGCAGGTGGTTGGGCAGGCCTTCCGCTCCATTATCAGCGACGCACCTGGACGCGTGATCGTTGCAACCTTCGCGTCAAACATCGCGCGCATCCAGCAGGTGCTCGACGCGGCGGGGGAGTTCCACCGCAAGGTGGCGGTTGTCGGTCGCTCCATGGAGCAGAACGTCAAGATTGCACGCGATCTCGGCTATCTCACCTTCCCAACGCCGCTAATCGCCAAAGAGGAGATCGGGCGACGAAGTAAGGAGCCGCTCGTAATCGCTACGACTGGCGCGCAGGGTGAACCGATGGCTGGCCTCGCGAAGATGGCGAACGGCGAGCACCGCAACGTAGAGATTCAGAACGGCGACACGGTGATCGTCTCGGCGTCGCCGATTCCAGGGAATGAGGAGGCGGTTGGTCGCACGATTGATAACCTCTTTAAGTCTGGTGCAAACGTGATCTATCACTCCATTGCACAGGTGCACGTCTCTGGTCACGCCTCGCAAGAGGAGCTCAAGATGATGCTCGCGCTGACCAAGCCAAAGCACTTTGTTCCCATGCACGGCGAGATGCGCATGCAGGTTGCGCACGGTCGCCTCGCAACGCAGATGGGGGTGAGCGCGTCAAACGTCTTCATCATTGATAACGGAACGCCGATTGAGTTCTATGCCGATGGGAGCGCGCGACGCACCACACCGGTTGCCCACGGAGCCGTCTTTGTTGATGGCTCATCAGTGGGAGAGATCAGCGAGATTGTCTTGCGCGATCGTCGCACGCTTGCAGATGACGGGATCGTGGTGATCTTCGCAACGGTGGATGCACAGTCAGGGAAGCCGATCGGTCGCCCAGTCCTTGTGACACGTGGCTTCCTGAACGGCGATGAAGACAACAAGCTCGTTGAGGCGACGATCGACATTGCACTGAAGTCAATCCAGCACAAGGGTGACCGGAGCGCGGAGACTGGCCTGATCAAGGCGCAGTTGAGCGAATCCGTCTCGCGCTTCTTGAATCGTGAGACGAGGCGACGCCCTCTCGTGGTTCCGGTTGTCGTAGAGATCTAACGTGGCACGACGAAGTCGTACCCCCCGAGGTCGTGACGGCGGCGGCTCACGCATCGTGAGTGGTGCCGCTGCGCGCACGCTGGTCTTCCTCGCCTTCGCCGTGACCGGTGTTGTGCTCGCGATCGGCCTAATCCTTCCGGGACGCGGGCTGCTTGCTGATGCGCTGCGCGACATCCTCGCCCCCTGGTTCGGTGCGGGCCGCTGGCTCCTCCCGCCAGCACTGATCGCGTTCGGCATCTGGTTTGAGCGACGGGCAGAGAAGAGTAGGGCCTCGATCCTTCGCGCCCTCCTTGCGATCGCCGCGCTCCCAGCACTCCTCGCAATCATCGAGATCATCTTTCCTGAGCGCGGTGGACTGATCGGATCGATCGCGGGGAACGGCGTAGCGAGCCTGCTCACACCGATCGGTGCACTTGCCGCGTGGTTCGCCGTCCTTACTGGCATTGGACTCGTGCTGGCAGAGGGACCAGTCCGTAGAGCCTTTGCGGCACTCTTCGGCGGGGCGAAGGCAAGCGCAATCGCAAGTGCCGAGGTGATCGCGCGCGGCGTAGAGGAGCTTGCCGAACGGCGCGAACAGGCGCAACGCGAACGCGATGCACGTGCGGCAGAGGCCCCTGACGATGATGAGGTAGATGAACTAATAGAGGAGGATGCTGCGCAGATCACTAAGGATGCGGCAGCTGCGCCACTGCGTGTTCCTGATGCTGCCCCCGTGCCGCTCTCTGCAACCTTTGCACCAGCACGAACGCCAGGGGCGTCTGTTCGTGATGGCGCATCAGTGAGAGGCGGCGGGGGAGCACGACGCGAGGAGGGGGATCGGACGTACACGCTCCCAGACCTCGCCATCCTTGAATCGCGTGCCCCTGCTAAATCTGGCGCAGGGATGGATCACGATGCGAATAGCAAGATCATTGTTGCGAAGCTGGCAAGCTTCGGCATCCCAACGCAAGTGGTTGGGATTAACGCGGGCCCAGTCGTCACGCAGTACGAACTAGAACCAGATCCATCCGTACGTGTGAGCCGTATCGAAGCACTCTCTGATGACCTCGCGATGGCGCTCTCCGCGCGATCAATTCGCATTGAGGCGCCGATTCCTGGCCGATCCGTTGTGGGCATAGAAATTCCGAACCGCGATAGTCACGTTGTTGGGCTGAAGAGCATCTTCGAGGAGGTGGAGTTCAAGGAGTCAACGGATAGCCTCGTCTTCGCCCTCGGCCGCGATGTTGCGGGCGCCGCACGCGCTACCGATCTTACGAAGATGCCGCACCTGCTCATTGCTGGCGCAACTGGCTCCGGGAAGAGCGTGATGGTCAATGCGCTCATTGCGTCGCTCCTCTTCCGCGCACGACCACAGGATCTACGCCTGATCCTTGTTGACCCGAAGCGCGTTGAGCTCTCCGGGTATAACGGCCTGCCGCATCTTCTCGTTCCAGTGATTACAGAATCAGAGAAGGCGGCCGCCGCACTGCGCTGGACGGTCTTCGAGATGGAGAACCGCTACCGACTCTTCGCCGAAGCTGGCGCGCGAAACCTCGCCGCGTATAACGAAGGTCGCGAAGATGAGAACGATCGGCTGCCGTTCATTGTGATCATCATTGACGAACTCGCCGACCTGATGATGCAGGATGGTCGATCAACAGAAGAGCCGATCGTCAGAATCGCGCAGAAGGCGCGCGCGACAGGGATCCACATGGTCCTCGCCACCCAGCGACCCTCTGTGAACGTGGTGACCGGTCTGATCAAGGCGAACATTCCGAGTCGCATCGCGTTCTCTATGGCGAGCCAGATTGACTCTCGTACTGTGCTGGATGCACCGGGTGCTGAGGATCTCATCGGGCGCGGCGACATGCTCTTTCAGCCGTCTGATGCCCCAAAGCCGATCCGACTCCAGGGCGTCTTCGTCTCCGACAAGGAGATTGAAGCGGTCGTTGATCACTGGCGCGCACAAGGCGTTCCGGACTATCAACTGGAGATCGTTGAGTCTGCACCGAGCGCTGGCGGCACTGGATCATCAAGTGCGGACGACGGTGATCGCGACCGACTCTTTGACGAGGCGGCCGCAGTAATTCAGGAACACGACCGCGCCTCCGCTTCGCTGCTGCAACGACGGCTGCGTATTGGATATGCACGTGCGGCACGCATCATTGATCAACTTGAAGCGGCAGGCTACATCGGCGCATTCGATGGATCAAATGCACGAACGGTAAACCGCGGCGCAGGATCCCCTCCGCCAGCGGGGGGCGAGAACGATGACAGTCAGCAATGATTCGCTACAGAGCGCTGCGCCTGGCATAGGGGAGCGACTCCGCGCCGCGCGCGAAGCGCGCGGGCTCAGCCTTGAAGCGGTTGCCGCAGAGTTGCGCATCCGCGTTGTCATCCTCGCTGCGATGGAGCGTGAGGATCACGCCGCGCTCCCTGAACGCGTCTACCTTCTCGGACTCCTTCGAACCTACGCGCGCTTTCTCGGACTCGATCCGGCGAACGTTGCTGCTGGCTGGGCGGGAGTGCCGGATGCGCCTGCAACGGAGCCGCAAGCGAAGTGGGGCGACGGAAAGGCTGGGACGCGAATAGAGAGCGGCCTTCGCCAGTCGTTCCGCAACCTCCTCGGCCTTGGCCTAGTCGGACTCGTTGTCCTCGGAGCGGTCGGCTTCCTCGCCGCTCAAGCGATTCGTTTTGCCAGCCCACCAGTCGTCAACGTAACCAGCCCAGCGGAAGAGGTGCTCTCCCTTGCAGCTGGCACGCCAGCAACAACTGTGCGGGGGACAGCGGGGGCTGGAACGCAGGTTTTGATCCAGAACGCGATCGGGGATTCAGTCACTACTCAAGCAGACACCTCTGGCATCTGGAGCATTGAGGTCCCCCTGAGCGGTGGGCGCAACGAATTCGACATCAGCGCAGCAGATCCTGCGACAGGCTCGGCGGGCGGAGCCGCGATACGCCGAGTCTTTATTGTCGCGCTCCCCGCCAACGATGCCCCACCACTTGACGTGTTGACCCCCACCGCGGGCCTCCGAATCAGCGGCGGACCAGTGCCAATCTCGCTAACCACCGTACCGAGTGGGCAGGTGATGATCGTGGCAACGAGTAGCGCCGGCGAAGTGGTCAACAGCTCACTCCCTGCTCAGCCTGACGGCAAGGTGCAGGGCGACCTCCTCCTCCCCGAAGGGACGTGGCGCATCAGCCTCCAGGTGAGCAGCCCAAGCGGGACGATCAGTGAGGCCCTACGCGATGTTGAGGTTGTCTTTGCGGGAGTGACAGTGGTTCTCATAGGGAGCGACACTGGCACCTGGGTGCGCGTCTGGATTGATGGCGCAGTTGACCCAAACACGGGGCCGAGTGGGATCACCCTTGCGAAGGGGGAGACTCGAACGATCCGGGGGCTCAGCGCGGTAGAGATTCGATTCGGGAACCCACGCGGTGTACTTGTCGCACTCAACGGTCGTATGCTTGGCGAGCGAGGGACGGCTGGCGTCCCTGAGAGCTGGAGCTTCCGCGCCGATGGGCGCGTGCTCAGTTCAAACCGAAAGTAGGAGGTTGTATGGCGACAGACAACTCGTTTGACGTGGTTTCCGACTTTGATCGTCAGGAGATGAAGAATGCCCTCGATCAGACTCGGCGAGAGGTCGCCACACGCTATGACTTCCGTGGCGCAACCGCCGAGATTGAGGAGGAGAAGGCTGAACTCGTCATCCGCGTCGACGGTGAGCTCCGCCTGAAGGCGCTCCGCGACATCTTGGAGTCAAAGGCAGTAAAGCGCGGCATTGATCTGCGCACCTTCGGCTGGGGGAAGCCAGAGGCGGCTGGGAGTGAGACGCTTCGGATTCACGTGAAACTTCGTAGCGGCCTTGATGACCCTACGGCGAAGAAGGTGGTGAAGGCGATCCGCGACGCTTTCCCGAAGGTAAAGACACAGATTCAAGGCGAAACTGTCCGTGTGACCGGCAAGTCACGCGATGAGCTGCAGGCGGTGATGGACTTCCTTCGCGGTATGGAGTTGGACCGACCTCTGCAGTTTGAGAACTATCGCTGAGGCGAGGCGGGTGACACGTTCGATCAACGAGATCGGAGCCGGGCTGGCACCATCGCGCCCAGGTTCACCGCTCGTCCTCCCGCTGACCCTGCATATCGTTGGCATCGGCGGCACTGCGGCGACGGGGGCCGCGCTCCACGCAACGGCGCTTGGCGCGTTGGTGACCGGGTGTGACAGCCACCTGAGCCGTGAGACCGCTCTCATCCTTGAGGCTGCGGGGGTGAAGGTGAGCGATGAGAGCGACCTCGCTCCGGCGAGTCGGGCCACCCTTGTTGCTGTCTCAAAGGCGATCACCAGTACACAGCCAGATCACCCGCAACTCCACGCCGCACGTGCGGCCGGTGTCCCGATCGTCTCACTGCAGCAGGTGATCGCGGACGCCGCTGCGAGCCGCGGAGGGGCACTCCTGGGGGTTGCAGGGACGCATGGGAAGACAACGTCCACCGGTTGGCTCCTCGCCGCGCTCCGCGCGTCAGGGCGAGACCCTTCTGCGTTCGTGGGTGGACCACTCCCAGCGGGGCAGGGGAGCCCAGCAGGCTCGCCGATCCGCCTCGGGGGAGAGCAGGGCTTCATCGTGGAGGCAGACGAGTACGGAGGGAACTTTGACCCGTACGCCGCAGACGCGGCCCTGATCCTCAACGTTGACTGGGATCACCCCGACATCTTCGCCGACCGTGCCGCCGCCGTCGCCACGTTTGCCGCTTGGGGGGCGCCAGTCCTTGAACGCGGCGCGCTCGTGGTGAACGTCGCTGATGCTGGCGGCGCCGAGGTCGCCACGGCGCTCAAGCAGCACGACAAGGGGAGCCTGTTCCGCTATGCCGTCCGTTCGCACGGACGCGCAGAGACAGTCGCAGATGTCACGGCTGATCTTGAACTCGTCTCGGCGGGAGCGGTTCAGCTCAGCAACCTCACGTTGAGTGAGCGAGGGGGCCGACTCGCCCCTGCGCTTGCTGAGCTGCAGGGGAAGACGCTCACGATCGGCCTCCTCGGGGCACACAACGCGGCGAATGCGCTCGGTGTGGCAGCCCTTGCCGCGACATCAGGGGGGACAGGGGCGGGGATCGCCGCAGCACTCGCCGACTACCCAGGGGTAGGGCGGCGGATGGAAGTGCGCTATGACCGGAGCGGGATCACCGTGCTGGACGACTACGGCCACCACCCCACGGCGATTGACGCCACCATCTCCACGGTACGCCTCCGCTACCCAGGGCGACCACTCATCCTCGCCATCGAACCGCTGACCTATCACCGCACTGCAGCACTCCTCCCTGCGCTCGCGCGCTCGTGCGCCGCCGCAGATCGGGTCGCCGTCGCCGACGTCTTCGCCGTCCGCGATACGGACCTCACAATCACGAGCGCTGCGAAGCTCGCCGCCGCGATCAGCGCACTCGGAACAGAGGCGGAGGCACCAGGCTCTGTTGAAGCCACCGCGGACGCCATCTACGCCGCACTCCCGGAGGGGGCGGTTGTCCTTGTGATGGGCGGAGGGCGCTCTACCGACCTTGCAACTCGACTCGCTGCGGCACTCGCTGCGCGCTAGCTCCCTTCAGGTCCGCCTGAATACTGATCTGGCCGTGGTGGCTCGCTCCCTGCAACGCGGGCGGCGTGATCCTGTGCAGCTGGGCTGACCGGACGGGCGAAGAGCGGGTGCCCCTCTGAGGTGAGACATCGGCCACTCGCAAGATCCCACTGCCAGCCGTGAATGCTGCAGGTGAGGGTCTCACCATCCTCCGTGCCGAAGCGTGTCAGATCCGCCTTCATATGCGGGCAGCGCCGCTGCACCTGCCAGCCGTTCAGGTCGAAGGTTCCCTCGGTGGGGCCATTCTCGGCGTAGAAGCCTTCTGCGTACTGGATTCGCGCCACGGAGAGGCACTTGAACCAGGTGTAGAGGTAGTCGTTGTAGGAGCCACGCCTCCAGGCGCTGAAGCGCAGCGAGAGGAAGAGCGAGTTGACCCAGTCATCGGTCCGCGTCCGGACAAGATGATCGAGGAGGAGGCGGGGGATGGTGAATCGGAAGTCAACGTCGCGCCCGTCATCAGCGATCACGGCGCGCTCAGGGAAGTCGAGCAGGAGGCTGGTGTCGTCCGTCTGAATGCGGACCGGTCCACCGATCCCATCGCAGACGCGTGGACCGAGCGCCATCAGCGGCTCAAACCACGCCTTCATGTCGGCCAGGAGGTCCGTGCGAGGTCCCGCCCACGATGCCTTCTCTGCGGCGATGCGTGGCGCCACGTTCTTTGCGTACGTGCGCAAGTACGCCTCCTTATCAGCAAAGACGCTCTGCACAGACAGTTCGCCCTCCAGATGCTGCACATCAAACTTCCCACCCGCATCGAACGTCCCGATGCTCCCTGGGAGCATTAGGACCGCCTGCTGACCAGCCTGTTGTAGATAGTCGACCATCAGGCGCTGATCCGGGAAGATCG
The DNA here is from genome assembly GCA_044343985.1 of Candidatus Limnocylindrus sp. Classification (GTDB taxonomy): domain Bacteria; phylum Chloroflexota; class Limnocylindria; order Limnocylindrales; family Limnocylindraceae; genus Limnocylindrus. The sequence continues at coordinate 10,298 of JBIJDR010000022.1, forward strand.
AATCTTCGGCGTTGTTGACGTCGTTCCACTGGAAGAGCTCATCATCAAGGAAGCAAGGGGGCCCTGCGGATGGGATCACGACGCGGGGACTGATGATCTCCACGTAGCGAGCGGCACGAGCGAACTGCGCGGTGCGCTTCTTCTTTGCGAGCGCCTCTTTGGCGCGCTCAGGGAGCTCATAGACCATTGGGTACCAGATGGCGCCGCTGAACTGCAGCAGACAGATATCAATCGCCCCTTGTACCAAGAGGCGATCAGGGTCGATCGGCCGGCTGTCATTCAGGTTGAGCAGGCGCTCTATGCCATCGTCTACCAGGAGGGCAGAGTCGCCGATCGGCCCATCTGTTGGCGCGGTGAGCGCCTCAACGACGAGCGTGAGTCCGCCTTGCTGTACGGGGACGCCTGAGACCGTCTCAATGAACTTGCTGAAGCCGAGTTCAGTGAGCGCCTCACGCAGCTCTGGGAGCGGGTAGGCGGGGAGGATGACCGTGGCCTCCTTGCTGCACCAGCGGGCAAGCCACTCAGGGTCGAAATGATCTCTGTGGAGGTGGCTGATATAGAGGTAGTCGGTGGCGCCTAGGGCGGCGTGATCAAGACCATCATTTCGCGGGTATGGGAACCAGCCTGCGTAGTACGCCGGATTGAACCACGGGTCGCAGAGGATGGAGCCGTGGGCGGTATGGATCTTCACGCCAGCCTGAGCGATGAATTCGATCCGCATGGGGAGAGGATACGCCCTCAGGGGGGATTTCGTGCTCAGCTGCCCGATATCTTCGTCACATAACTATCATTATCGGAACCAAGAGGGAGGGTCTTGGCACCTCCCCCTGAGCCCGTTAAAGCACGCGGCCGATCGCCCGCCGTTTCAGTTGCTGTAGCTCTGCCGCTACATCTGTTGGCGCAAACCCCGTCACATGCAGCGCCGCATCTTCATATGCCACCTGAATCCCAGTCCGGGCTCGGAGCGCCTCAACTTCACCGACCACCCCATATGGGAGCTCGAGGTCGATCGCCACCCCCTGCCGCTGCAGGACCTCCTCAAGGCGATCCCTGAGCGCTGGGAGGCCGTCCCCTGTTGCTGCGGCCACCCGGAGCGCCCCCTCAATAAGCGCGCCGGCATTCGGGCGATCGCACTTGTTAGCGACCGCGATACGCGGCTTCTCATCCACGCCGAGCTCTTCGAGTACCTCCTGCACCGTGGCGCGATGTTCGGCCCAATGGCGGTCAGAGGCATCAACGACCTCAAGGAGGAGATCGGCGCGTGCAACCTCTTCCAGCGTGGCGCGGAAGGCGTCAACCAACTGATGTGGCAGCTTGTGAATGAAGCCCACCGTGTCCGTGACGATCGCATGCGCCCCACTCGGAAGGCGTAGACGTCGACTCGTCGGATCAAGCGTGGCGAAGAGTCGATCCTCAGCGAGTACTGCGTTGCTCCCCACAAGACTGTTCAGCAGTGTTGACTTGCCAGCATTGGTGTATCCAACAATTGCCACGGTTGGCACACCGCCAGCTGAACGCGCACGTGCGCCAGTCTCGCGACTGCGACGCACCTGATCAACACGCGCCTTCATGAGTGAGATGCGGTCGCGGATCAGGCGGCGGTCGGTTTCGAGCTGCGACTCACCAGGTCCGCGCGTCCCAATACCGCCACCGGTGCGTGAAAGGTGCGTCCACAACTTTGTGAGGCGCGGGAGTTGATACTCAAGTTGCGCAAGCTCAACCTGCAGCCGTCCTTCATGCGTCCGCGCATGCATCGCAAAGATGTCAAGGATGAGGCGGCTTCGGTCAATCACCTTCACCTCAAGCACCTCTTCAAGGCCGCGCTGCTGCGTTGGTGAAAGTTCATCGTCGGCAATGAGAAGTGTGAATCCAGTCTCAGCCTTTGCGGCAAGTAACTCACGCGCCTTGCCGGCGCCGATATACGTATCTGGATCGGCGTGCCGTCGCTGCTGCCACTCGGCTCCAACAATCTCTGCGCCAGCGGTACGCGCCAGGCTCGCCAGCTCTTCGAGGCTATCCACTGCAGGCCAGCCAGGATCGTTGCCAGTGTCTACCGCAATCAAGAACGCACGCTCAACTGGTGGGACAATCTCAATCGGTGCTCGTCGCTGGCGCACTGTGCGCTCCCCCACCCTACGCTCCAGTCTGCTCGATCAGCGTCCGTGCAAGCGCGTGAAGATCGGCGGCAACGCGTGCAGTGGTCTGGCTGCTGCCAGCGTTGATCGTGGTGCTAATTGGCTCTCCGCGATACCAGGTGCGCTGTCGACGCGCATAGGCCCAACTCCTTCCGCTCGAGTGCGTGATCGCCTTCTCTTCGCTGATCTCACCGAGACGATACTGCAGCGCTTCGCGGTAGCCAATACCCGAGAGGGCTGGCGTCTCGGCTGGAAGACGTGCTGCAAGCGCCTCTGTCTCTGCAACGAGACCGTTCGCAAACTGTGCGGCGGCTCGCTCAGCAATCGCCGTGCGGTGGGCGGCGCTATCTGGCTCGTCAAGAAGGACGTACGTGTTTGGGCCACTCCACGGCTCCTCCTCGGTGGCGGTGGGGTCCCCTCCGAGCTGTGCGATCTCAAGCGCGCGCAGCAGTCGCCGTGGGCTCGCGGTCGCAACAGCATCTGCCGCAGCGGCGTTCAGCCCGCGTAGCTGCACCTCAATGTGCTCGCGCCCCTCTTCGGCGAGCTCACGCTCAAGGCGCACCCGAAGCTCAGGGTCGTGCGGACGTGCGCCACCGGTCAGAAAGCCACGCAGTAGTCCTCGGTGATAGAGGCCGGTCCCGCCAACCACGATGGCGATCTGCGGCGCGCCGTTCGCTGTCGGTGCGCTAATCGCCTCGCGTGCGATCGCGAGCCAGTCGTAGAGGGTGAAGGATTGATCAGCCTCGGCAACGTCGATCCCTGCGTGGGGGCGACGCGCCCGCACGTCAGCTGAGAGCTTATCCGTGCCGATATCGAACCCACGGAAGACCTGTCGTGAATCGGCAGAGACGAGCGCAAAGCGCACGCCATCGCGTTCAAGCAGATCGGCGAGGGCGAGCACCGCAGCACTCTTCCCTACCGCCGTGGGGCCGGCAACGGCGAGGAGGGGCGTTGCCCGCTCAGCGGGCGTAATCAACCGCCCGCGTCTCACGAATCACGGTGACACGAATCTGCCCCGGATATGAGAGCTGCTCCTCAATGCGCTTCACAACGTCGCGTGCGATCTCTCGCGCACGTTCGTCGTCAACGTGATCTGGTCGAACGAGGATGCGCACTTCGCGCCCAGCCTGAACGGCGTAGACCTTCTCCACCCCCTCAAAGCTCATCGCAATGTTCTGCAGATCCTCAAGGCGACGCAGATGTGCCTCGGCCTGATTGCCGCGAGCGCCTGGTCGTGCGGCGCTGATCGCGTCAGCAACCTGCACGATTGGTGCCTCGCGCGCCGTGCACTCCACCTCCTGATGGTGCGCGGCGATCGCGTTGACGATCCCCTCAGGCATGCCGTGACGGCGTGCCAAGTCGGCACCGATTGCGGCGTGCGTCCCCTCAATCTCGTGATCAAGTGCCTTCCCAATGTCATGCAGAAGTCCGCCAACCTTGGCGGCGCGGATATCCATGCCGAGCTCACCAGCAACGGCACCAGCGACCTGTGCCGTCTCAATTGAGTGCAGCAGCACATTCTGCCCGTACGACGTGCGCCACTGCAGGCGTCCAAGAATGCGGAGTAGCTCGGTTGGAATTCCGGTGACACCAACTTCAAGCGCCGCCTCTTCACCATTCTTCAGTGCGGTGGCGTCAACCTCACCCTGTGCCTTTGCAACAACCTCTTCAATGCGCACGGGATGAATGCGACCGTCCTGCATCAGTCGGTCAATCGTGACGCGCGCAACCTCTCGTCGCACCGGATCAAAGGAGGAGAGCGTCACCTGCATCGGCGTTTCGTCAATAAGCAGCTCAACTCCCGTTGCAGCCTCTAGTGCACGAATGTTTCGCCCTTCGCGACCGATCAGGCGTCCCTTCATCTCTTCGCTCGCTAGCTTGATGTGCGTGACGGAGTGTTCAGTGCTGTGGTCGGCGGCAACGCGCTGCATTGCGGTCAGGATCATGTCGCGGGCGCGATCACCCGCCTCTTCAGCGGCGCGGCGCTCGAGTGTTGCGCGAAGTCGGTTCGCCTCAGTCTCGGCATCTTCGGTGAGTCGGGCAAGGACCTCCTTGCGGGCCGCCT
>JBIJDR010000056.1:0-5016 GCA_044343985.1 Candidatus Limnocylindrus sp.
GTTGATGCCGCGGCGCTCGAGTGCTTCGGCGATTTCCTTGTTGGTGATGGAGCCGAAGAGCTTCCCGCCTTCGCCGACCTTCACCCCCATGGTGAGGGCGGTGGCGCTGATCTTCTTGGCGTACTCCTCTGATTCCTGCTTGACACGGTCGACTTTTGAGGCGCGCGACGCGATCTCGGATGCAACCCGGGTGGCCGCCCCGCCGATAGCAGGGATGGCGAGACCGTTCGCGATCAGGTAGTTCCGGGCGTAGCCCCCGGCGACCTCCTTGAGCTCGCCGGCCTTGCCGACCTTCGCGACGTTGGCGGTGAGGATGACCTTCATGATGCGCTCCTTTCTGGGGCGGGGGAGAGCCCCCCGCGCTGGTGCGGGGATTCTCGCACACTCCTGAAACTCCCCCTTGACAGAGAACAGATGTTCTATGAGACTACCCAAGCAGAACAGATGTTCTAGTCAAACGAAGTCCCCGTCAAGGGGGTAGCCCCCACGGGGGAGGAGGTACGAGATGGCAATGCAGCAGATCGCTTCGGTCGCGGTGAAGGTCACCGCACACTGGCGCACAGGGGCCCCTACGGCGGTCGCCTTTGAGGGGATCGTCCGCAAGGTGACCAAGGTGCTCGCCCTTCGGCGCGAGTACGGTGCCTACCGCGCCGAGAGCGGCCCACGCACCCTCTGGGAGCTGGAGACCGAAGACGCCGCCCTCGTCCTCTCCTTCTCGCGCCGCAGTGGTGCCTGGAGTATCGAGGCCTTCGACGACGCTTGGCGCACCCTTCCGTTCGCCTCCACGGCCGAAGTGCCTGGGGGCCTCCTCAGCCACGCGTAACTCGCCAAAGTGGCTCGCCGTGCGATGCTATGCATATGGCAACGCAGAGACGAACGAGGGCATCGAAGAGGCAAGGGGGCCCGGTTGAGTCTGCGCGCTCCGCGCTTCGCCTGGTTGAGATCGGGCTCGACCTCACCCTCGCCGCAGTCCTCATGGTCGCTGTGCTCATCATCGGTGGTGAGGTGCTTCATGAGATTGTCGTCGGGCTCCAATCCGGCAGCATTGAAGCGGCGCTCAAAATCCTTGATCGTGTACTCCTCCTCTTCATCATCGCGGAGCTGATCTACACGCTGCGCATCTCGCTCGCTCGATCACAACTCATTCTTGAACCGTTCCTCATCATCGGCCTTGTTGCCGTGGTGCGGCGCATCCTCATTGCAACTGCACAAGTAGAGCAGTGGCTCGTGGCCGAAAGAGATATTGCGCCACTTCTCTACGAGCTCGGCGCACTGGCGGGGCTCGTCCTCTCGCTCGCCATCGCACTCTCGCTCGCGCGAAAGCACAGCGGCCGCAGCAGCGATTACGAGGCAGATTAACTTCTCCTTGCGTACGTTAGGGAGGGTTGCATGACGCACCTATCAGCTACCTCGCTTGGCGGCTATCTTGACGCGCTCGCCGCGGCAACTCCAGCACCGGGTGGTGGTTCGGCGGCCGGCGTTGCTGGCGCCATGGGAGCGGCGCTGGTAGAGATGGTCGCTGGACTCTCACTCGCAAAGTCAGACGCGCAGGGCGGTGAGCACAGTGCGCTGCAACAGGCGGCGCTTCAGCGCGCACGCAGCGCACGCGTTGAACTTCTTCAACTCGCCGACGATGACGCCGTTGCATATAGCGCCTTTATGGAGGCGCTGAAACTACCAAAGAGTTCTGACGACGAACGCACAGCGCGCACCGTTGCAATATCAGCTGCAGCGCAGCGTGCCGCCGAAGTTCCGCTCGCAACGCTTCGCGCCACAGTTGCCGTTGCCGAAGCGGCGCGCAGCATTCTAGACAAGTCACTGCTTGCCGCCGCGAGCGACCTTGAGGTTGCGGCACGTTTTGCGCGCGCATCTGGCGAGAGTGCAGCTGAGAACGTTGAGGCGAACCTTCCATACATTGACGATCCGCAGACACGCGCGGAGATTGCGAGTCAGACAAGCGCGGCGCTCACCGCACTGCACCGCGCAACGCCACAGTGAGTCGCAGCCTCGCCGCAAAGCCGCGCTCTACCGCACTCGCCATAGAGGCGGCGCGCGTTGTTGCAGCGGCAACTGCGGCGCGCGGCGGGGGACCTGCAGTGCTCGCTGCAGTCGTTGCAACAGAAGAGATCGATGCGCTGATCTACATGGAGCAGCTGCTCAAGCAGGCAGCGACTGCTGGCCTTGCGGTGAAGAAGATCTCGCTCGCTGCAACGGCGAGCGAAGCGGAGATCAGCGCAACGCTGCAGCGTCTCTCAGACGATCCAGATGTTGCAGGGATTATCCTGCAATCGCCACTCCCAAGCGGTGTGGACCGCGCCCGCGTCGTGGTGGCGATCGATCCACAAAAAGACGTTGACGGGGCAACCGAAGCAAACGCCGCGCGACTTGCGGCGGGCGATCTTGACGGCACCATCCTCCCTGCAACGGCGGCGGCGGTGATGGAGTTGCTGCGTGTCTATGAGATCCCGCTGCGCGGTCAGCGCGCCGTGGTGGTGGGCCGAAGTGCTGTTGTGGGAGGCCCAGTGGCGCAGCTGCTTGCCCTCGCTGGCGCGCAGGTAGCGGTGGTGCACTCAAAGACGCCAGATATGGGGGCGATCACGCGTACGGCGCAGATCCTGGTGGTGGCGGCGGGCGTGCGCGGCCTTGTGCGCGGTGAGCACGTTGCACCAGGCTGCGTGGTCATTGACGTTGGGATCCATGCCGATGGCGACCACATCGTGGGCGATGTTGATGCCGAGAGCGTGAGCGCAGCGATCGGCGAGTCAGGGGCGCTCAGCCCCGTGCCGGGCGGCGTTGGCCCTATGACGAACGCGATCCTGGTGCTGCAGGCGGCGCAGGCTGCCGCGCGGCGTGCAGGGGCGTAGACTTCCGACCATGTCCTTCCCGTCTGACCTAGAGATCGCGCGCAGCGTCACACTGAAGCCGATTGACGCGGTTGCCGCTGACCTTGGTTTCACTCCCGACGAAGTTGAGCCGTACGGCCGAACTAAGGCGAAGATCTCCATTGAGGCGATCGAGCGGATGGAGAAGCTCGGCAAGCGCGGCAAGTACGTGGTGGTGACAGCGATCACGCCAACGCCGCTCGGCGAAGGGAAGACCACCACAACGATCGGACTTGCGCAGGGACTCAACGTGATCGGGAAGAAGGCAACAGTGGCGATTCGCCAGCCGAGCCTCGGCCCCGTCTTCGGCATCAAGGGTGGCGCCGCAGGCGGCGGCTACAGCCAGGTGATCCCCATGGAAGAGTTCAACCTGCACCTGACTGGTGATGTCCACGCCATTGGCGCGGCGCACAATCTCGCCGCGGCGTTCCTTGACACCCATCTTCACCACGGCAACACGCTAGGCATTGACCTGCGCGCCATCACTTGGCCGCGCGTTGTAGATATTAGCGATCGCGCTATTCGAAAGACGATCATCGGTCTCGGCGGACGCGAGAACGGTGTGGTTCGCGAATCAGAGACGGTGATCACTGTTGCAAGTGAAGTGATGGCGGTACTCGCACTCGCCTCGGATATCTCCGACCTTCGCGCCAGACTTGGCCGCATTGTGGTTGCAGAGACCACCGATGGGAAGCCGGTGACAACGGAAGATCTGAAAGTTGCCGGCGCAATGGCGGCGTTACTGCGCGACGCGATCAAGCCGAACCTACTGCAGACACTTGAGGGTGGCCCTGCGTTCGTGCACGCCGGACCGTTCGCAAATATTGCGCACGGGAATAACTCAATCATCGCTGATCGCGCCGCACTTGCAACGAGTGAAATCGTCGTCACCGAAGCTGGCTTTGGCGCAGATATGGGCGCGGAGAAGTTCTTTGATATCAAGTGCCGCGCATCTGGCATTGCGCCAGATGCCGCAGTGATTGTGGCAACGGTGCGCGCGTTGAAAATGCATGGCGGCGTTGGAAAGATTGTTGCAGGTAAGCCACTCGATCCCGCACTCAATCAAGAGAACGTTGCGGCGGTTGAGGCTGGCGCGCAGAATCTTGCAAAGCAGATTGAGAACGTTCTCGCCTTCGGCATCCCCGCTGTCGTGGCGATCAATAAGTTCCCTACAGATACACCAGCAGAGCACGAGGCGATCAAGCGGGTCGCACTCGCCGCAGGCGCACGCGCTGCAGTGATCTCGTCGCACTTCACCGATGGCGGCAAGGGTGCGAAGGAACTTGCTGAGGCGGTCTGGGCGGCGGTCACCTCTGGCGAGGCGAACTACGCGCCGATCTACGCAGACGATATGCCACTCGCAAAGAAGATCGAGACGATCGCGATGCGTATCTACGGCGCCGATGGCGTGGACATCTCACCGGCCGCTGCGAAGCGCTTGGCACGACTTGAGGAGCTCGGCTACGGGAAGCTCCCGATCTGCATGGCGAAGACGCAGTACTCGCTCTCCCATGACGCAAGCAAGCTCGGTCGCCCAACAGGTTTCCGAGTGCCTGTTCGCGGCGTCACCTTGGCGGCAGGGGCCGGATTCATCACCGCGATCTGTGGCGATATGCGCCTGATGCCGGGCCTGAATAAGGCGCCTGGCGGCGAGCGGATCGACCTCGACCTGACCCGCGGCGGGGAGATCGTCGGCCTCTTCTAGGCCTCTTTTTGTGCTCTGTTGAGCACGGCTGGAACCCCCGCCACACTTGGGGCGTTAATGGAGCGAAGGGCCCTCCTGGGCTCAAAGAGAAGGAGTGAACGAATGAGAACACGAAGCGCCATGATGACGCGGCTCGGAGTCCCTGCAGTCGTAGGTGCCGTCCTCGCCCTCGCCCTCGCCTTGGTCTCCGGATTCGGAGTCGCTGGCGGATCGAGCAACTTAGGCGGAGGAGTTGACCCTAGCTACCCAGATGGGAAAGAGAGCGGCGTAGGGGGTGTGGCCCCTGAGTTTGGCGACACAGTCTCCTCGAATCGGGGCGATGGCACGAGTGATGTGGTCCGTTACGGCAACCTCTCACTTGAAGTTAACGACGTCGATGACGCGCTGGGGCGCGTCACAACGATCATTGAGAGCGCGGGTGGGTATATC
>JBIJDR010000057.1:0-4936 GCA_044343985.1 Candidatus Limnocylindrus sp.
TGGCTACGGTTCAGACACCACGCGCACGATCTGGGTGACTGGCCCAAACGGTGCCGTTTCACCAACCGACGACTTCCTCCACCGCTACGCGATCCTGAAGAAGGCGCATCAGGCGGCAACGGATCACGTGCGTCCAGGCGTCAGCTGTGAATCGGTGGACCAGGCGGCACGCGCCGTGATCGAAGCCGCAGGGCTCGGTGAGCGCTTCTTCCATCGCACGGGACACGGAATCGGCCTTGAAGAGCATGAGGATCCGTACATCGTCAAAGGCAACGCCACGAAGCTCGTCCCAGGTCACGCTTTCAGCATTGAGCCTGGCATCTACGTTGAGGGGCTGAACGGCGCGCGCATTGAAGATATTGTTCTTTGCGGCGATAGTGCTGTTGACCAACTGAACCTTACGAGCCGCGAACTCTATGTGGTGGCCGGGTGAGCGACGCGCCAGTCAACAGCGCACCGCCACTGCTGAAGCAGGCAACCGCGGCACAGCTGCGCCGCATGGTGAAGTCGCGCCCGTACCTTCCGGTGCATGAGATTCGTCGCACCTACGGACTCGCTGGCGATGAAGATCTCACCGTGAAGATCGTGACGCCAGATGGTGACGCATGGATCGGCCTCCCTGATCGTGAAGCGAAGCTGATTGAGACGCTCGTCAAGCAGGGTGAGATTGGCCTGATCTATCACGAGATGCCTCGCGCGCGTGTGGTGCTCGGCATCCACGGCGCCACGCTGCACGCGTAACGCACAGCAGCTAGTCGACCAGCACCCCTTCACTCGCAAGCAGCGCGCGCTTAAATTCGAGCGGCGCCTTCCCGCCGGGTCGCCATTTACTCCCCGCACCACCACCGTATCCGCCAATGCCGCTTGCTGAAAGGACGCGGTGGCAGGGGAGTAGCAGCGGAATCGGATTCTTGCCGAGCGCGCCACCAACCGCACGTGCGGCGCGCGGTGAGCCGATCGCTGCAGCAAGCTCGCCGTAACTCACGCTGCTGCCGTGCCGAACCTTCGCGAGCGCCGTCAAGACGCTGCGTTCAAATGGTGTGCAGTCAGAGAGGTCGCTCGCCGCAATCAGATCGCGCGCGCGAACCTCACCACGCAGCACGCTGCGCATCAGTTTCGCAAGATCGCGCTGGCTACGAATAGGTCCTGATGCGCGCGCGTCGTCAGTTAGAAAAAGCTCCGGAAGCGGCGCGCGCGGATCGAGTGCAATGGCGCGGACGCGGCCGTTACGGACCAGCACGGGGAGGGGCCCCCAGGGGCTGCTCCAGCGCATCACGACCACCGGATTGAGCACGGATCTTGCCATGGAGAGAGCGTAGCGCCCCGAGAGGCTGTATACTCCCCAGGAGTATGCAGAACTTGAGCGCACCAACGGTCCCTGCGGCGGTGGAGACGGCGGAGATCGCCCTCCCGATCGTCGGAATGACCTGCGCCTCATGCGTCAATCGTATTGATCGATTCCTGCGCAAAGCAGACGGTGTCAGCGAGGTGAGCGTCAACCTCGCCACTGAGAGCGCCACAATCCGCTATCTCCCTGAGTTGACTGGCGCGGCCGATCTCGCGAAGGTCATTGCAAACGCCGGCTACGAAGTTCCCGCTGCGGCGCTCGACCTTGCGGGGCGAAACAACGAAGGCGAACGTGAAGCGGCACGCGAGGCGATGGAGCTCACACGCGTTGCGGCACGTGAACGCGAGAAGCGCGCACTCCTGCGCGACGGGATCGGAGCGACCGTATTCGGCTTCGTCGCAATGGCGATCATGCTTCAGCCGTGGCTCTTCATCTCCATGGAGCGCATTAACTGGATCCTCATCGTGCCGTCAACGCTGGTGCAGTTCGTTGTTGGCTGGCGCTTCCATGCGCGCGCACTACGTGCACTCAGACACGGCAGCCTCACCATGGAGACGCTCGTCAGCCTCGGCACCACATCGGCATGGGCCTGGTCCGTTGCCATCACCCTCTTCCATGACCAACTGATGCGCGTTGGTGTACCGGCGCATGCAACCTGGGACGCCGCGGCACTCATCCTTGGATTCGTCTCGCTCGGTCGCTGGCTTGAAGCGCGAGCAAAGGACGCCTCCACCAGTGCGGTGCGCAGCCTCCTGGCACTTCGACCAGAGAGTGCAGAACTGTTAACGAGCGCAAGTGATCCAGCCGGCAAGAGCGTGCCGCGCACCAGCGTCATTGCTGGCGATCTCCTCTTGGTGCGTCCTGGCGGCCGCGTCCCAGTGGACGGCGTGATCATCAGCGGTCGCGCCGCAATTGACGAATCACTCCTCACTGGCGAATCGGCGCCAGTGGAGCGTGGCGAAGGTGACCGCGTAGTTGCTGGTGCGCTTCTTACTGATGCGTCGCTCGTGATGCGCGCCACCGCTGTTGGGGAGGGGACAACGCTCGCGCGGATCGTTGCCGCCGTGGAGAAGGCGCAGGCATCAAAGCCTGTCATTGCGCGACTCGCCGATCGCATCTCGGAGATCTTCGTCCCTACGATCATCTTGATCAGCATCCTCACCTTCGTTGGTTGGTACCTCTTCGGCGCAGAGCCGAAGCTCGTCCGCGCCGTCGCCACCGCCATCGCCGTCCTTGTTGTTGCCTGCCCCTGCGCGATGGGCCTCGCCACGCCGACCGCCGTGATCGTAGGGATGGGTCGCGGCGCAGAGGCGGGGATCCTGGTCCGCGATGCGGCGCTGCTCGAGAGTGCTGGCAAGATGAAGGCGATCCTCTGGGATAAGACGGGCACCCTCACCACCGGCTCACTCCAACTCGCCGCACTCCGCCCGCATCCAGCCGGCCCCTTCGTTAACGATCCCGACGCACTCCTTCGCGCCGTTGCCGCCGCAGAGGCGCGATCCGAGCACCCACTCGCCCGTGGCGTCGTTGCCGCAGCATCCTCCCGCGGTGTTTCACTCCCACCTGCAACCGACGTTGAGCTTGTCCCCGGCCGCGGACTTCGCGCAACGGTGGATGGCCGCCGCCTTAAGATTGGGAACAAGGGCATGTTCAGCAGCAGTGACGCAGCAAGCGCACTCGACGCGTGGGCGAGCGAGGCGGCCGAGTCTGGCGCAACACCGCTCTACGTGATTGCAGACGGCGCACCCGCTGGCATCATCAGCCTCGCCGATTCGGTTCGACCCGAATCCGCCGCCGCCATTCGTGCACTTACCGATCGTGGCATCAGCTCGTGGATCGTCTCTGGTGATCGCCAAGAGGTGGTGAACGCCGTCGCACAGGCCGTGGGCATTCCGCTAAGTCAGGCACTCGGTGGCATCTTGCCGAGCGGCAAGGCAGACGTCGTTGAAAAAGTCCGCGCAACACACGGCAGCGTGGGGATGGTGGGTGACGGCATCAACGACGCACCCGCACTCGCCGCTGCAGACGTTGGCATTGCGGTGGGTGGTGGCACAGAAGTGGCGAGTGAAGCCGCCGCCGCAACGCTCTCCAGCGGCAGCCCGAGCGCCGTCCCAGCACTTGTTGATCTCGCCCGCGCCACCACGCGGACGATCCGCCAGAACCTCGCCTGGGCCTTCGGCTACAACCTGCTTCTCGTCCCACTCGCCGCCGGCCTCGCCCTCCCAGCCTTTGGCATCGGCCTTGACCCCGCCCTCGCCGCCGCCGCAATGGGCCTCTCCAGCGTCAGCGTGGTCGCCAACTCCCTGCGTCTGCGGAGGCTCAAGCTCACCTTCTAACGCGCCGCATTGGAAATGCGGTTTGGGGGCAACCCCATCGAGGGTTCGAATCCCTCTCTCTCCGCCACCCCTTCCCGCACGAAATGCCACTTTGTGCTTTGGGCATAGCTGGAGGCACGGCAGTGTGCGAAGCTAAAAACATGAGACGTATTCTTATTGCCCTGCTTACCGCAGCCGTCGCTTTCCCCGCAAGGGCGAGTGCAGGCGAGACATGGAGTCAGACATTCACCCCCGCGAACATCACTGGGGGCGGGATCCGCACTATCGCGGTCGTTCCGATCAACTTTGAAGGGCAGCGTACGAGGCCCACAACGCAGGCCCGCCTCGACAACATGTTCTTCAACTCACCAGACACCGACAAATTCAGCGAATCGCTCGCGTCGTACTGGGAGCTGAGTAGCTATGGTCAAGAGCGGATTGAGGGCAAGGTCTTTGAGCTAACTCCGCTCGACGGGAAGAGCTCGTGCGATAAGGATCTTGGAGAAGACTGGGCAAATCAAGCCGAAAGCTACTGGGCTTCTAGGGGAGAGTACCTTGATGACTACGATCACGTGTTCCTAATCATGCCCAGACGTAATTGTGATTTTGGTGGGTATGCGGACATTCCTGGAAAGCTCATCGTGATCAATCAATACCCTTCTGATTGGGCTTCAGTGCGCGCGAGATCATCTGTTGCACTCTCAACAATTGCGCACGAACTTCTGCATAACCTTGGATTTGATCACTCTGGCATTGTCGGCTGCCTTGCTGAGGGGAAGAAGGTTTCGCTCGGAGGAGTGTGCAAAGAGACAGATCGATACAAATACGACTGGGACCCCTACGAGATCATTACCTCTTCCGGCTATTGGCCAAAGCATCTGCTCAATTCTTTTCAGCGAATCACACTCGGATTCATGCCTGAGTCTGAGCAGGTACGACTTGATACCGCGGGAACCTACAACCTTTCTCTAAACCCGATTGAGTTTTCAGCATCTGCGACAAAGGCGCTCATAATCCGCCGAACTGGGCTCAATGAATATGTGACGCCGACGTACGATTCCGACGACATGCCGACCTCAGGCGCGCCTGACATCTGCATTGAGTGGCATCAGCCAAAAGGCTGGTTTAACAACTTCAATTCCAAAAGCTCCGTTGTTCGAGGCATTTCTATGCGCCTCTGCGATCTCTACAGCGGCGGGGTCGAGTACCTGCTTGAAGATGGTGGGAGTGAAACTGGCTTCTTCCAGGCCGGAACCAGGCTCATTGACGCAAC
>JBIJDR010000058.1:0-4842 GCA_044343985.1 Candidatus Limnocylindrus sp.
CACTCTACGCGGCGCACCACCCAAAGCGGCAGTGGCACTCGGCTAGACTCGGCTCATGAAGGCGCAGAAGATCCTGATCGCTGGCTCCTGGGAGGAGTCGCCGCAACCGCATGAGATCCGTTCGCCGTATGACGGCCACGTGGTGGGGAGCACCTTCCTTGCGAGCGCCGAACAGATGGAGCGTGCCGTGGTTGGCGCGCAGGCCGGATTTGAACGAATGCGCGCGCTCGGCGCCTGGGAGCGCGCCGAAATTTTACGCAAGACTGCTGCAGGGATTAGCGCGCGCAGGGAAGAGCTCGCCGCACTCCTCTCTGCCGAAGCGGGGAAGCCGATCCGCGACGCGCGCGCAGAGATTGACCGTGGTGCGCTGACATTCCGCCTTGCAGCGGAAGAGGCGGAGCGGATGATCGGCGAGACGATCCCGCTCGACCTTGCGCCATCGAGCAAGGGTCGCCTCGGCATCACACGCCGCTTCCCCGTCGGCCCTGTCCTTGGGATTAGCCCCTTCAACTTCCCGTTGAATCTCGCCGCACATAAGGTGGCACCAGCGATTGCCGCCGGTTGCAGCATCGTCTTGAAGCCGCCATCAGCCGATCCTCTGATCATGCTGAAGGTGGCGGAGATCATGACCGAGGCCGGCCTCCCAGAGGGGGCGCTCAGCGTCATCCCAACCGCACGTGACGTTGCCGACAAGCTCATTGACGACGAGCGCTTCCGCCTCCTCTCATTCACCGGATCACCAGTCATCGGTTGGAAGATGAAGGCGCGCGCGGGGAAGCGTCGTGTTCTCCTTGAGCTCGGTGGGAACGCCGCCTGCATCGTGGACGCCACCGCAAACCTCGACTGGGCGGTGAAGCGCTCACTCGTCGGCGCCTTCGCCTACGCAGGACAGGTCTGCATCAGCGTGCAGCGCATCTTCCTTCACGACTCAATTGCGGATGAGTTTGAGAAGCGGTTCATTGCTGGTGCGGCACAACTGAAGGTGGGCGACCCAGCCGATGAGGCGACCGATGTTGGCCCGCTCATTGATGACGGTGCTGCGAAGCGCACGCAGGAGTGGATCAGCGAAGCGGTCGCCGCAGGGTCACGCGTCCTAGCGGGCGGTGCGCCAGTGAAGGCGGGCGAGCCGCGACTCTTCGCGCCAACCATTCTCGCCAACGTGCCACGGACCGCGCGCATCTGCAGCGATGAGGCCTTTGCTCCGGTTGTGATCCTTGAGCGCTACAGCGACTTCTCCAAGGTGATCGCTTCGGTCAACGAGAGCCGCTTCGGTCTGCAGTGCGGACTCTTCAGTAACGACCTTGCGCATGTGCGCGCGGCGTTTGATCAGCTTGAAGTTGGCGGCGTAATCGTGAATGACGTTCCCACCTATCGCATCGACAACATGCCGTACGGCGGCGTGAAGGAGTCCGGTCTCGGCCGCGAAGGGATTCGCTGGTCAATTGAAGAGATGACGGAGCTGCGACTTCTCGTCCTCGCCGACTCGCAGTAAGGCTTCCCGGAGTACTAACGTCAGGCGCTAGCCTGAGAGGCCGTCCGGCGTTGCGGCGGCGAGTCGTTCGAGTACCTCTTCAACGTGGCGCTGCGCGCGCTTCAGTCGCTTCCGCGCGTCGCGGAACTCAGCCTCCTGCTCGTCGTTGAGTGCGCCGATGATGCCCTGGATCTGCACCTCGCGGTCACCGATCACGCCAACGGTGGTTTCAGTAACTGCTGGCGCTGCAGCGGCACGACGCCCAGGAGTTGCTGCGCGACCGAGAAGCGCGGCGATTGCGCGCACCGCTTCGACCGGCGCCTCCTCTTCGGACGCGGTTGCGCGCGGGGTACGGAGCGCAGCGTCAACCGGCGGGAGTGCCACCTTGCGTCGCGTGTTCTGCAGTTCGTCGCTCATGCTCCTCCTTACGCCGCACGTTGGGCGGACGGCTATTCTCGCCGATCTACGCCGGACTGGCGAGATCAGGCTCGGCGCAGGCGGGTGTTAGGCTCGCAGTATGTCTGCAGAGAGCGTCGCCCGATCCCTCGCCTTCATCAACTGGGTGGTGCTTGTAGGCCTCGCGGTTGGCTCGTTGGCCGCCCTCCTCCTGATCACGCACCGTGCCGAGGCGACGCGCGGCTACCGTGGCTTCACCGTCTTCGCCGCTGGGGGCTGGGCCTTCCTCGCCTGGCTCGCTGATGGGGCGCTCCCGAGTCCAGATGCCGCCGCGCCGATCCACGCCGCTGGCGCAGAGATTGATGCGCTGCGCCGTCTCCTCCTTGTTCTCGTCGCATCACTCGCCACGCTCTGGATGCTGCGCATCGCACGCGGTAGCGATGGTCGTCGCGTTGGCGCACTCACCGTCGCCGCTGGCGTTGCCGTCCTGATCGTTGGTGCGGTTGGTTGGGCGCCAACGCCACTGATCGCCGTCGCACTCCTCACGCAACTGCTGATCCTCTCCGCAGTGACGGGAGGCGCCTTCGCCGCGATGATCCTTGCGCACTGGTATCTGGTGACGCCAAAACTTCCTGAGGCGCCACTCCTTCTGCTGAGTCGCGCACTCGGGATCGGCATCGGCGTGCAAGGCACCCTCTTCCTGATCTGGCAGCTTCTCGGACTCGGCGGCCTCGGCTCTGGCTGGGACTTCTTCGCCATCCTGCGACTCACCATCGGCCTGATCTTCCCCGCGCTCCTCACCTACGCCGGGTGGCGCACTGCGAAGGCGCGCTCCATGGAGTCTGCGACTGGGCTGCTCTACATTGACCTTGGCGCAGTTGCCACAGGAACGATCCTTGCGAGCGGCCTCTTCTTCGGTGCGGGGATCTTCGTCTAGCGCATGCGCATCAGCATTCGCCTCTTCGCTATCCTTCGCTCACGCGAAGGTGCCGATCAGATCAGCCTGGAGCTCCCTGACGGCGCAACCCTCGCCACGCTGCTCGATGCGTTCTTCATCTCACGCACAGAACTTCTGCCGCTGCGGGCACACCTTCGTATTGGCCAGAACGGTGCGCTCGTTGAGCGTGCGAGCGATCTCACCACTGCGGCACTGCGCGATGGTGACGAGGTTGCCCTCCTCCCTCCGGCGAGCGGCGGCGCTCCTTCACGGCGCGTGGCGCGGGTACTCCCTGCACCGCTGACCGAGCGCGCGATTGATCAGCTGGTCGCAGAGGTCGCAACAGAAGAGGACGGCGCCGTGGTGATCTTTGTGGGGCGGACGCGGATCACACCAGGGACACCAGCGCCAGGCGAGGAGGGGGCGGCCACCACGTTTGCCAACGAGCGCGTCGTCTCACTCGCATACGAAGCGGCCGAACCATACGCCAGCGCTGAGCTTACTGCGATCTGTGATCGACTAATCGCCGAAGGGCTGAAGGGGGAGGGAGGGATCGGCGTGATCCATGCCGTGGGGAGCGTCCCTGTTGGTGAGATCAGCATGATCAGCGTGGTGGCTTCGCCGCACCGCGACGTGGCCTATGCGGTGAGTCGCGCGCTAATCGAATCAATTAAGCGTGATGTGCCGATCTGGAAGGCGGAGCACTTTGCGAGCGGCGCCGTATGGGGGGCCAACCCGGACGCGCTTACGAAATCTTCTTAATCGTGTAGGTCACGCTCTCGCCGTTTGGCAGGGTGACCTGAACCTTCTCGCCAATCTTCTTCCCTAGGAGCGATGCGCCGAGCGGGCTGACGTTGGAGATCTTTGGGGGTTCGCCGCTCGGGTCAGCCTCGGTTGAGCCGACGATCATGTAGGTGCGCGTCTTCCGCTCCGCGGTGACCTCAACGGTGGTGCCGAGACCGACCTGGTCGGTGCTTGCGTTCTCATCAATCATCTCGGCGTTGCGCAGCTTCTCTTCGATCTCCAGGACCTTCCCCTCGATGAAGCTCTGCTCGTTTCGGGCGATCTCGTAGTCCGCATTCTCGCGGAGATCGCCGAGCTCTTTCGCCGCCTTGATGCGCGCAATCACGGAGGGGCGCTGATTGTGGACGAGGTCGTGCAGCTCGGTCTCGAGCGCCTCACGTCCCGCCTTCGTTAAGTAGACCGGTCCAACCATGCGGGGGAGTCTAGCCGTTCCGACCCCTCTCGTCCCTTATGAGGCGCAGTGAGGCGGCCGCCACGCTCGCGAGCGCCAGCATGGTGATCTGAGGGGCGAGCGGGTTCCCCGCAGCGATCAGGAGGAGGGAGAGGACGGCGCTCCAGCCGGCCTGCAGGTTGACCGGACGGTCAGGGGGGAGTTGCAACGCGCGGAGGCGGAGCGCCGTTGCGGCGAAGAGCGCTGAGAAGAGGAGGTCAGCCGCCCCAAGTGCGATCGTGACGAATGATGCGATCGCGACGGCTCGGTCAAGGCCACCCTCCGGCGGCATCGTCCCTCCAAGGAGTCCGTAGGTGAGCGCGCCAGCGGCGACAAGGCCGATGCCGCGCACCCACTCTGCGGCGACGAGTGCGGTAAAGCCGAGGATCCTCACAAACTGCATATCCGTAGGGTAGGCGGTCGTCCCAAAGAGTGCGCACGCGGTACGATTCACGTGATGGCTGGCGCCGCTGGCCGAACGAAGTGAGGGTGAGATGAGCGACGAGAAGAAGATCACGATGTACGGCGCAGACTGGTGCGGTGACTGCCGTCGCTCAAAGGGCTACCTCACAGCACATGGCGTCCCCTTCACCTACGTTGATGTGGATGCCGATGCTGCAGCGAAAGAGATGATTGAGACGCTCACCGGCGCAAAGTCGATCCCCGTAATCATCTTTGAAGATGGGAGCTACCTGATTGAGCCATCCAACGATGCGCTCGGCGAAAAGGTTGGAATCGTCAAGAGCTAGCCGTCTCCTAGCGCCGCGGCGCGAGCGGCAGTTCGTCCAGGCTTTTTAGGATCAC
>JBIJDR010000001.1:0-50969 GCA_044343985.1 Candidatus Limnocylindrus sp.
CGCAGGATTGCAGAGGAGATTGCCTCACTCTTCAACATTCCTCCCGCCGTACCCACGACTGGGAGCGGCTCAACTTCCCCCGCCCACCACAGGGCACCGGAACCCTCCGCTCTGGTGGGTCTGCTGGCGGGCGGGGACCCTCTTCGTCGTCACGCTGCGTTGCGGCGGACATGAGTGTGACGAGCGTGAAGGCGACACGCGTGGGCGGCCTCCTTGCCACTGGCGGCGCAGAGCTGGCACGACTTGCTGGCGCCACGCTGCTGCACAACGGTACGACGCCAGTTCGCGGTGCAGCGGTTGACTCACGGCGCATCGCGGAACGCCGCGGCGCGCTCTTCGTTGCCCTCCCTGGTGCGGTGACGGATGGCCGCCTGCACCTTCTCGATGCGATTGAGCAGGGGGCGGGCGCACTCCTCCTTGAAGAGGGTGGTGATCGCGCCGCCCAAGAGCATCTACAGCTCGCTATTTCCGTAGCCGCTGAGCGCGGGGTCTCCATCCTCAGCGTCCCGAGTGGTATTGCAGCGTTGAGTCAACTTGCGTCGGCATGGCGTGCCCGTTTTGACCTAGAGACGATTGGCGTCACTGGATCAGTGGGAAAGACGACGACTAAGGAAGCAATTTACAGCGCACTCGGGGGCCAGGTGGAGCTGGTGGCGGCGACGCCAGGGAATGCGAATAATGAGATTGGACTCCCGCTTGCGCTCCTTAACCTCCCAGACGGCATGGAGCGCTTTGTGGCGGAGA
Organism: Candidatus Limnocylindrus sp.; assembly: GCA_044343985.1. Taxonomy (GTDB): domain Bacteria; phylum Chloroflexota; class Limnocylindria; order Limnocylindrales; family Limnocylindraceae; genus Limnocylindrus. Next base: position 745 of record JBIJDR010000001.1, read on the forward strand.
TGGGGATGTACGTTGGCGGCGAGATCAGCGCCCTCTGTGAGATGGCGCGGCCACGCATCGGCGTGGTCACGGCGATTGATGCCGTACACGCCGAACGGGCTGGAGGACTTGATGCGATCGAATCGGCGAAAGGGGAGCTGATCGCCGCCCTGCCGGCTGACGGCTGGGCGATCCTCGCCGCCGATGATGCGCGTGTGATGCGACTCGGTGGACGTGGGCCAGCGCGCGTCCTTACCGCTGGGCATGCTGAAGGGGCCGACGTGCACATCGTCAGTGTGGAGCTTGACCAAGAGGCTGCGCGCACACGAGTGGAGCTACGTGTGGATGACGAGCGACTTCATGTTGATCTTCCGCTCTTCGGCGCGCAGTTTGCGCGATCGGCGGCGCTCGCGATCGCCGTGGCGAAGGTGTGCGGTGTTGACCTGAGTGCCGCTGCAAGTCGTCTGAGCGAGGTGCAACTACCGAGCGGTCGAGCGAGCGTGCGCAACATTGGTGGCGTCCGCTTGATTGACGATGCATATAACGCCGCACCGAGCAGCATGGCGGCAGCGCTCGAAACACTCTCCAGCGCAACAGGCGCACGCTTCGCTGCGCTCGGGGCGATGGGAGAGCTCGGCGAATACGCTGCCGCTGCGCACGAGGCGATCGGTCGCAACGCCGCCGAGAGTGGCCTGGCGATGCTGCTCGTCTTCGGCACGGAAGCGGATGGGATCGCCGCTGGTGCCCGCAGCGCAGGGATGCCGGTTGATCAGATCGTGCGGCTCTCAGCCGACGAGCAGGGGATCATCGCGGGTGCAGGGCTGATCGCCGATCGCGCGCGCACTGGAGACACGGTGTTGGTCAAGGCGTCACGCTCCGTTGCGCTCGAGCGACTCGTCGCCGCGCTAGATGAGCGCCTGACTGGAGGCAACGCATGATTGCCATTGTTCAAGCCCTTGTCCTCTCATTCGGTTGCGTCTGCCTCCTCATGCCCGCCTACCTCCGTCTGCTCCGACACGGTGGCTTCGGGAAGCGCGTGCGCCGCGAGTTTGGTCCCGACTGGCACATTGTGAAAGAGGGGACACCCACAATGGGTGGGCTCCTCCTTGTCATGGTGGTGATCGCTCTCTCGCTCCTGCTCGACGCGGTGGACGCCTCAACCTACGCAATCCTTCTCGCCCTTCTCGGCGTGTCGCTCGTCGGTGCATTCGACGATTGGCTCAACGCGCGCACTGGAATCGGTATCTCTGCGCGCCAGAAGCTGCTCTGGCAGATTGGCGTCTCCATCATCTCAGCGGTCTATATCCAGCAGCACTTCGCCTTCGCCTCACTCGTCGTCCCACTCGTTGGTGAGGTACCGATCGCCCCGATCCTGTGGATCACGGTTGCCGTGGTGGCAATCGTCGCCACGAGTAACGGAGTCAATCTCACCGATGGACTTGATGGACTCTCTGGCGGGACGATGGTCTTCGCCTGGATCAGCTACATGGTGATCGCACTTCTGAATGCCCCAGGGCAGCTGAACGTTGCCATCATCTGCGCGTTGATCGCCGGCGCACTCGTTGGCTTCCTCTGGTTCAACATCCATCCGGCGAGCGTGATCATTGGCGATACGGGGGCGCTCGGATTCGGTGCCGCGCTCGCAGTAACAGGCCTTGTGACGGGCCACATCCTGCTCCTTCCGCTGATCGGGATCATCTTTGTGGTTGAGACGGGCTCAGTGATCTTGCAGGTGGCGAGCGTGAAGCTCACCGGTCGACGCATCTTCCTCTTCACACCGATCCATCACCACTTTGAGCGACTTGGCTGGGCGGAGACGCAGATCACCTTCCGCTTCTGGGTGATTGGTGCCATCGGCGGCATCCTTGGCATCGTCGTCTTCCTTGCAACACGTGGCGTTGGAGCGTAATTGTGGGTGGCGCGCTCTCGCTTAACGATCTGAGCGCCACCGCGGTTGCCGCGGGAAGCCTCAAGGGGACGCGCGTCGTGGTGCTTGGTGCAGGTCGCACGGGACAGGCGGTTGCCGAGTTTGCTGCTGCGCACGGAGCGAGCGTCACGCTGCACGATAGTGCTGAGGCGGGGACGCTTCAGGCTGCTGCCGATCGCTTCGCATCTGGCGGCGTCACCCTCACCTTTGGTGCTGGAGCCGACCTCGCTCCACTCCTTGCGACCGCGGATCTTGTGGTGCACAGCCCCTCGGTCACTCTCGGCTTCCCATCAGTGAAGGAGTCGGTTGCCGGACCGTTACGTGACTACGCCGCGCGCGCGATCGGACCAGAGGGGGAGGCAACAAAGCGGGAGGCGCTCTTAATCAGTGAGCCAGAGTGGACGCTGCGCCTCCTCGGTGCGCGCTGGCGAATTGGGATCACTGGGACCAAGGGGAAGACCTCCACGAGCAACCTGATCGCATCAATCCTTGCTGCCGATCCCAGTTGCCCCGTGGAGCTTGGTGGAAACAACGGCGTTCCGCTCATCGGCAAGGCGGCTGGACTCTCTGAGGCAACACGCGTTGTGTTGGAGTTATCAGAGCTGCAACTCCCCACGATTGTCAGCAGCGTGGATGTTGCCGTCTACACCAACATCACGGTTGACCATCTTGATCGGCATGGGACTGTTGAGGGGTATCGCAAGGTGAAGCGACTCCTCGCCGACCGCGTAGATCCGGACGGCGTCCTCATCGTCAATCTCGACGACCCTGTCACGGCGGGGCTCGCGGGGATTGGGCGCGTCTCAACCGTTGGATATCGCCGCGATCACCCAGTGCCAGGTGGCGTCGGGATCGTGGACGGCTGGATCGTTGCGGCGGGTGTGCCGCGCGCCGCACGCTTCGGTGGGGGAGTTGCGGGGACGGGCCCAGGGGGCAGGGTCATGCCAGTTGATGAGATCGCCCTCCCCGGAGATCACAGCATTAGTAACGTCCTTGCAGCAATTTGCGCCGGACTCGTTGCGGGAGTTGCGCCAGACGCGATTCGCTCCGCTGTGGCTGGCTTCCGCGGCATTCCACATCGGCTGGAGACAGTTGCTGTCCTTGACGGGATTCGCTACGTCAACGATGCGCAGGCGACACAACCCGATGCGGTTGCAGCGGCGGTGCGCAGTTTCCGTAAGCCACTCGTCTTACTTGCAGGAGGGCGGAGCAAGGGGCTGGATCTGACCGAACTCGCCCCGATCATCGCCGCGCAGTGTAGTGGCGCGGTGCTCTTCGGCGAGTTGGCTGATGAGCTTGAACAGCTCTTCCGTGGCGCCGGTCTTCAACGAATAGATCAAGCGACGAGCATTCCGGATGCCGCGGCGCGTGGGGGTGCGATGGCACGCGCGCTCCTCGCTGAGACGGCGGAGCCCGCAAGTACGTCGCTCCATGAGAGCGAGGCGCGTGCAACGGTGCTGCTGAGTCCGATCGGCTCCTCGTTCGACATGTTCAATAACCCGTTCGGCGCGCGTGGCGATGCCTTCCGTACCGCCGTGCTCGAACTTCCAGCGGAGCACCGCGCATGAGCCGTGTCGTCCGCCGTGTGGCCGGGACGCCGATTGGTGGCGTGCGCCTCTCACCACAGCGTGAGCCACGCACGGCACTTTCCCCACAACGTGTGATCGCGTCAATTCTTCGGGTGCAACGACCGCCACTTGATCAGTGGATTCTTCTTCCAGCGCTCTTCCTTGTTGCGCTCGGCGTCCTGATGGTCTTCTCCTCTTCTGCGCTCAACTCACTCGCCGCAACTGATGACCCGTACTTTATGGGCTGGAGGCAGGCACTCTTCGCCGCTTGCGGCTTCGGCTCTATGGCGCTCCTCTCGCAGTGGGACTATCGCCGCTGGAGGTCGCTCTCCACGCCCCTCCTCTTCGTCGCGCTCGGGCTGCTCTGCGCAGTGATGGTCTTGCCAACTGAGCAGGGGTTTCGTCGCGCACTCTCCGTTGGCCCAATCAGCATTCATGCCGCAGAGGTGGCGAAGCTCGCCCTCATCCTCTTTCTTGCTGACTTCCTCTCACGGCGCGGCCATGCGATGGCTGAGCATTCAACACTTCTTCCGGCACTTCTTGCGATCGGCCTCTCGTTCGGTCTGGTGCTGATCGAGCCAGATCTTGGCACTGCAACAGTGATTGCTGGCGTTGGCTTCGCCGTCTTCTTTAGCGCAGGCGCCCCCCTCCGTTGGATCTTCGGCCCAGCGGTACTCGCTGTGGCGGCTGGGATCATCGGCATCTCACTCCGCGAATACCAGGCGGCGCGGCTCGGCAACTGGATGGACCCCTTCTCAGATCCAATGGGAAGCTCATATCAGACGCTGCAGGGGCTCATCGCGATCGCGGTTGGCGGTCCGCTCGGAACCGGGATCGGTACCTCACAGCAGCTTGGTGGGGTGATCATCCCGTATGCCTGGAACGACTACATCTTCGCCGTTGTCGGGCAGGAGTTCGGGGCGCTCGGCACCACCACGGTGATCCTCGCCTTCCTCCTCCTCGCCGTGCGCGGACTTCGCGTTGCGCGTCGCGCCCCAGACACCTTCGGCGCACTCTTGGCGACGGGGATCGTTGTCTGGATTTGTGGGCAAGCCTTCATGAATATCGGGGTGGTGCTTGCCCTCCTCCCCGTGACTGGTGTGCCGCTCCCACTCCTTTCGCAGGGTGGTTCGTCGCTCTTGGTGCTGATGTCTGCCATTGGACTCCTCCTCTCTGTCTCGCGTGAGACGATGGGGAGCAAGGAGATCGGAGGGAACGATGCGCGTAGTGATCGCGGGCGGCGGAACGGGGGGACATCTCTTCCCGGGATTCGCCGTGGCCCGTACGCTCCGACAGCAACACCCAGACGCTGAGATCCACTGGCTCGGTGGTCAGCGTGGGATTGAGCGTGAGCTCCTCCCCCTTGAGGGCTACCCGCTGACGCTCCTCGCCGCTCCGAGCTTGCGCATGAGTGGCGCAGGGTTCGCCGCAACGCTGCGCGACGCGATTGCGCTGATCATCTCCATCCCTCAAGCGGTGCGCTACCTGCTGCGGCTTCGACCAGATGTGCTCTTCTCGACCGGTGGCTACATTGCGATCCCTGCGCTGATCGCCGCCGCGCTGACGCGCACCCCAAGCCTCATCTGGGAGGGGAATGTGCAAGCAGGCCGAAGCAACCGACTGATTGCGCCACTCGCGAGCGCACGCGCAGTGGCGTGGGCGGCAACTGCGAGTCAGGCGCCGTGGAGTGGTCGCGAGACGCTGGTCACAGGGACGCCGGTGCGGAGCTTCGCCGGCCGTGATCGCACCGCGGCACGCACGCGGCTCGGAGTTGGCGAAGGGACTCCGCTCCTCTTAATCTTCGGGGGTTCGCAGCGCGTGGTGCGCTTTGAGCGTGCGCTCTCTGGGATCCTCACTGAACTCCTTGCCGCATGGCAGATCATTCACATCGTTGCGGATGGCCTTGCAGAGGCTGAGTCAACAAAGCGACAGCTCCCTGCTGATCTGCAGTCGCGTTATCTTCCGTACGCCTTTCTTCACGGTGGGGAGATGGAGGAGGCGCTCGTCGCTGCCGATCTCTTGCTCGGCCGCGCTGGCGCATCGACACTCGCGGAGGTGGCGGCACTCGGCCTCGCTTCGATCGCTGTCCCATATCCATACGCAGGCGGTCATCAGCGCGCCAATGCAGAGGCGCTCGCCGCCGCTGGTGGCACGGTTCTTATTGATGACGCGGACCTGACACCAGAGCGTCTTCGCCACGAGCTGACGGTGCTCGCTGAGCCTGCAGCACGTCAGCGGATCGGCACAGCCGCCGCGTCGCTGGCGCAACCGAACGCTGCGTTGCAGATCGCTGAGGCGCTGCAGCGCCTGGCGGCAAGGTGAGAGCGTAATGCCGGTTTGGAGCGAACGTGACGAGGCGGGGAGAGAGCTCGAGCGTCGTCTTGGCATTCGTGCCGAACGTGATGCCTCGCTTGCTGGGCACACCACGATGCGGGTTGGCGGACCAGCAGATCTTCTCGCAACTATCCGTGATCGCTTCGCCCTCCGTGGCGCCGTTCGTCTTGCACAGAGCCGTGGCTGGCCGCTGACGATCCTTGGGCGTGGCAGCAATGTTGTGATCAGTGATGCAGGGATCCGCGGACTGGTCATCCTGAATCGAAGTGCGGGGGCCACCGTTGACGCTGCGACAGGCGTGATCAACGCCGACTCTGGCCTCTCGATGGCGAAGCTCTCCACGATCGCCGCTGAGGCTGGGCTCACCGGCGCAGAGTTCACGCTGGCGATCCCTGGCAACGTTGGCGGCGCAGTCTGGGCGAGCGCTGGCGCACACGGTGGTGAGATCGCGCAGATCATTCAGGGTGCCACGATCTTGCACGCCGATGGGAGTGAAGAGGAGTTGTCACGCGAGGCGCTGGAGCTTTCGTACCGAAGTTCGCGATTCAAGGGTGAGGCTGGTCGCGGCGAGGTGATCCTTGGTGCAACGTTCCAACTTCAACGTGGTGATCCCGAACTCATTCGCGGCCAACTCGAAGAGATTCGGCGCTGGCGGCGAGAGCATCAGCCACTCGGTATCCCGAGTGCGGGGAGCGTCTTCCGCAATCCACCCGGTGACCAGAGCGCGGGCGCGCTGATTGAGGCGGCGGGGCTGAAGGGGCGCCGAATCGGGGGCGCCGAGATCTCTACGATGCACGCCAACTGGATCCTGAATCGAGGAGGAGCAACCGCCGCAGAGATTCGCGAGCTGCACACCCTCTGCGTTGCCGAAGTGCAGCGGACGGCGGGGATCACGCTGGAGTCAGAGATCGTCTTTCTCGGTGAGGGGGCGCAGTGAGCGACACGAACACGGGCGGTTTGAACGGTGCGCCGTCCCTTCCGCATGTGGTTGTTCTCTACGGCGGCCGCAGCGCGGAGGCAGAGATCTCCGTTGTCTCTGGGAGCGCCATCTCCGCCGCCCTCATGGGGCGCGGTATCGCTGTCTCGCAACTGCTCATCCTGCGCAGCGGTCTCGCCGCGCTCCTCCCAGACGGCCATCTTCGTGGCGATCGTGCAGCAACCGAGTACACCAGCGAGGAGCGCGCCGCAGCGTTGGTGAGTGCGCCGTTCCGCCCCCTGAGCGAGCTGCTCAACGAGCTGTCCGCGCGCCACCCAGGATCCGTGTTCATTCCTGCACTTCATGGACCGGGCGATGAGGATGGTGAGGTGCAGCAGGCCCTTGATGCGAAGGGGGTCGCCTTTGTTGGGGCACGCCCTGCCGCTGCGGCACTCGGCATGGACAAGGGGCGCTTCAAGGATCTCGCCGCCTCACTCGGTATCCCCGTGTTGCCGCACATGCTGATCAGTGCCGCGCGCTGGGGTGCGGCGCGCGCGGCGGTCCTCGCAGAGATTGCAACGTTCGCCGCTGAGCAGAGCGAAGCGGGGGCACTGATCGGGAAGCCGGTCGCGCACGGCTCCTCCATTGGGATGCGCATTGCGCGAACTCCAGCGGAGTGGCCACTCGCCGTTGACCTTGCACTTGAATACGGTGACGTCGCGCTCCTTGAGCCGTACCTCACCAAACCGCGTGAGCTAGAGATCGCACTTCTTGAGCGCGCTGACGGCACCGTTGCGGCGTATGGTCCGGGTGAGGTGTTTCCTGGACGTGAGTTTTACGACTACGACGCAAAGTACGAGGATGGTGTCTCGCGCACCACCACCGCACCTGATCTTTCTGATGTGGTGAGCGAGCCGCTTCGCGCCGCCGCACTGCAGCTCTTCCGCGCGTTCGGTGGACGTGGCCTTGCACGAATGGACTTCCTGATTCGTTCCAGTGGACCTGAGGCGGGGCGCTGGTATATCTCCGAAGTCAACACCTTCCCAGGATTCACGCCGATCTCGCTCTTCCCAGCGCTCGTCACTGCTGCGGGTGGCAGCTTCGCCGACCTCTGCGTTGAGCTTGTGGTGGCAGCGCAGTCGCAGGCGCAACGCGCTTCATGAACGAACGCGATCGCCGCGCGCGACAGGAGTCTCCTCGCCGCAGTGGCGGGGCGCGTCCGTTCGGACCGGGTGAGGCGCCACTCGGTGTACGCCCAGGCCTCGCTGGTCAACGTCGTCGTGCTGGTGTTGAGACGGCGCCGCGCTCCGTAGAGCGCGAAGCGGCACCTGCGGGGCGACGCAGTGGGGGAAGGCGACTCCGCCCAGAGACGGTGCGCGCGCTACGGCGCCTCGCCGTTCTCGTGCTGATGATCGGCGCCACTCTTGCCCCACCCGCACTCGCTTCGAGCGACACCTTCAAGATCACCTCACTTCGTCTCGTCGGCCTACAACTCCTCGACGAGGGGGCGGTGAGTGCAGTGAGTGGCGTCGTGCTCGGAGATGGACTCTTAACGAGCGATCTGCGCAGCATTGAGCAGGCGCTCAGTGAGATCCCGTTTATTGCATCGGCGCGCGTCAGGATCGGGCTCCCTGGAGAGATTCGCGCAGAGATTCGCGAAGAGGTTCCACTCTTGCGTTGGAGTAGCGGCGGTGTCACCTACCTGATGAGCGGGAGCGGCGAGCTGCTTGGGTCCACAACGTCACCACTCCTTAGTAGTGCTGGGCGCGCGGCGGTTGAGCAGCTCCCGCTGATGAGCGACCTCCGCAGTGGCCCTCCGCTTCTCCCTGGCGATGTGGTCACGCCACTCGATGTTGACATCGCAACACGGCTCGCCAGCCTTACGCTCGCCGATCTCGGCAGCTCGGCGACGCGACTCACCCTTGTCGCTGATCCGCAATATGGATTCGTCCTGCAGGGCGAGGGGGAGGGGATCGCCTGGAACGCTGTCTTCGGTATCTACTCCGCAACGATTCGCCCCCCAGAGATGCTTCCGGGTCAGGTGCGCCTCCTGCGCAGCCTTCTCGCCGGCCGAGAGCGCAGGATCGGCTGGGTGATCCTCGCCGATGGACAGGCCGGAACGTTCACGGAGCCAGGGGTGCGACCCCCTGTGCCGCCAGGTGCAAGCGCAGAACCGAGCGCGGCGCCAAGCGCCGCGCCGAGCGGAAGCCAGGTGACCCCATGATCGACGGTGGTTGGGTCAGCAGTGGTCGAGTGAACGCCCGCGCCGCACAGGTCCCACGAAGGGCGTCTGCCGCTATGATCGGTGGACGAGAGCAGGGGTTAAGCAGGGGAGGGCGTAACGATGGATGAGCGATTCACGACGATTGCCGCGATCGATATCGGCACCTCCAAGGTGAGTTGTGCCATTGCCCACATCGGCGGCGATGGCGGCTCAATCTCCGTCATTGGAAAAGGGACCTCCCCAAACACTGGGATGCGGAAGGGGGTCGTCACTGATATTGAGAAGACGGGTGCTGCGATTAAGGCGGCGGTTGACGCCGCTGAACGACTCTCCGGCTATCGCATTGAGCATGCGGCAATCACCGTCTCTGGTAGCCACGTTGAAGGGCAGAACTCAAGCGGCCAGGTTGCGGTAGCCAACCCTGACCGTGAGATCCGCGACGACGATGTTGATCGCGTCCTTGAGGTCTGCCGCGCAATCCAGGTCCCTGGATCCCGCATGTTGCTCCACGTCCTCCCTTCTTCCTACATCGTTGATGGCCAGGAGGGGATCCAGCAGCCGCGCGGCATGGTCGCCTATCGCCTTGAGGCGCGCGCCCATCTGATCACTGCGGGAGCCACGGCGATCCAGAACCTTGAGAAGTGCGTGCAGACTGCGGGAATCGCCGTGGATGATTACGTCCCATCGTCGCTGGCTGCGGCTGAGCTGACGCTCACCGACACCGAGCGAGAGCTCGGCACGGTGCTCGTAGATATCGGCGCTGAGACCTGCGACATCGCCATCTTTCACAACAACGCCGTGGTCCACACCGCCGTCTTGCCGATCGGTGCCGCCTTCATCACGCGAGACGTTGCGATCGGCCTGAAGGCGAGCCTCGCCGCAGCCGAAGAGCTGAAGGTGAACTACGGGACCTGCGATCTGCGCACCGTGAGCGTGAGCGAGCAGTACACCGTGCCAGATGAGCCGGGCGGCCGCCGCATCGAGCGCATTGAGCTTGCCAGGATTATTGAGTCACGGATGAGCGAGATGTTTGAACTGATTGCTGGCGTGATCGCCGTGGCCGGCCCAGAGGCGACGAGCGCTGGGGTGGTGTTGACGGGTGGAGGCGCGCAGCTCGACGGGATCACCGCCCTCGCCCGAGACATCCTGAAGGCACCAGTCCGCGTCGCCGCCCCAGAGGGGCCGCTCCTCGGCATCCTGGACGACTTTCATGGACCGTCGAATGCCGCGATCCTCGGCCTCTTCTCCTGGGTTGCCCGTAGCCTTGACGAGGCGGGGATCGCCGAAGAGCCCCAGGCGGGCATTCTCGGTCGGGCTGGCGCCGCACTGAAGGGCCTCTTCTCCCGCGTTCGCGGCTAACTCCGCGTCCTCCTGACCTCAGGTGAAGTTCACTCTTCAACGCATCCCGCTGCGCTGCTACAATCCCACGAACCGACGGGAGGGCGGTCTGCACACTGTGGGGGAGACCTCACGTGCGGGTCGACGTTCGGTAGTAAAGCGGAGGGGAGAGGCCGATGGCTTCGCAGTCTGAGAACTTTGCGCTAATCCGCGTCGTTGGAGTTGGCGGTGCCGGCTCTAACGCTGTGAATCGCATGATCCGAGCCGAGCTTCTCGGCGTTGAGTTCATCGCGGTGAACACCGACGCTCAAGCGCTCGTGAAATCCCACGCCCCCACCCGCATCCGCATTGGTGATGCGATCTCCCGTGGCCTCGGCGCCGGCGGCGACTCAGTTGTTGGCGAGCGTGCCGCCCAAGAAGACCTTGAGAATCTCCGCACTGCACTTGATGGATCAGACCTCGTCTTCGTCACCGCCGGTATGGGTGGTGGCACCGGCTCTGGCGCCGCGCCCGTGGTGGCCAAAGTCGCGAAGGATCTCGGTGCGTTGACAATCGGCATCATCACGAAGCCGTTTGAGTTCGAGGGGAAGCGTCGTGCCGCCGTGGCGAATGCTGCCGCGGAGGAGCTGCGCAAGTACGTTGACACCATGATCGTTATTCCAAACGAGCGACTCCTTAGCGTCGTGAGCCGTCAGACCTCAATGGAAGATTCGTTCCGTATCGCGGATGACGTGCTTCGACAGGCAGTGCAGGGGGTCAGCGATGTCATCACCGTTCCTGGAATCATCAATCTTGACTTCGCCGATGTGCGCAGCATCATGAAGGATGCAGGGTCTGCGTTGATGGGGATCGGTCGCGCCAGCGGCGAGAGCCGCGCCCGCGCCGCAGCGGAGCTTGCGATTGCATCACCACTCCTTGAGCTTGATATCGAGGGCGCAACAGGGGTGCTCGTTAACGTCGCCGCTTCTTCTACCGTGACCCTTCATGAGGTGAACGAGGCGATCAACCACATCACCGAACGCGCTGATCCAGAGGCGAATATCATCTTCGGCACCTCGCTCGATGAGACGCTCGCCGATGAGGTGCAGATCACGGTAATCGCCACTGGCTTTGCTGGAAACGCACGAAGCCAGACGTCGAGCGCCGCAAGCCTCCGCACCGAGTTTCCGTTCGGCCGTGATGACGGGAGCGTTAACTGGAGCGCATCGGCACCGACTGCTGGCACCTCCACAACCCCGGTAACGCCATATGCAGCACCCGCCCAGGTAGCGCCTGCGCCATCTTGGACGCCGAGCACGCATCCAGCAGTCTCACAGGAGCCGATCGCAGCGCAGCTGGAGGGTGAGGGGATTAGCCCGGCCCCAGTCGCCGGTGATGAGCTGGAGATCCCCGCCTTCCTTCGCCGCCGCTCGTAGCTCGCGCATGTCTCATCTTGCTGAACAGTTAGCGTCGCTTCACGCCCGCGTTCGCGCTGCCGAGCAGCGTGGTGACCACCAATCGGGGAGCGTTGAAGTTCTTGCCGTCACCAAGGGTGTCTCCGCCGAGCGCATCGCTGAGACGATTGATGCTGGACAGCGTGCCTTCGGCGAGAACCGCGTCCAGGAGCTGGAGGAGAAGCGCGCGGCGGTTGCACAACTGCGCCCAGGCGTGGATGTGCGGTGGGACCTGATCGGTCCGCTGCAGAGCAATAAGGTGCGTCGAGCGCTCGTTGCCGCCGATCGCATCAGCTCGGTTGATCGCGTAGAACTCCTTGCGCGCATTGCGGAGCTTGGCGGAGCAGACGGCGCTCCGCGCCAAGTACTCCTCCAGGTCAACATTGATGAAGATCCGGCAAAGTCTGGCTTCACTCCAGACGCGCTCCGGGCGGCCTTGCCAGAGATCGCCGCCGCCCTGAGCGGGGCGTCGCTGACCATTGAGGGGCTGCTCACTGTTGGACGCTTCACGAGCGACTCCGCTGTGGCACGGAGCACCTTCTCCTCCTTCGTTGCCTTCTCGCACAGCCTTCGCGAAGCGGCCTCGGCGCAGGGTCTTCAGATCGGGACGCTCATCTCTGCGGGGATGAGTGGTGACTTTGAACTCGCAATCGAGGAGGGGGCGACGCAGGTGCGCCTCGGTAGCGCACTCTTCGGGGCGCGCGGGTAGGCTTTTGATATGGGATTTACGCCGCAACTCGCCGCAGACTTGGTCCTCCAGACGCTCTGGTTCGTTGTCCTCGGGCGCGTTCTGATCTCGTGGGTGGATCCAGCGGGGAGTGGTCGGATCGCGCGGCTCCTGATTGAGTTGAGCGAGCCGATCCTTGGGCCAGTACGGCGGGTCCTCCCCGCGATGGGTGGCCTCGACTTGTCACCACTCCTCGTGATGGTGCTACTGCAGTTTCTGCGCGGCGCTCTCTGATTTCGCGAAGGGGATCAGGAGTCGTCTAGAATCCGCTCCTCGGGCGATTAGCTCAGTTGGTTAGAGCGCACGGTTCACATCCGTGAGGTCACTGGTTCGAGTCCAGTATCGCCCACCATGCGCGGCTACTGCTTCGCCATCCTCCGCAGTACGGCAGGCATGATGCCCCCTTGCCGGTAGGTCTCAAGCTCCATCGGCCCGTCGAGCCGGACGATGAGTTCAATCTCGCTTCGCTCGCCAGTCGCGGTGTCTCCGGTGCCGCTCCCTTCAACCTGTAGCTGGATGCGCCCGCGCGGAGTGACGTTGGCAAGCGCCTCCAGCGTGAAGCGCTCACGACCATTGAGGTTGTGGCTTGTCGCACTCTCACCTGGCAGGAACTGCAACGGGAGGATCCCCATCCCGATCAGGTTGGAGCGATGGATGCGCTCATATGATTCGGCGATAACGGCGCGGACACCGAGCATCTGCGTCCCCTTGGCCGCCCAGTCGCGGCTAGAGCCTGAGCCGTACTCCTTCCCAGCAATGATTACGAGCGGTGTGGCGCTCTCTGCATAGCGGGCGGCGGCGTCGGCAACGGCGAGCAGTTCGCCGCTCGGCAGGTGGTTCGTGATCGGGCCCTCCTTGCCGTCGGCGAGTGCATTGCGGAGCCGGATGTTCGCGAAGGTACCGCGCATCATCACCTGGTCATGGCCACGTCGCGCGCCGTACGAATTGAAGTCGCCAACGGTGACGCCGCGCTCAATCATCCATCGTCCGGCGGGAGAGTCGGCGCGGATTGAGCCGGCGGGGGAGATGTGGTCGGTGGTGACCGAGTCGCCGAGAAGGAGGAGCGCGCGTGCATCGTGAACATCGGCGATCGGTGCAGCTGTCGCTGGGATCTTCTCCGTGAAGGCTGGTCGTGCGATATAGGTTGAGGCGGGGTCCCAGGCATAGGTGCGACCTGTTGGCACGGTGAGACCCTGCCATCGCGCATCGCCTGCAAAGAGATCGGCGTAGCTACTCCGGTAGAGCGAAGCGTCGGCCGCCTTCGCCACGGCGGTTGCAATCTCTTCGTCGCTCGGCCAGAGGTCGCGCAGGTAGACAGGTGCGCCGTTGCGATCGTTGCCGATCGGATCCACGTCAAGGTTCGTCACCACGTTGCCAGCGAGCGCAAGCGCCACAACCAGCGGCGGTGAGGCGAGGTAGGCGGCGCGCACGGCGGGGTGGATACGCCCCTCAAAGTTTCGATTCCCTGAGAGCACCGCAGCAACGAGGAGATCTTCGCGCTCCACGGTGGCGGCGATCTCGCTCTCGAGCGGTCCGGAGTTTCCGATGCAGGTGGTGCAGCCGTAACCGGCAACGTTGAAGCCAAGCGCCGCGAGTGGCTCAAGGAGCCCTGCACGCTCAAGGTAGGCGGTGACGACACGAGATCCAGGTGCGAGGCTCGTCTTCACCCAGGGCGGGACGCTCATGCCACGTGCGACAGCGTTCCGTGCAAGGAGACCCGAGGCGATCATGACCGACGGGTTTGAGGTGTTGGTGCACGAGGTGATGGCCGCGATCGCCACCGCACCATCGCGCATAGTCGTTCCGCCTACGGTGGCGCTGTGCGCCTTTGATCCGGCGCGATCGGCATAGGTGCGCTCAAACCCTGTACCAAGCTCTGGGAGTGCGACGCGATCTTGCGGCCGCTTCGGTCCAGCGAGCGAGGGGACGATCTCGTTGAGGCTGATCTCGACAACTTCGTCATAAAGTGGATCGTGGCCGCTGGTCCGCCAGAGTCCCTGCGCCTTTGCATACGCCTCAACCAGTTCAATCTGCGCGCTCTCGCGACCGGTCACACGGAGGTAGTCGAGGGTGATCTGGTCAATTGGGAAGAGGGTGGTCGTTGCACCAAACTCTGGCGACATGTTGGCGATCGTTGCGCGGTCTGCGAGTGAGACGGTGGCGAGCCCGTCGCCGAACGCCTCAACGTATGCGCCAACAACGCCGTGCGCGCGAAGTCGCTCGGTGACGGTGAGGACAAGGTCGGTCGCCGTGGTTCCAGATGGCAGCTTGCCGGTGAGCTTAAGGCCGACGATCTTTGGGAGTGGCGAGAAGAGCGGCTCGCCGAGCAGTACCGCTTCGGCTTCAATGCCGCCGACACCGAACCCGAGCACGCCGAGGCCAGAGATCATTGTGGTGTGCGAATCAGTGCCGACGCAGGTGTCGGGGAAGGCGAGTGGTGCGCCGTCAATCTCCTCAACGCGGACCACGGTGGCGAGGCTCTCAAGGTTCACCTGGTGGACGATCCCCGCGCCTGGCGGTACAACACGGAAGCGATCGAAGGCCCCCTGCGCCCAGCGGAGGAGCTGATAGCGTTCCGCGTTCCGCTCATATTCGCGCGCTACGTTCTGCTCAAGCGCCTCTGGGGTTGCCCAGCGGTCGATCTGCACGGAGTGATCAATGACGAGATCGGCGGGAACCTGTGGGTTGATGCGCTCCGGGTCGATGCCGAGCTCGCGCGCAGCATCGCGCAGCGCGGCAAGATCAACGACCGCTGGAACGCCCGTGAAATCCTGGAGCACGACGCGTGCAGGAGAGAAGGGGAGTTCGCGCTCATCTCCCGTCGCCGCGGCCGACGCGCCAGGCTTCCACGCGAGATACGCGCTGACATCTTCCGCTCGGACAAACCCGTTGCCAGCACGACGCGCAGCCCCTTCAATCAGGATCTTCAGGATGACGGGGAGTCGATCCCATGAGGTGGCGGGCACTGGGAGCCGCTCAAGTGCAATGCGGTCGGGGAGGCCAGGACCAAGGGGCTCGCGAAGCGACTTCACGTTGGACACCGCACCCTCCTTGTTGGCTGCCACTCCACGTGCGGGGGAGCCTCACTGCGTAGCGTAGCGCGCTCACCCTCTCAGCGCCCTCGCGCTAGCGGGTCTACCATCCTCCTAATGAGAGGTGCCTACGGGCGCCTGACACGTAGGCGATGTGAGGAGCATGTATGGCACTCAGCAAGCGCATAGCGGTCTCCGCAGGGGGGCTCGTGATCCGCGCCGTGGGCGGGCAGGCAGAGATTGTTGTTGGACGCCGAAAGCGCGAGCGCGACGGCTACGTCTGGTCGCTCCCAAAGGGGACGCCCGAAGAGGGGGAGACTCGCGAGGAGACGGCCCTGCGTGAAGTTCGCGAGGAGTCTGGACTTGAGGTGCGCATCCTCTCGTATTTTGATGCGATCTCCTACTCCTTTGTCCGCACCGGCGAGCGGATTGAGAAGACGGTGCACTACTACATCATGGAGGCGATCGGCGGCAGCTTTGAGCAGTACGACAAGGAGTTTGACGAGCTGCGTTGGGTGCGGATGGACGAAGCGGTTCGCCTGCTCGACTTCCAGACTGAGAGCGGACTCGTTCAGCGCGCTTACGATGCGCTCACGCGCGACTGATGCAGCGCACGGCGCTCTACGAAGAGCACCTTGCACTCGGCGCACGGATGGTCGACTTTGCCGGCTGGGAGATGCCCGTCCAGTACGCGGGTGTCATTGAGGAGCATCGCGCCGTCCGCACGGGTGCAGGGCTTTTCGACCTTGGCCACATGGGCGAGATTCGCGTCAGTGGCCCAAGTGCAGGGGCAGCACTCGACTACGCACTGATCTCTACCCCCTCTGCACTGCTCGTCGGGCGGGCGCAGTACAGCATGATCGTCAACGAGGCAGGCGGGATCCTGGACGATCTTGTGGTCTATCGCATTGCCGATGCAGAGTGGCTCGTTGTTGCCAACGCATCAAATAGAGCGGTTGTGGCTGAGGCACTTCGTGAGCGCGTCGGTGGATCAGCAACTGTCGTGGATGAGAGTGATGACACCTCAATGATCGCCGTCCAGGGGGTGACGAGCGCCGAAGTACTAGGGTCACTCCTCGTAGAAGAGGAGCGCTCGGCGTTCCACGCCATGCGGAACTACTCGGCCGCTACCATGCGGCTTGAAGTTGCGGGGGCGGAAATCACCGCACTTATTGCACGCACGGGATACACCGGCGAAGTTGGGTATGAGGCCTACGTTGAGAACGCCCACGCAGTTACGCTTTGGCGCGCGCTGCTGGCTGCAGGTTCAGCGAACTCGCACGACACCCCGTTCCAGCCGATCGGGCTCGGTGCACGCGACACGCTCCGCTTGGAGGCGGGAATGCCGCTCTACGGGAACGAGTTACGCGAGGGGCTCACACCGTTTGATGTTGGCTTTGGCAGGGTTGTGAAGCTTGATAAGCCAGACGGCTTCGTTGGTAGCGGCGCGCTCGCAGCGCGCGCGGCGCGCGGTGAGCATTTTGGGCGCACCCTTGTTGGTATGCGTGTAACCGGGCGCGGGATCGCACGACACGGCTACGAGGTGCGCCGACCGGGTGGCGCAACGCTCGGGTTGATCACCTCTGGGACACACTCGCCGAGCCTCGGCTATCCGATCGCACTCGCCGATCTTGATGCGGAGGCGGCCCCATTTACGCTTGGTGAGCCACTTGAGGTGCTCATTCGTGGGGAGGGAGTGGCTGCCGAGGTGGCTGGCGTACCATTTATCCCGAAGCGATCAACAGAGGGACGAGCGCAGGGTGCGCATCAGCAAGGGGGTTGAACATGACGTCGCCAGTAGATCTTCGCTACTCAAAGGAGCATGAATGGGTTCGAGTGAGCAGTGATCGTGCGGTCATAGGGATCACGGCGCATGCGGCAGGCGAGCTTGGCGATGTCGTCTTCGTGGACCTTCCAGCGGTCGGCGCAACTCTCAAGCAGTTCGCGGTCTTCGGTGCAATCGAATCGGTGAAGGCGGTGAGCGATCTCTTCAGTCCGATCTCTGGCAGCGTGGTGGCGCGCAACGAGCAACTTGCGAGCGCTCCGGAGACCGTCAATGCGGATCCGTACGGCGAAGGCTGGCTCCTTGAGGTTGCGCTCAGCAACACAGAGGAGCTTGCGGCACTTCTTGATGCCGCTGGATACGACCAGCTGACCGCATGAGTCGCGCGCTGCTCCTCCGTTTCACTGCGACGCTTCTTCTTGTCGCATCAAGCGCCGGCTGCTCGGTGCTGAGCGCAGGAACCCTCCGTGTTGCGGTCGTTGATGAGCCGCTTAACCTCAGCGCGGCATACCTTGATGAGTCGTCTGCGCTAGTCGGGGGCCTCGTTCAGGCTGGCCTCTACCGTCCCGATGCTGCCTTTCGCCCGCAGCCCCTGCTGGCGGACGATGAGCCTGAGATCTCTGCGGGCGGGACCACTTGGAGTGTCACGCTGAAGACAGGGCTCACCTTTCATGACGGCTCACTTCTCACCTCCGATGATGTTGCGTTCACTTATGAACTGGCAAAGAGTGGGCAGTGCCCTCTTGCCGCCGACATCTGCGACCTCGTTCGGACGCGACTCGAATCCGTTGAGGCTGATGGCGGACAGCGTGTGACGTTCCGTCTTATTGGTAGTTGGGCGCCGTGGGGTACACGTGGCCTGACCATTCCAATTCTGTCGAAGGCAGCTCTGGAGCGATCGCTTGATCGATTCCGCGACAGCGTCAAGGAGGCGGATCGGAGCCTCATCACGTTGGCGCGAGAGAACCTTGTCGCAGAACTTGACGCCACCTCCTGCGGCGTCGTTGGGACGAGTCCCTGTGAATATGCGCCGCTGATTCCCCAGCTTGAGCGCACGTTGAGCCAGGCGGGCCTCTCACTTCCAGATCCACGTATCTTCCCCGCGCCAAACGGAGGCGCTCAGGGGGGTGCAGCACGTAATGATGAGGCGTATGCGAAGGATCTGTTTGGTCGCCTGACGCGGCTAGAGTCATACCTTCTTGCGCCCGCTGAGAGTCAACTTCAGATTGCCTATCCGTTGCTTGATGCACAGCTGATCCCGATTGGCGCTGGTCCGTATATGTTTGCGGAGCGAACACCAGGGGAGCGCCTCTCTCTTGAGAGCTTTAGTAGGTTTGCCCTTGGAGCGCCGGCAATAAAGCGCGTCGTGGTCACGAGGTATGCGACCCAGGCCGGCGCGATCAGCGCCTTCCAGTCCTCGCAAATTGACTGGATTCCGAATCTCAGCGCGGCAAGTGTTGCGGGCCTGCAGGTGCGCAGCGACGCGAAGATGCTGAAGGCCCCTTCATCCCGCGGGTACCTCTTCCTTGCATTCAACATGCGACCGGGACGACCGTTCGCCGATGCGATCGTGCGTACTGCGTTGAGCACGTGTGTGGACCTCCCCTCGATTATCAGCGAGGCGGCGGGGGATAGTGGGATCCCAATCAGCAGCACCGTTGCGCCGAACTCATGGGCAGTGCAATCGTCAGCACCTCCTGAGGCGGTTCGTAATACTGCGGGGGCTCGCGCCTCCCTCCTTACAGACGGGTGGACCGAAGAGAGCGATGGAGTCTTTGCCAGGCTCGGGAGTCGACTTGAGGCAACGATCCTTGTGCGCGATGGGCAGGGTGCTCGGACCAGTGCAGCACAGCTGATTGCGGACCAGGCGGCAGAGTGTGGCTTCTCCTTGACGGTCTCCGCAGAGGCCTATACGAGTGAGATTCTTCCAAGGCTGCGCTACCCGAACGATTTTGATGCATACATCGGTAGCTGGCAGTGGAGCCTTGACCCAGACGACAGTGATCTCTTCAGTTCTGCAGCCTGCCCAACTGAGGAGTCGCCAGCGGGGAAGAACTTTGCCTGCTGGCAGAGCGGAAGCGCGGATAGTCTCTTGCGCCAAGGACTGGGCTCTGCAAGCGAGAGCGTGCGCGCTCCTCTCTACGCTGAGTTCCAAGCGCTTCGACGCAGTGAGCGGCCATATCTGCTCCTCTGGGCTGACGCTGGTTATACGTTGCTCTCCAGTGGCATCAGCTGGCCAACAGCAGAGAGTGACGTGAACAGTCCGCTCTACGCATGGTCAATTGAATCCTGGAGCAACTGATATTATCGTCTGAGCACAGTGCATATGGACACAGTGCATAAGGAGGCTCAAATGAGTGGTGCTGGCGCGGTACAGATCCCAAGCGAGCTGGACATTGACCTAGAGGTGGTGCGGGACATCTGCCGCACCTTCATTCAGGAGCAGTTCAAGAAGATCGGCGCGAGGAACGCAATCCTTGGACTCTCGGGAGGCATTGATTCGGCACTTGTGGGCTTTTTGACGGCGGATGCGCTCGGCGCGGATCGACTACGCACCTATATACTGCCGTACCGAACATCTGCACCAACATCTCGGACCGATGCGCTCGCGGTCGCCGCAGCTCTCGGCTGTAGCGTTGAAGAGATTGAGATCAGCCCGGCGCTCGACGCCGTAGAGGCGGCTCTACCAGCTGGCGCTGAGTTCAGCCCAATTCGTCGCGGCAACATTGCCGCCCGCCTCCGCATGATTACCCTGTACGACCAGTCTGCGCGCTACGACGGTCTGGTGATGGGGACGGGGAATAAGACAGAGGCGATGATCGGGTACACCACGCTTCATGGCGATGCTGCGTGCGCCATCAATCCGATTGGCGACCTCTACAAGAGCCAGGTCCGTGCGCTTGCTGCGCACCTTGGCGTTCCAGAAGCGATCCTCACCAAGGCTCCGAGCGCCGATCTCTGGCCAGGGCAGACCGACGAAGGGGAGGGGGGCTTTGATTATCCAACGCTCGACCGCATCCTTCTCCGCCTCGTAGACCAGAAGAAGAGTGCCGCTGCAGTTGCTGCTGACGGCTTTGATGCTGAGCTTGTGGCAAAGGTGCAGGGGATGATGGCGCGCTCGCAGTTTAAGCGCGAGATGCCACCCTTCCCGAAAATCTCCGCGTAGCGGCGCGACGTCCGCAGCCCACGCTCAAAATGAGTGACGCGCGCGGGGGTGGTGCAACGCCTGGCGCGCTGCACATCGTCGCAACGCCGATCGGAAATCTCGCCGACCTCTCTCCTCGCGCTATCGCGGTCTTGCGGGAGGTGCGCGCCATCATCGCGGAAGACTCGCGTGTTGCGCGCGTGCTCCTGTCATCGATTGACGTAACGAGCGAGCTCATCTCCCTCCCTGGATTTGATGAGGTGGAGCGAACACTGCCGCTTATCGAACGTTTAAAGCGAGGAGATGCACTGGCGCTGATCAGTGATGCTGGAACACCCCTCATTAGCGATCCCGGTCAACACCTCGTTCGTGCGGCGATCTCAGCGGGCATTCGAGTGATTCCGATCCCTGGCGCATCTGCCGTTCTCGCCGCGCTTGTCGCCTCTGGCGTTACCGGTGCGCGATGGAGCTTTGAGGGTTTCCTTCCGCGCGGTGGGACTGATCGTCGCCGTGTGATCGGCGCGATTGCTGCCGATGAACGAGCAACCGTGATCTATGAAGCGGGTGGCCGCGTCCTTGAGACGCTCCGTGATCTTGCCAGCGCATGTGGTGGCACTCGAAGCGTTGCGCTCTGTCGCGAGCTGACCAAACTACATGAAGAGGTGCGACGCGGAAGCTTAGAAGAGGTTGCGTTGGCTGTTGAGCGCGGCGAAGTTGATGGCCGTGGCGAGTTTGTCATTGTGCTTGGAGAGACGAGTGACGTCGCTGCGTCTGCAGATGCAGGCGGCGCATACCCCGCTGCGCTTGCGGCGGTAGAGGTGCGTGTTGCCGCGGGCGCATCACGTAGTGATGCGATACGAAGCATTGCAGCAGAGTGGGGGCTTGAGCGCCGCCGCCTCTGGGCTGCAGCACACGGCGACGCGACCGAGGGCGGCGATCCGCTCGGTCGCGCCGACGACTAGGAGCGCACTGGCGCGATCTCCTCGCCGTACTCTGCCTCTCCAAGGTCCGTTGGCTCCGCACCATCTGCGACCGGATCCGCGCTCTGTGGCTTCGGGCCGAGGAACTCGAGCCTGTTGACGATGACCTCCGTCATCCAGCGTCGTGAGCCTTCGCTCTCCCATTCATGAGTCTTCAGTCGCCCGTCTATGGAGACGAGCGAGCCCGCCTGCAGGTGGGCCGCCGCAATCTCAGCGAGCTTCTCCCAGAAGACGAGGCGGTGAAACTCAGTGCGCTCCTCTCCGCCTCGGAAGTCGTGGCTTGCCAGACTCCCCACCGCAACCTTGCTCCCAGACGGGAGTGACTTAATCTCGACCGGCTTGGTCATCCGACCCGCCAGCATCACCTTGTTCATATGAGCTCCTCTCCCGGCACCGCCCCCAAGGTCCCTCCCTGGGCTTCAGCCGCGCCGTGTCAGGCGAGGGTGCCCCTCGCCGCGTACGGCGGGCGTATCGTGTGCGACACTCCAACGCGATGCGGTACTACCTGACAACGGCCATCGCCTACGCCAACAACAAGCCTGGACTGCACACGCTCTATGAGGTGATCGGGGCGGATGTGATCGCGCGTTGGCGACGCATGGGGGGCGAGGAAGTGCGCTTCCTCACGGGGACCGATGAGTACTCGGTCAATATCGCCGCGCGTGCAGAAGAGGAGGGGCTGACCCCGAAGGCGTTCGTTGACAAAAACGTCGCCCTCTTCCAAGAGAGCGAAGCGCTCCTTCTGATCACCCCAGATCGATTCATTCGCACCACCGATGCCGACCACACGCTCGCAGCTCAGGAGATGGTGCGCCGCTCATTCGCCGCTGGCGACATCTATCTCGGCACGTACGAGGGCTGGTACTGCCCCAACGAAGGGTTCCGCGCTGAAGGCGATGTGGTGAAAGAGGGGGGCGAGAGCGTCTGCCCGAATCATCCCGGTGTGCCGCTGCAGTGGCTCAAGGAGCGGAACTGGTTCTTCCGACTGAGCGCCTACCAGGAGCGACTTGAGGCCTGGCTGACGCAAGATCCATCGCCTGTTCAGCCTGAGTACCGCCGCAACGAGATGCTCGGATTTATTCGGCAGGGTCTTGAAGACTTCTCCATCAGTCGTGAGGGTGCAACCTGGGGGATTCCGTTCCCGATTCGCGAGGATGGGAGCAGCGCGCTTCACGCGGACGGCAGCGGCGATCCAACCGCTGGAACGATCTATGTCTGGTACGACGCGCTCATCAACTATCTCACTGGCGCCGGCTTCCCAGCGGATCCGAAGGGTGCGCCATGGTGGCCCGCAGATCTGCACATCATCGGCAAGGACATCAATCGATTCCACTCGGTCTTCTGGCCGGCGATGCTCTGGAGTGCGGGCCTTGAGGCGCCGAAGCGCATCTGGGTGCACGGCTGGCTCCTCTCGAGCGGTGAGCGGATGAGTAAGAGCCGCGGCAACTTCCTCGATCCGAATAGCGCCGTTGCAGCGCTCGGCGCGGATGGTGCGCGCTTCGTTGCGCTGCGCGAGGTTCCGTTTGATGGCGATGGTGAGGTGAGCTGGGACTCGATCATTCGTCGCTATAACTCCGAGCTCGCGAATGACTTTGGCAACCTTGTGAATCGCGCAACGACGATGGCGAGCCGCGCGTTCGGTGCAGAGGCCCCAGCACCGCGTTCGGCGGCAGCGGCGCCGCTTGCAACCGAGTGGGAGTCGGCGCGTAAAAAGAGCGAGACGGCGATGGAGGGGCTCGCGCTGCATCATTGGATCGGCGCACTCTGGGAGTTCGTGGGTGCGGCAAACAGATTTGTTGATACGGAGAAGCCGTGGGAGTTGGCGAAGGCGGCGAAGGGTGGAGATGAGGCGGCGCGCGAGCAACTTGCTGGCGTCCTTGGCGACCTTCTTGAGGCTTGTCGACTCGTTGCGCTCTATGCGGCGCCCGTGATTCCTGAGACGGCGGAGAAGATCTGGACGCTTCTCGGTCACCCGTGGCCGTATGACGCCGCTGGTCACGGGGGTCAGACGCGCGCGGCACTCGGAGGGTGGGGGAGCGTTGCCGCAACAGGAGCACTCGGCGAACCGGTGCCACTCTTCCCGCGACTTGAAACAGATGAGCAGCCGACCTCCGCTGACTGACGCGCACGGCCATCTGCAGGCCGACCGCTTTGATGCCGATCGCGGCGAGGTGATCGCACGCCTGCGTGATGCTGGGATGACGCGCCTCCTGATCCCGTCATGGAGCGTTGCGAGTTCGCAGGGTGCGGTAGAGATTGCGCGCGAGCACAACTGGATGGATGCGGCGATCGGGATCCATCCGCATCACGCCACAGATGAGGCGAGTCAGCGTGCCGCCCTTTTGGCGCGTGCCGCTGAGCCCGAGATCGTGGCGATCGGAGAGACAGGCATTGATACAAAACGCAACTACGCGCCGCTCGCAGATCAGATTGCAAACTTTGAGGCGCACATTGAGGTTGCCGTGCAGCTCGGGAAGCCGCTGATCCTCCACTGTCGCTCCGCGGGGGACGGCGACGATGCCCAGCGCCAGCTGATCAAGACACTCAAGGAGTCGCCGATCGGCGCTCCTGGCGGTGCCGCCACGTTTGGTGGGAGAGCGCCCTTCATCTTGCACAGCGCGTCGGGGAGCCAGGGCTACATTGAGGACGGGCTCGCACTCGGCGGGCTCATCTCGCTCTCTGGACTCGTCTTCCGCCCAGAGGAGCGCGCCACGGCGGAGTGGATTCGAGCGGTTCCTGCCGACCGGCTGCTGACGGAGACGGATGCGCCGTGGCTGACGATGCCCGGAGCCCCCGATCCAAGTCGCAATGAGCCGGCGAATGTCGCCTTCACGTTGACCTGGATCGCTGAGCGTCGTGGCGAAGCGGTGGACGATCTCGCGGCGGCGATCAGCGCCACCTACGACCGTGCCTTTCCGCGTCACCGGCCACGCTCAGACTGAGCGTGGTGTTGGCACTCGGCAGGGGAGAGTGCTAACATCGCAGCAAGCGCACGAGCAGTGCGCGCTGTGAGCATCGCAGCGGGCGAGCGCCAAGCTGCCTAGCAGGAGGTCAAACACCATGGCGAAGAAGGCATCACTCCGACCCCTCGGCGACCGAGTCGTCGTCAAGCCGGTCCCGCGCGACGAGAAGACGGCGAGCGGCATCATCCTTCCGGACACGGCGCAGGAGAAGCCACAAGAGGGCGAAGTCGTCTCCGTTGGTCCAGGCCGCATCCTTGATGATGGGAAGCGTGAGCCGATCGACGTGAAGGTGGGGGATCGCGTCCTCCACGCGAAGTACGCCGGCACCGAGTTCAAGCTCGACGGCGCCGAGTACCTGATCGTCGGCGCGAAGGATATCCTCGCGGTCGTCGAATAACTGAGTTATTCAGCAGTAGTAAGTAGAGCAAGAAAGTAGAGGGGCAGAATGGCAAAGCAGGTTGTATTTGACGAGGCGGCACGTCGCGCGCTTAAGCGCGGGATCGACAAGCTCGCCGACACGGTAAAGGTCACGATCGGCCCAAAGGGTCGCAACGTGGTGCTGGACAAGAAGTTCGGCGCACCAACCATCACCAATGACGGTGTGACCATTGCACGCGACATTGAGCTCGAAGATCACTTTGAGAATATGGGCGCGCAGCTGCTCAAGGAAGTTGCCACCAAGACGGACGATGTTGCCGGTGACGGCACCACCACCGCGGTGGTGCTCGGTCAGGCGCTCGTCACTGAGGGCCTTCGCAACGTTGCCGCGGGTGCAAACCCAATGGTGATCAAGCGCGGACTCGACAAGGCGGTCGCCGCCGTTGTTGCAGAGATCAAGGCGCACTCCCGCAAGGTGGAGACACGCGAGCAGATCGCCGCGGTTGCCTCCATCTCCGCCGCAGACCCAAGCGTTGGCGAACTTATCGCTGAAGTGATGGGGAAGGTCGGCAAGGACGGCGTGATCACCGTTGAGGAGGGCCAGTCGCTCGGCCTCGACAAGGAGTACACGGAGGGGATGCAGTTCGATCGCGGCTACATCTCCGCGTACTTCGTTACCAATGCAGATCGTATGGAGGCGCAGCTGGACAACCCAGCGATCCTCATTACCGATAAGAAGATCTCTGCAGTTCAGGATGCACTTCCTGCACTCGAGAAGGCGGTCGGCACCGGTCGACCACTCTTGATCGTCGCAGAGGACGTTGACGGTGAGGCACTCGCCACACTCGTGGTGAACAAGATCCGCGGCACCGTGCAGGTGCTTGCGGTGAAGGCGCCAGGATTTGGTGACCGACGCAAGGAGATGCTCCGCGACATTGCGGTGCTCACTGGCGGCACGGTGATCTCGGAAGAGGTCGGCCGAAAGCTGGACAGCGTGACCGCCGAGGATCTCGGCTCCGCACGTCGCGTTGTCTCGTCAAAGGACAACACCACAATCGTGGATGGCTCTGGCAAGCCGGCCGAGATCAAGGCGCGCATGGCGCAGATCAAGGCCCAGATTGAAGAGACCACGTCGGACTACGACAAGGAGAAGCTCCAGGAGCGTCTCGCCAAGCTCTCCGGCGGCGTCGCCGTGATCAAGGTGGGTGCCGCAACTGAGGTTGAGCTCAAGGAGAAGAAGCACCGCATCGAAGATGCGCTCTCAACGACCCGCGCGGCCGTTGAAGAGGGGATCGTCGCTGGTGGTGGGACCACGCTCCTGCAGGCACGCTCCTCACTAGACAAGTTGAAGCTTGAAGGCGACGAGCAGGTTGGCGTGGACATTGTCCGACGCGCACTTGAAGCGCCAGCCCGACAGATCGCTGAGAACGCGGGCGCCCGAGGCGACGTGGTGATCGAGGCGATCCTGAAGGCGAAGCGTGGCACCGGCTTCGATGCCGCCACTGACACGATGGTCGACATGTTCGAGAAGGGGATCGTGGACGCCGCAAAGGTGACCCGCTCCGCTCTTCAGAACGCAGCGTCCGTTGCGGCAATGGTACTTACCACCGAAGCGGTGGTGAGCGACATCCCAGAGAAGAAGGAGTCTGCATCCCCTGGTGGTCACGCCCATGGTGGAGAGATGGACTTCTAGTCTCTGATCGTTTCGCAGATCTGCGAGGGCTCCCAGCACGGCTGGGGGCCCTCGCGCTATCTCCGCTCACTTCTGGCTCAAGGGGCGTTGGGGGCACGCCGAGACTGGCGCGTGAGGTGTGGGCGGTAGAATCAACCGGTGAGCCTCCCCTCAGATCCCACCGCTGACGCCCCGCTACAAACCACCCCCACGCGCCACCGAGTGGCCGAGGGCGAGGCGGCAGTAGCGGTCGAAGCGCGCGTCCTTGGACCACTCAACGAGGTGCAGCGTCGCGCCGTCACCACTACGAAGGGGCCGCTCCTCGTCTTGGCAGGCGCTGGCTCAGGGAAGACGCGCGTCATCACGCATCGAATCGCCTGGCTAATTGATCACGAAGGGGTGGCGCCATGGCGCATCTTAGCGGTGACCTTCACGAACAAGGCGGCGGCGGAGATGCGCGATCGCTTGGAGGGGATGATCGGCCAGCGTGCGCGTGATGTTGCGATGGGGACCTTCCACAGCCTCTGCGTCCGCATGTTGCGACGCGATGGTGAGGCGATCGGCCTGCCGAAAGAGTTTGCAATCTACGACGCTGATGACCAGGCGCGCGTGATCAAGGGCTTCCTGAAAGAGGATGACCTCCCCGCCACTGGCTCAACAAAGCCGAGCCTGATCCTTGGCGCGATCAGTCGCGCCAAGAACGACGGTCTCACCCCTGACCAGATGGAGGACCAGGCGGTGACGCACCATGAGCGGCTCATTGCCGGCTTTGCGCGTCGCTACGCGAAGGAGCTAAAGCGTCTCGATGCGCTCGACTTTGATGATCTCCTTATTGAAGGACTCCGCCTGCTGCAGGAGGCGCCAGCGGTCGCCGAGCGGTATCGCACCAAGTGGGAGTACCTGCACGTTGATGAGTATCAGGATACGAACCGTATCCAGTACGCCTGGATTCGTGAGCTCGCCGCGGGGCACGGCAATCTCTGTGTGGTTGGTGATGACGATCAGTCCATCTATTCGTGGCGCGGTGCAGACATTCGCAACATTTTGGACTTTGAGCGTGACTGGCCGAAGGCCGAGGTGATTGCGCTCGAGCAGAACTACCGCTCAACGCAGTCAATCTTGGATGCGGCACATGGGGTGGTCTCCAACAACCTTGGCCGCAAGGCGAAGAAGCTCTGGACTGACCAGGCTGGTGGGCTCCCGATTCCCGTGTACGGCGGCTTTGATCAAGAGGATGAGGCGGCGTGGATTGTGCGTCGCATTGAGGAGCATGCCTCGCCACGGAAGCCGAAGCGCGGAGAGACGGCGGAGTCACCCGAGGCGCTCGGCGGGATTGCCATTCTCTACCGCACCAATGCGCAGTCACGCGCTATTGAAGAGGCGCTCCTGCGCGCATCGATTCCATATCAGCTGATCGGTGGGACGCGCTTCTATCAGCGCCGCGAGGTGAAGGATGCGCTCGCTTGGCTGCGTGTCTTGCGCAGCGATACGGATCGCATCTCGTATGAGCGCATCATCAACGTGCCACCGCGCGGGATTGGCGAGAAGACGGTGGACCTCCTGCGCGCCGCCGCTGCGCCACACGCTGATGCGCCAGACGGGATCTCATTCGGTCTCGTGATCGCCGCGGCGGGGCGTGGAGAGGTAGCGGGCATCTCTTCGCGTGCGCGCACCGCGCTCGCTGGCGTTGCCGATGTGATCGCACGCCTTCGTTCACGACTGACGCTGATCCATCTCCCTGAGCTGCTCGACGCGGTCTACAGCGAGACGGGCCTCCGCGCGCACCTTGCGTCGGAGGGGGTGGAGGGGGAGGAGCGCTGGGCGAACCTACTGGAGCTGCGCGGGATTGCGGGGCGCTTCCTTGAGCTTGAACCACTCGACGCGCTTGATCGTTTTATTGAAGAGACGGCGCTCGTTGCGGACCAGGATTCGTTGGAGGAGGGGACCGAGCGCGTCACGCTGATCACGCTGCATGCGGCGAAGGGGCTCGAGTGGCCGACCGTCTTCATCTCAGGGCTCGTGGAGGGGCTCTTCCCGCACAGTCGCGCGCTGATGGACGAAGAGCAGATGGAGGAGGAGCGTCGCCTCTGCTACGTCGGCATTACACGCGCAAAGCGTCGCCTGACACTGAGCTATGCAATTCGACGTGGTTGGGGTGACGGTGACGGTGTGCCATCGCGCTTCCTTGCAGAAATTCCAGAGGAGCTGCTCGAGGTTGCAAACGATGAGGATCCACGCTCGGGTGGGGCGACACGATTCGGTCGTGGCGTTGCAGGATTCCGTTCTGCGCGCGCCGGCTTCGCTGGCGGCGAGTCGTGGCGTGAGGGGAGCGGCGAGCCTGGTGCGCCTGCAGGTGAATTCACGCCGAGCCGTGACCTTGAGGCGCGGCGGCGCGCGTATGGAGCTGGGGCACGTTCAGGGTCGCTACGCCTGCCAGGAGAGGGCGACGGATTTGATGAGGGCGTCGATGACGCTGGCGACGATCCAGATCACGACGGCGCACCGCTGACGCGACCTGTTGGTCGAATCCCACCGTGGGCGAACGGGCGACCGCTGGAGCCAGGCGCTCATGAGAGCGACACAGCTGAGGCACTTCCTGAGCGCCGCACCACGCCGGCACGCGTCCGAATTCCTGGGGAGCGCTACTTCCGCGATGGCGATCGTGTGCAGCATCCCCGCTTCGGAAGCGGCATCGTGGTCACCTCTAAACTGACGCGTAGCGATGAAGAGGTGACGATCGCCTTTGTTGGCGTCGGTGTCAAGACGCTCGCCGCGAGCATCGCCGGATTGGAGATCGTCTGATGGCGAAGGTGACGGCGGCCGGCGCAAAGCGACATGCGGAACTTGTGGCGCAGATCAACGCCGCCGATCGTGACTATTACGTTGCCGACGCACCGCGCATGCCAGACGTCGCATACGATGCACTCCGCCGCGATCTGGAGCAGTTGGAGGCGGAGCACCCTGAACTGCAGACGCCAGATTCGCCAACACAGCGCGTCGGTCCACGAGAGAGCGGCGGGCAGCTCGGCGAGGTGCGCCATGAGCGTCCGATGCTCAGCCTCTCCAACGCCTTCTCGCCAGAAGAGGTTGCCGCCTTTGTGGCGAGCGCTGCAAAGGGGCTCGGTGGGCGCGAACCAGAACTCGTTGCGGAGCTGAAAATTGATGGGCTTGCGATCAGCCTGCGCTACGAGCGTGGCCTCCTGACGCGCGCGGCAACGCGCGGTGATGGCTCAACGGGTGAGGATGTGACGGCGAACGTGCGCACGATCAGCGTGATCCCGCAGCAACTGAGCGAACCGATTGACGCCGAAGTGCGCGGTGAGGTCTACATGCCGAAGGAGGCGTTTGCCGCGCTTAATGCGGTGCGCGAAGAGGAGGGGCTGCAGCTCTACGCCAATCCGCGTAACTCGGCCGCCGGATCACTCCGCCAGAAGGATCCACGCATCACCGCAGAGCGAAGGCTCGCCTTCTTCGCATATCAGCTCTTTAGCGATCCACAGCCGGCGTCGCAGAGTGCCGCGCTGCAGAGGCTTGACGGGCTCGGCCTCCCAACCGAACGCAACGCGCGCGCTGGCCTTAACGCCGAAGGGGCGGCTACCTTCCTCGCTGAGTGGGAGGAGAAGCGGCACGATCTCTCCTACGAGACGGATGGTGCAGTGCTCAAGGTGGATCGCGTGGAGGATCAAGAGGCGCTCGGCTTCATCTCGCGCTCGCCGAAGTGGGCGACCGCCTATAAGTTCCCGCCTGAGCAGGTGACAACAATGTTGCTCAACATCTCCGTTGAGGTTGGACGCACCGGCTACTTGACGCCGGTCGCTGAGATGGAGCCGGTGCTGCTCGCTGGTTCAACGATTCGTCGCGCAACCCTGCACAACATCGACGAGATTCGCCGCAAGGACGTGCGCATTGGTGACGTGGTGATCCTGCAGAAGGCGGGCGATGTGATCCCAGAGGTGGTGCGTAGCCTCCCCGAAAAGCGGCGCGGTGTGCTGGCAGAGTTCCAGATGCCGACGCGCTGCCCTTCATGCAGCGGTGAGGTTGTGCGCGATGAGGTGCGCCATCGCTGCCCGAACCCCTGGTGTGAGGCGCAAGTCTTTGAGGGGCTCCGCCATGCCGTTGGTCGCGGCGCGCTGGACATTGAGGGGCTCGGCGAGAAGCTGCTTCAGCAGCTTGTTGACCGCGGCCGAGTTCGCCGACTCGCCGACCTCTTCACGCTCACCGCAGGTGACCTCGACGGCCTCGATCGCATGGGGAGCGTTGCCGCGAACGCAAAGAAGGGGAGTGCGAATCGCATCGATAACGTGCTCCGTGAGTTGGAGCGACGCAAGGAGCAGGAGCTCTGGCGCGTCCTCGTGGCGCTCGGCATCCGTCATGTTGGCGAGACGACGGCACGGGATCTTGCGCTGGAGCTCTCGCGACGTGTCGCTCCAGGTGCAGACTGGAGCAGCCGTGTCGCCTCAACGCTTCGCGGGCTGACAGTGGAAGATTTGACAAGTGTGAGTGGCGTCGGTGCCGTCGTGGGCGAAAGCATCGTCAGCTACTTCGCCGGCAGTGGCACTCGGAGCGCGCTCAACGATCTGATTGAGGTTGGCGTGACGCTGAACTCAAGCGTCGCACGTGTAGCGGCGGGCGGAGGTGGGCCACTGAGTGGCGAGCTGGTGGTGGTGACTGGGACACTCGTAGCCTCAGGTCTCAGTCGTCGCGAAGCACAGGATCGGATCCGTGCCGCTGGCGGGGTCGTGGCGGACGCCATCACCTCAAAGACCACCCTCTTGGTAGCGGGGGAGAAGGCGGGGAGTAAGCGTGCCGATGCGGAGCGACTCGGCGTTCGCATCGTGGACGAGGCGGGCTTCCTCGCTCTTCTCGGGGCGTCTGCCACGGGCGAGTAGAATTCCCGCATGAGCAAACTCACCCGCGCCGAGGTCGAGAAGGTCGCCGCCCTTGCGCGCCTCGGGCTGACAAGCGGCGAGGTGGAGAAGCTGCAGGGCGACCTCAATCTCATTCTTGAGCAGTGGGCTCGACTCGCTGAGGTGGACACGTCGAGCGTTCCTGCGAGCGCGCAGACGATCGTCCAGCCGATGCCACTTCGCGACGATACGCCGCGCCCCTCTCTCTCTGCAGATGAGGCACTACAGAACGCACCGTCACGGAGTGGCGACTTTGTTCGCGTCCAGGCGATCCTCAGCGAGGAGGCGGACGGATGAGCGCCGACCTTCGTCGCGCCACCGCTACGCAACTCCGCACCGGATATCGCAGCGGTGAGTTCACGTCAGTTGAGGCGGTAGAGACGCTCCTTGCTGCGATCGCACGTGAAGATGCTGCGCTCGGCGCCTGGTTACATCTTCGCGGTGATGAGGTGCGGAAAGAGGCTGCGGCCGCGGATGTCACCTACGCTGCGGCGCGCACCTCTGGGGCGGCAGCACTCGATGCGCTCCCACCACTCCTCGGTGTCCCTGTGGCGCTGAAAGATCTCGTCAACATGATCGGTACGCCAACCACCGCTGGCTCCAAGATCCTTGAGGGCTACATCAGTCCGTATGACGCAACGATCGCCGCCAAGCTCAAGGCGGCCGGCGCACTGATCCTTGGGAAGACGAATATGGACGAGTTCGCGATGGGCTCCTCCACGGAGTTCAGCGCCTACAGGCGAACGGTGAATCCGTGGGATCGCGAACGCGTACCAGGAGGTTCGTCTGGGGGATCAGCATCAGCGGTGGCGGCTCTGCATGCGCCGCTCAGCATCGGCAGTGACACGGGCGGCTCAATCCGTCAGCCAGCGAGCCTTACTGGCATCACTGGCATGAAGCCAACGTACGGCCGCGTCTCGCGCTACGGCATCGTTGCGTTTGCCTCATCGCTTGACCAGATCGGGCCGTTCGCTCGTAGCGCGCAGGATGCGGCACTGCTGCTTCACGCCATTGCAGGATCCGATTCGCGCGACGCAACGAGCTCCGCAACACCAGTTGATGCCGCTCTGCTCAATCTTCCGCAAGGGGATCAGGCGGCAAGCGCGCTGAAGGGGAAGCGCTTCGCCCTGCCGAAGGAGTACTTCGTGGCGGGGATGGAACCTGGCGTTGAGGCGGCGGTGCGTGCCGCAGTTGCCGCACTGCAGTCAGCGGGCGCGGTCATCGATGAGGTGAGCCTACCGACCACAGAGCATGCGCTCGCCACCTACTACATCGTTGCCCCAGCTGAGGCCTCCGCGAACCTGGCGCGCTACGACGGGATTCGCTACGGCGCATCAAAGCACGGTGGTGGCGATCTCCTCGACGGCTATCTCGCCACGCGCGGTCGTGGCTTCGGTCCTGAAGTGCGCCGACGCATCATGCTCGGTACGTATGCGCTCTCTGCAGGTTTTTACGACGCCTACTACCTGAAGGCGCAGAAGGTGCGCACCTTGATTGCTCGCGACTTCGATCGCATCTGGGCGGCGGGCTACGACGCGATCGTGGCACCTGCGAGCCCGTCGGTGGCATGGAAGTTTGGCGCGAAGATGAGCGACCCAGTCGCGATGTATCTGGCTGATGCCTGCACGATCCCGACGAATATGGCGGGCCTCCCTGGACTCAGCACCCCGTGCGGGCTCTCCGAGGGGCTCCCCGTCGGCTTGCAACTGATCGGCGCACCATGGAGCGAGGTGGGGCTCCTCTCCATCGCCGCAGGCTATGAGGCGCTCAGCGCCAACGCGCCGTGGCGCGACCAGGATCCCACCGACCTTGCCGCACTCGGAGGCGCCGCATGAGCGACTTCGCAAAGCGCACCCTCGCCGATCGCGTGCACGCGGTGCCACCATCTGGCATCCGTCGATTCTTCGATATCGCCGCGCAGATGAAGGACGTCATTAGCCTCGGCGTTGGCGAGCCAGACTTTGATACGCCGAGCCACATCACGGAGGCGGCAATCAGCAGCCTCCGCGCCGGTCGCACGCACTACACGTCAAACTACGGAACGCCTGAGCTGCGCGCCGCGATTTCCGACAAGATCTTTGAGCGATCGGGTGTGCGCTATGACCCGGCGACCGAGATCGTGGTCACGATCGGCGCGTCCGAGGCGGTTGACCTCGCAATTCGCGGCACGATCAATCCTGGAGAGATCCTCATCCTTCCGGAGCCTTCGTACGTTGCCTATCTCCCCGCCGTGATCTTCGCCGGTGGCGAGGTGAGTTCAATCCCAACGAGCGCGAGCGATGGTTGGCGCCTGGACACGACCGCTGTTGCTGCGGCGGCGCCAGGGGCGAAGGCGCTCTTCCTCGGCTATCCGGCGAATCCCACCGGCGCAACGCTTGACGAGACAACGCGCGCCGAACTCGCGCGCATTGCAGTGGAGCAGGACCTACTCGTGATCAGTGACGAGATCTACGACCGTCTCGTCTATGAGGGACCAGCGCACCGCGCGATCTCTGCTTATCCGGGAATGAAGGAGCGCACGATTCTGATCGGCGGCTTCTCAAAGTCCTACGCGATGACTGGGTGGCGTGTGGGCTTCCTCTGCGCGCCGGCGGAGATCGTTGCCGGTCTCGTGAAGATTCACCAGTACGCAATCATGAGCGCACCGACGCCGTCACAGGACGCTGCGCTTGAAGCACTTCGCAACGGTGAGCCTGCGCTCGAAGAGATGCGTGCCGCATATGCACGCCGACGCAGCATCGTCCTGGATGGACTCGCCGCACTGAAGCTGCCGACTGGCGCACCGAAGGGTGCCTTCTACGCCTTCCCAGATATCTCGTCGCTCGGCATCAGTGATGAGGAGTTCGCCGAGCGCCTACTCCAAGAGGAGCAAGTTGCGGTGATTCCCGGTTCAGCATTTGGCGCAAGTGGTCGTGGCCATGTGCGCATCTGCTACGCCGTTTCAGAGGAGAAGTTGCGCGAGGCGCTCGTTCGCATTGGACGCTTTGTCGCCTCGTTGAAGGAGGCTGCCGTATGAGTTGGGAGGCGGTCATCGGCATTGAGATCCATGTGCAGTTACGCACCGCAACCAAGATGTTCTGCCCCTGCGCGATCCCTGCAGAGGGTGACGCGCCAAATACGCGCACCTGCCCAACCTGCCTCGGCCTCCCAGGCGCCCTGCCTGTGCCGAACCGTATCGCCATTGAGAAGGTGCTCGCTGTGGGCGTCGCGATCGGCGCCAAGAGTCCCGCAACGACACGCTGGGATCGGAAGAACTACTTCTACCCAGACCTGCCGAAGGGCTATCAGATCAGCCAGCTCGACCTGCCGCTTGCGGAGCACGGCAGCATCCCTGTCACCACGAGTGCTGGCGCTGGCTCCGTGCGGATCCGACGCGCACACCTAGAGGAGGACACAGCGCGCCTGCGCCATGAGAAGGGGGCCGACGGCACGCGGGCGAGCCTCATCGATTACAACCGCTCTGGCGTCGCCCTCCTTGAGATCGTCACAGAACCAGACATTCGGGATGGCGAGACGGCGCGCCGCTATGCAGAGGAGCTCCGTCTCCTCCTGCGCACGATCGGCGCGGCGGACGCTGAGATGGAGAACGGCCAGATGCGCGTGGAGGCGAACATCTCACTTCGGCCATCAAGCGACGCACCGTTCGGGCTCCGGGTTGAGGTGAAGAACATGAACTCGTTCCGCTCCGTTGAGCGAGCGATCGCCTATGAGATGACGCGCCAGGCCGAAGTGCTAGATGCGGGGGGAACGATCACGCAAGAGACGCGTGGATGGGACGAGGGGAGTGAGACCACCTACACGATGCGCATCAAGGAGGATTCGCACGACTACCGCTACTTCCCTGAGCCGGACCTCCCGCCACTCGACATTGACCCCGCCTGGCTCGCCGCGATCGTTGCCGGGCTCCCTGAGCTCCCAGGAACGCGCCGCGCGCGTTATGTCAGCGAGCTCGGGCTCACCGAATATGACGCGAGCGTCTTGGTTGCCGAGCCACGCGCCGCCGCCCTCTTTGAGGCGGCACGCGCTGCACAGCAGGGGCTCGACGCGAAGCTGCTTGCGAACTGGGTGAGCGGCGAATACCTGCGCGTGGCGAAAGAGGGAGCTGCCGATCCTGATCCAGTCCAGTTTGCTGTGCTTGTCGCTGCCGTTGCGAACAAGGAGATCAACGGCACTACCGCGAAGACACTCTTCGCTGAGATGATCACGACGCCGCTCAACATTCGCGAGGTGATCGCCTCACGTGGCCTTGGCCAGATCAGTGATACGGGTGCACTGGAGAGCATCATCGCTGACGTCATCGCAGCGAATCCACAAGCGATCGCCGACTGGAAGGCGGGGAAGCAGCAGGCGGTGAGCTTCCTCGTTGGTCAGGCGATGAAGGCGAGCAAGGGGCGTGGCGACGCGGCGCTCCTTGGCGAACTCATTCGCGCGGCACTCGATCGCTGATATGCTCGATATCGTTCGCCTTGTCACCGGAGGCTTTGGGGTGGCTGGCCTCCTCTATCTCGCGCGTCAACTTCCGCCGCTGCTCACGCAGTACCAACTCCATCAGACGCGTGTTGGCGGAGCAAAGCGCTACAGCGAGTGGCGCGGTGCGCCTGGTGCCGGACCTGACGTTCTCGATCGCCTTGAGGGGCAGCTGATCGTTTCACGGCTGAAGCGCCTCGCCGGTGTCGGCGTCGCCTCCATCGTTGGGATTGCGCTCGCCCTCTTCCCGCCGCTCCGCTAGCTGCTCGCTAAACGCTCGGACCAGCAATCCTTAAGCGCTGCACCTCGATCGCGGTGCAACGGTCTTGGACGAACGGGATGCCCGCCTCTGCGGCGAGCGCTGCAGCCTCCGGACTGATGATGCCGAGTTGCAACCAGATCGCCCCCGCGCCAGCTGCGATCGCCTCCCGCGTCACGTCGGCGCAATCTTCTGAACGCCGAAAGACATCAACGAGATCAATGCGTTGGCCCTCCGGAAGTGACGCGGCTGCGCTGGCAAGGTTCGGATAGCAGGGGAGTCCAGCAACTCCGTCGGCCAGCGCCTGTGAGGCGGGGTTCACTGGGAGGATGCGCCAGCCAGCAGCTTGAAGGGCGAGCAGGACGCCGTGCGAGGGGCGGTCAGGTTTCGGTGAAGCGCCAACAACGGCGATGGTGCGACTCCCAGCGAGGAGGGTGCGGAGCTGCTCGTCTGAGGCGGGGGGCACGCCGCCGCCCCCCTCTGCGGCGTCGATCGCCGCCCTGATCCTCGCTCGTTCGCGCTCATCCATCGGCTAATCCTACGCGCTCGGTAGACTCCCCCCGTGAGCAAGAAGCCCGACTTCACCCATCTCCACGTCCACACCGAGTTCAGCCTGCTCGACGGCATGAGCAAGATCGATGCGCTCATGGACGAGACGAAGGCGCTCGGCATGGACTCCATCGCCATAACTGACCACGGCGCCCTCTACGGGACAGTGCAGTTTGTCCAGGCGGCGACGAAGCGTGGGATCAAGCCGATCATCGGCGTGGAGACCTACGTTGCGCGTCGCGGCATGGGCGACAAGGAGGGGAAGGCAGACCAGCAGCCCTTCCACCTCGTCTTACTCGCCACCAACGCAGTCGGTTATCGCAACCTCTGTCGTCTCGTCACCGACGCGCACCTTGATGGCATGTACTACAAGCCGCGCATCGATCTTGATCACCTCGCGAAGTATTCCGAAGGGCTGATCGGACTCTCCGGCTGCCTGAACGGTGAGATCGCGCGTGCCCTTGAGGTTGATGACTGGGAGCATGCGCGTGCGCTTGCGGGGCGTTACGGCGACATCTTCGGCAAGGATCGCTTCTACCTTGAGGTGCAGGATCACGGCCTCCCAGAGCAGAAGCGACTGAACGAGCAGCTCTTCAAGCTCGCACCTGAGGTTGGACTCCCACTCGTCCTGACGAACGATCTTCACTACGTCCGCGCGCAACAGCGAGAGGCGCATGACGTCCTTCTCTGTATCGGCACCGCAAGCAACCTTGAGACTCCTGGCCGCATGCGCTTTAACAGCGGCGAGTTCTACCTGAAGTCCCCAGCGCAGATGGCGGCGCTCTTCCCAGATCGTCCGGACCTGCTGCTTAATACACGCGCCATCAGTGAAGCGGTCGACTTCAATCTGACGCTCGGACAGCCGCGCATGCCGGACGTGGAGGTGCCGAAGGGCGAAACAGTTGAGAGTTGGTTGCGGAAGGAGGCCGAGCTCGGGCTGCTTCGCCGCTACGGGACTCCGTCTGCCGCGGCACGTGAACGGCTTGAGTACGAGCTCGGCGTGATCTTGAAGATGGGCTACGGCGCTTACTTCCTGATCGTTGCCGACTTCGTTCGATTCGCACGCGAGCAGGGGATTGCCACCACCTGCCGAGGGAGCGCGCCAGGTTCAATCGTGACCTACGCGCTCGGCATCACGCCAGTAGATCCGTTGCATTACGACCTTCCGTTTGAGCGCTTCCTGAATGAGGACCGCGTGACGATGCCAGATATTGATATTGACTTTGAGGATGGTCGCCGCGAAGAGGTGATCCGCTACGTTGCGCAGAAGTACGGCGAGAGCCAGGTCGCGCAGATCATCACCTTCGGCACAATGGCGGCACGCGCCGCGATCCGTGATGTCGGTCGCGTCCTAGGGAAGAGTTATGGCGATGTTGACCGCCTGGCGAAGGCGGTCCCAGACAAACTCGGCACAACGCTCAGCCAGGCGCGCAAGGACTCCGACTTCAAGGCGCTCGCGGAAAGCTCGGACTATGCGCCGCTCGTCAACCTTGCAGAGCAGCTCGAAGGTGTGGTGCGCAACGCCTCCACCCACGCGGCTGGCGTAGTGATCAGTCGCGAGCCGCTCACCGAGATCATGGCGCTGCAGCGCGCAACGAACTCGGAAGGGGTGATGACCCAGATTGAGATGCATGGCGTTGAGGCGCTCGGGCTCCTCAAGTTCGACTTCCTTGGTCTGGCAAACCTGACGATCTTGCGCACGGCGGTGGATCGGATCAAGGCGACCTACGGTGTTGCGATTGACCTCGACACGATCCCGCTCGACGATGCGAAGACGTTCGCCCTCCTCGCGTCGGGCGAGACGAGCGGCATCTTTCAGCTCGAGTCGGCTGGGATGCGCCGCTACATCAAAGAGCTCCGCCCAACGAGCGTCTTCGATCTCGCCGCGATGGTGGCGCTCTACCGACCGGGGCCAATGGCGAACATCCCCTCGTACATTCGGCGCAAACACGGAACGGAGCCTGTCACCTATCTCCATCCACTCCTTGAGCCGTTCTTGAAGCGCACCTACGGCGTCTTCGTCTATCAGGAGGACATCATGGCGGCGGCATCGGCGCTCGGCGGCTTCTCTGGTCCGAAGGCCGACACGCTCGGTTACGCGGTGCGAAAGAAGAAGGAGGACGTGCTGGCGGGGTTGAAGCAGGAGTTCATCACGAGCGCCGCTGAGCGTGGCGTAGCACGAAGCGTGATCGAGCAGGTCTTCCAGGCGTTCGAGCCGTTTGCCAACTACGGCTTTAACAAGGCGCACGCCACCTGCTACGGAATGATCGCCTACCAGACCGCCTACCTGAAGGCGAACTACACCGTGGAGTACATGACGAGCGTCCTCAACGCCTTCCGCAATAAGGAGGACAAGGTGGCGAGCGCGATCGCCGAATGCCGCCGTCTCGGGATTGAGATCTTGCCACCCGACGTTGAGCGCTCGCAGCTCGACTTTGAGCCAGAAGGGGGCGCGATCCGCTTCGGTCTCCTCGCGATCAAGAATGTTGGTGCTGGTGCGGTGGAGTCAATCGTCAACGCGCGCACAGCGGGCGGTGACTTTAGTAGCCTCCAAGATCTCTGTGAGCGCATCGATTTGCGACTCGCCAACAAGCGCGTCTTTGAGGCGCTCGCAAAGGTTGGTGCACTGCAGAAGTTTGGCCACCCAGCACAGCTCCTCCTTGCGCTGGATGATGCCCTCTCCGCCGGAACAAGCGTGCAACGTGAACGTGCCGCGGGCCAGGTGTCGTTGTTTGACTCTTCCCCAGGACTCGCATCAACCGTTGCGGTGAAGCTGCCGAGCGCCGCTGAGGCGCCAACGCGTGAGCGACTCCGCTGGGAGCGAGAGCTACTCGGCGTCTACCTCTCAGATCATCCGATGAATGCGCTGGCACCAGTCCTTGCGCCATACGTCAGTGGGTTCGTTGGTGACTTTGGCGAAGATGTGCCGAGCGAAGAGCGCGTCGTACTTGGCGCGATCGTCACGAACGTTCGGACGCTCGTCACTAAGGCGGGGGCGGCGATGGGGATTCTCACCGTTGAGGATCTAACAGGGAGCATTGAGGTGGTCGCCTTCCCGAAGACGTGGGAGGCGACGCGCTCCGCCTGGGTTGAAGGGGAGGCGCTCCTCGTTGCAGGTCGTGCAGAGTTGCGTGGCGAGACCTGGTCGATCATCTGCGAGGCGGTCCTCCCGTGGGAGGAGGCGCAGCAGCTGACGCCAGAGGGGATTGCGGCACACCTTGCAACGAGCAGCAGTGGCCCGCGACGCTACCCACCACGTAGTACCGCACCAGCTGGTGCACTGCCACGCGGCCTCGTTCCAGAGGAGCGCGAAGGAGAGGTTGCTCCACCACTCGCCGTTGTCCCGCAAGCAGAGGCTTCGGCTGATCCTGTCGAAGCGCCGCCTGGTGCTGCGCTGCACATCCGATTCACCGCTGGCCAATCGGTAGAGGAGACGATCCGTGCCATGGAGGTGGTCAAGTCAGAACTCCGCGCACGACCTGGTGGGACGAAGGTGGTCGTCTACATCCCGCAGGCGGGAGGGGCGCAGCAGTTGCCGATGGAGATCCGCACAGGTGTCGCGTGGGATCCAAGTTTCCCCGCCGCAATTCGTGGACGTGTCGGCGCCGCAGCGGTTCGCTTCGACCTACTGACTGAAGGCGAGGCACTTCCAGCCGCATAGGGGAGCGCATAGGGCAGACTTTTCAGAAACGCGGCAGAATACCCCTATGGGACTTCGCACGTACGCCTCCGTCCTCCTTCGGCAGTCCGCCCCAGAAGGTGTTGATTGGCGCACCATGCCAGTACTCGCTCGTGCACTTCTGCTCACCCGCGCCTCCGTTCTCCCACTCACCATTGTTGGTGCAGGGCAGGGACTCCTCTACGCCTGGTGGCGCGGCACAATCAGCGATACCGCCACTGGCGTGAGCGGCCTCCTCCTCGGACTCGCCGCCTTCCTCGGCGCAAACCTTGCCCATGCGGCGAACAATCTTGCGAACGACTGGCGCGACTACAAGGACGGACTCGATCGTCCTGGCTATCCACGTGCCGACTATTCGCCACATCCGATCGCCTCTGGTGCGATGTCGAGCCGGACGCTCCTTACGGTCATCGCGATTCTTACGGGTCTCGGGGCGCTGCTCGGCGGATTCACGATGGTGATGCGCGCCGACCTGATGCTTGGACTCTTCGCAGTTGCTGGGCTCATCCTCTCGTGGGGTTACACCGATCCGCCGCTTCGCCTGAAGCGTCGTGGCCTTGGTGAGCTCTCCGTCCTCCTTGTGTGGGGTCCGCTCATGGGCGGCGGGACGTACCTCGCCGCGACAGGAACGATTGATAGCACCGCACTCCTTGCGACACTCCCGTGGGGGATGATCGCGACCGCGGTGCTCTTTGGGAAGCATCTCGACAAGATTGAAGCCGACGGTTCGCGAGGCGTTCGCACCTTTGTTGTTCGGATTGGCGAACAGCGGGCACGCGCCGGAACGCTGGCACTCCTCAGCGGTGGCTATATCTGCGTCGCACTCTTTGGCGCACTTGGCATCTTCCCGTGGATTGTTGCGCCACTCGCCGGACTCGGCGCACTCTCAGCAAGGGCTGCGTTGAAGATCGTTGCCGCTCCGCGACCTGCTGCGCCGCCGCCAGGCTATCCGCTCTGGCCGCTCTGGCATGTTGGCGCCGCCTTCCTCGCGGGACGCCCAGCGATGGGGGCACTCTTCGTCGGCTTGATTCTCGGGACGCTGCTCGGCATCTAGCCGAGCGCGACGCTACTTCCCCTTCGCCTCAGGTCGCGCAACGCGCGCGGGCGGGACACTCAGTGCGGTGATCTTTGCGAGTTCAACCTCAATCGCCGCAACGCGTGCCGCAGCTACGCGCCACTCTGCTGAACCCGGCGTTAAGGCTGCGCGATCGGCGCGCGCTTGGTCATGCTCACGCATCAGCGCCGCGCGATCTGGTCGTGGTGTTGCGCCCTCGTTGCTCAACTGAACCCCCTTTTGGTGCCGAAGGTGGGAGTCGAACCCACATGACCTTTCGGTCGGCCGATTTTAAGTCGGATGCGTCTGCCGTTCCGCCACTCCGGCCACGCCATCGTAGCCTGAGTCGAGAGTTGGTACCGAAGGTGGGAGTCGAACCCACATGACCTTTCAGTCGACCGATTTTGAGTCGGTTGCGTCTGCCATTCCGCCACTTCGGCGCCCCCTGATCCTAGCGGTGCGGCATAGTTAGGGGGATGGATGAGGGGTTGACGAAGGGAGCAGGCGAATCTCAGGAGCGGTTGCGCCTCCTTGCGGCGGCACGTCGCGGCGACAGTGGAGCCTTCCGTACCCTCTTCACCCCAGACCTAGACCTTGCCTGGAGGATGGCCCTCCGCATCACTGGCGAACCGGCGGGGGCGGATGACGCGCTCCAGGAGGGGCTCATCTCTGCATACCGCGCACTCGACCGTGTTGAGCCGCGTAACCTGCGTGGCTGGTTCGTTCGGATCGTCCAGAACGCCGCCCGAGATGCCCTGCGCCGTGAGCGGCGGCGTCCAACCCTCCCGATTCGTAGCGGTGAAGGATCCGACGGCTCGGATGCACGCGGCGCTGTGGCCGAGCCCCAGGCTGGTGCGGCGAGCGATCCGGTCCTGGCGGCGGAGCGAGGGGAGCTGGCGAGGGAACTCGCCGCAGCACTTGAGCAGATCCCTGAGGAGCGGCGCACCGCAATCCTCCTCTACGACGTGGATGGCTACGACTACGCCGAGATCGCCGAGATCACGGGCTGCTCGGTGGGGACGGTGAAGAGCCGCATCAGCCGCGGGAGGGAGGAGCTTCGGCGCCTCCTCGCCGGCCTCCGTCTGGGAACCAACCCTGGGGACCAGGCGTTGAAGGGGCGAGATGATTAACGACCGCCGTCCCCCTGCAGCAGCGCACGCCGATGCGTATCGGGCGAGTGAACCGACCCGACAGCGGGATCCGTTCGCCGCCCCCACGCTGCAGGTTGCGCTTGCCAGCGAGACGGAGCGGCGGGCGAGGCGTCAGGAGTCTGGTCGCCTTGGGCAGTTTGTTCGCCTCTTCATCAACGCGCCGCGCGCAGGACTAGCGAGTGCTGCACTCTCTCTCGCCATCTTGCTCGTCGCCCTCCCAACTGGTGGCGGGCTCCGTTTGGGCGACGGTGGGGAGTCGGCAC
This sequence comes from Candidatus Limnocylindrus sp., assembly GCA_044343985.1. Taxonomy (GTDB): domain Bacteria; phylum Chloroflexota; class Limnocylindria; order Limnocylindrales; family Limnocylindraceae; genus Limnocylindrus. Next base: position 43,473 of record JBIJDR010000001.1, read on the forward strand.
TCCAGGCGCCGCTGAGCGTTGCGTCAACACCAGCAGCGGGAGCAGCATCGCCGGAGGGATCCACAGTGGCGCCGAGCGCAGATGAGAAGGTGGCTGACTCCCTTGAGGCGACAGAACCCTATAGCGAAGACGGGGAACTCCCGTGGCTCACGATCGTTGGCGGCGCAGGCCTTCTCTTTAGCCTCCTACTGATTGAGGGCACCCGCCGCCGTCGCCGCGCCTAACCCACCGCGCGCCGCGCCGCGCGCCAGCGCGCCCCCTGCACGACGCTCCTCCTGCGCTACGCTCCGATCGTGCAACCGAAACGCCTCCTCCTCGTTGATGCGTATGGGCTGATCTATCGCGCCTTCCATGCGATTCCGCCCCTGACGAACAGTCGGGGTCAACTCACCAACGCCGCGTTCGGATTTACGAGCATCCTCCTTCGTGCGATTGCAGACGCGCACCCGGAGCGGGCGATCGTCGCCTTTGATGCGCCAGGTGCCACGCACCGACACGAACGATTCCCTGCATATAAGGCGCAGCGACCCTCAATGCCAGATGAGCTGCGCTCGCAGGTTCCACTCGTGCGCGACCTGGTCGCAGCCCTCGGCCTTCCGCTGCTTGAGGCGCCAGGCTATGAGGCGGACGATGTCATCGGAACGATTGCTGAGCAGGCGCGACGTGAGGGCTGGGAGGTGCTCATCGTCTCTGGCGACCTCGACATGCTGCAGCTCGTTGGTCCGAACGTCTCGCTCTTCCATACGGCGAAGGGTGGCGCTGATGCGATGGTCACCTATGACCCAGCGAAGATCTTTGAGCGGTACGGCCTCACCCCTGAACAGATCGTTGATTTCAAGTCACTGAAGGGGGATAGCTCAGACAATATTCCTGGCGTTCCAGGTGTCGGAGAGAAGACGGCGGCGAAACTGATCGCAGCGTTCGGGTCACTCACGGCACTCTATGAGCGACTTGATGAGGTTGAGCCGCTGCGGATTCGCGAACTGCTGCGCGCCAATCGCGACGCCGCCTTTGCCGGTCAGGGGCTGATGACGATTGATCGCGACGCTCCGCTGCAACTTCCAGACGATGGTGGCGTGATCGGCCGCTACGATCGCGACCTTGCCCTCGCCCTCTTGCGCGAACTTGAATTCCGCGCACTGATCGGCCGCCTTCCGCCACTCGAAGGAGAGGATCGTGAAGCGGCGGCGCAAGCCATCGCGACGGCAACTGCGGGTGCGGCGCTCCGCGGTACAAAAGAGCGCGTGGCGCCAGCGACTGTTGCGCCACGAGCGACGGGCGGTGACGAGTTGCAGCTCGGCTTCAACTTCAACTCGGTCAGCGAGGGGAATAGCGCGGCGGGCCGTGCGGCGCCGACCGCAGCAGTAGCCCCTTCATCAACTGGCGAGGCCGAGGTTGCACTCAGCACGCAGATTGAGGCACTGAAGCGTGGAGATCTCGCCGCCGCAGGGGCACTGCACCTCAACAGCGTGAGCGAGGCAGAGCAACGCTTCAGCACCCTCGCGAGTAGTGGCGTCCTCGCGCTCGGGGGGCACGGCGTGGATCGGCGTGGTCCGCGCGGGCCGATCGCACTCGCGGTCGCCGATGAACGCGGCGCACTCCTCGTTGCCGAAGATCCGAACGTTGTACACCGGCTTCTGACACTGATTGCGGATTCTGGCCGAGAGCTGGTCGGGCTTGGCATCAAGGATCTCTTCGGCGCGCTGATCGCGATCGGTGCCGATGAGGCGCCACACCTTGTTGACGATGTGGCGCTCGGTACCTGGATCGGCAACGTGACGCTGCGGAACCCTGGACTCGTTGAGGTTGCCGCATCTCGGCTGGGCGCGGACCTCCCGGAGGGGCTCACGCCAGTACAGGCGGCAACGCTCAGTGCGCTGGTGGCACTCGCTTCGCGTGCTGGAATCAGTGGCGAGCTGCGTACGGCGGGAACTGAGCGGCTCTATCGAGAGATCGAGCTCCCTCTTGTTGAAGTCCTCGCACGAATGGAGGCGGCGGGAATCGCCGTAGATAGCGCGGCGCTTGCACAGCTTGGCGACGCCTTCCGGCTTGAGATTGCGCGCCTTGAGACGGCGGCGGAGAAGTCGGTCGGTCGCGCGGTTGCACTCGGCTCACCGAAGCAGCTCGGCGAACTCCTCTTCGGCGAGCTCGGCCTCTCGCGCGGGAAGAAGACGAAGACAGGCGCGTGGTCAACCGATGCGAGCGTCTTGGAGGAGATCCAAGGGGAGCATCCACTTGTTGGCATCGCGCTTGAGTGGCGCACCGTCTCAAAGTTGCAGAGCACCTACGTTGAGGCGCTCCCGAAGCTGGTTGAGGCGGATGGCCGCATCCACACCACATTCCAACAGGCGATCGCTGCAACGGGACGCCTCAGTAGCGTTGAGCCGAACCTTCAGAACATCCCGATCCGCTCAGAACTGGGTCGAAAGATTCGGCACGCCTTCATCGCGGAGAAGGGGAACAGGCTCGTTGCCGCCGACTACAGCCAGATTGAGCTGCGCATCCTCGCGCATGTGACGCGCGACCCACACCTGATTGAGGCGTTTGCAGCTGGGGAGGACATTCATCGTGCCACCGCCTCACGCGTGCTCGGCAAGCCACAAGAGGAGGTGAACGACGACGAGCGCGCGATGGCGAAGATGGTCAACTTCGGCATCGCCTACGGGATGGGTGACTTTGGGCTTGCGACCCGGGCAGGGATCTCTCGCGAAGCGGCGAAGACATTTATCGCGGGATACTTTGAGCGCTACCCAGGGATCAAGCGCTATATCGACACAATCAAGGAGGAGGCGCGCGCGAATGGCGCCGTCACCACGCAGCTCGGTCGTCGCCGTCCGATCCCAGAGCTTCGCGCCGCAAACCCGGCACTGCGTGCGGCAGGGGAGCGTGCTGCAATTAATCATCCGATTCAGGGGACGGCGGCCGACATCATCAAGATCGCCATGATCCGTCTTACGCCGCGACTTGCCGCGGCCGGCTTGAAATCACGCCTCATCCTCCAGGTGCACGACGAACTCCTCCTCGAAGCGCCAGAGAGCGAAGTTGCACAGCTCATCCCGCTGCTGATCGAGACGATGGAGGGGGCACTCGCACTCGACGTCCCACTCACCGTGGAGGCGAAGACAGGGCTCCGGTGGGACGAGATGCAACGTTGGAGCGGGCGTGCCTGAACTCCCAGAAGTTGAGACGGTTGCGCGTGATCTTGCGAAGATGGTCGCAGGTGCGAGAGTCAACGCGGGACGAATCATTCGCGCGGCGAATCTCAGCACGCCAGACCCAACCACCTTCTCGCGTGCGATCGCTGGTCGACGCATTGAAGGGGTGCGGCGGAGGGCGAAGTGGATCCTGGTCGATCTGGAAGGGGGACTCATCCTGATGGTGCACCTTCGCATGACCGGTCAGCTCTTGGTGCTTCCTAGTGCTGCAGCAGTCGATCCGTATATTCGGGCGATCTTGACGCTCGCTGATGGGCGTGAGCTCCGCTTTCGTGACGTCCGCGCCTTCGGCCGACTCGCCCTTGTGGCACGTCGAGATGATGGTGCCCCCGCCGTTTCGCTCGATCCCGCCGACGACGCAGCGCTAAGTGACCACGGACCTGAGCCACTGGAGGCGACCTTCACCGTCGCCGCCTTCCAGGCGATGCTTGCGCCGCGACGCGGACGGCTAAAGAGCCTCCTCCTTGATCAGCGCTTCCTTGCCGGTCTCGGCAATATCTATGTTGATGAGGCGCTCTGGCGTGCGCGGCTTCATCCGCTCGCCGTTGCGGCAGCGCTGCGCCCAGCAGAGGTTGCGCTGCTTCATGCCGCAATCGTGGGTGTGCTGAGTGAGGCCGTAGCGGCACGCGGCTCATCCATTGATGACTACACGGGACCAGATGGGGACGGGAGCATGCAAGAGCGACTCGCCGTCTATCAGCGTGGTGGCGAACCGTGCGTGCGCTGTGGGCGGCCGATTCGTCGTGCGACGCTTGGCGGTCGCGGGACGCACTACTGCCCACACTGCCAACCGCTCCCTCGCGGTCGGCGGGCGGCCGGTTCCGCCGCAACGATGCGCGGGGGCGCACTCGAACGGAGGGGACCGCGCTGGAGTGAGGGGCTGCAGGCGGCAACGGTTGGTGCAACATCGGCCGAACGCGCCGCAGCCCGTCGACGCGCGGTACGGAGTGGTACGAGCGTATGAGTCTGCTGACGTTAACCGGCATTGGCCGCGAGATTGGCGCCGTCACGATTCTGAGCGACGTGAGCGTCAGCGTTGCCGCTGGCGAGCGAATCGGACTTGTTGGCCCAAACGGCGCAGGGAAGACCACGCTGCTCCGGATGATGGTCGGCCGAGAGGAGCCGGATGGCGGCAAGGTGGAACGCGCGCGCGGCGTTCGGATTGAGGTGCTCGCGCAGGAGTCGTCACATGATCCGAAACTGCTCGAGGCGGCAACGCTCACCGAGGCGGTGCGCGGCGGGGCGGAGGAGATCACCCGGATTGCAGCTGAACTGCACGCTGCAGAGATTGGCGGTGGTGCGGCAAGCCCAGAGTATGCGGCGGCCCGACAGCGATTCGATGCACTTGAGGGCTACACGATTGATGATCGCGTCGCCGCCGCACTGCGTGGCCTCGGCTTCCCAACTGCGCGCCACAGCGAGTCGCCGAAGCTCCTCTCTGGTGGTGAGCAGACGCGCGTCGCCCTTGCACGACTGGTGATCGCAGATCCAGACTTGCTCTTGCTCGACGAGCCAACGAACCACCTGGATGTAGAGGCGATTGAGTGGCTTGAAGGTGCGCTTCGCGCACGGAGAGGGGCGCTCGTCGTAGCGAGCCACGACCGTGCCTTCCTCGATACGGTCGTCGATCGGGTCTGGGAGGTGCGGAACCATACAGTCACACGATTCCGTGGGAACTACTCGGCGTACTCCCAGCAGCGAGAGGCAAAAGAGGAAGATGCTGACCGAGATGCTGAGCGAAGGACGAAAGAGATCGCGCGAGAGAAGGAGCTGATTCAGACGTATCGGAGTCACAGGAAGTACGGAAAGATGCACGAGCATGAGGCGCGCCTCGCTGCGATTGAGCCGGTGGTCGCGCCGAAACGTCGCGCAGCACTGGCGATCTCCGCCGCTGGTGCTGGTCGCGGACCAGCTGAGCCGGTGCGTCTGGTTGAGGCGGTCGTCGGGTACCGAGAGCCGGCGCCGCGCACAATCGCCACGGCGCGCAGTATTGCGCTGCATCGTGGAGAGCGCATTGGGATCGTGGGGCCGAATGGCGCTGGAAAGACGACGCTCCTCAAGAGCATCGCTGGGATCCTCCCGCCGCTTAGTGGAGAGATCCAGGTTGCGGCTGGTGTCGTCCCTGGCTATCTCGCACAGGTTCGTGCGGCAGGGTTGCACGGGACAACGGTGATTGAGGCGCTGCGCGCAGCGGTACCAGTCGAACTCGGCGAGGCGCGCGCGCACCTTGCACGCTTCCTCTTCCGTGGCAGTGATGTTGATAAGCAGGTCGCCGTCTTATCCGGTGGTGAACGGAGCCGACTTGAGTTGGCGATCCTTGGGCTCCTCCCATCGAACCTGCTCCTCCTTGATGAGCCGACAAACCATCTTGATGTTGACGCCTGCGAATCCCTTGAGCGCTTTCTCCTGGACGGTGAGCGTTCGGTGCTGCTAGTGAGTCACGACCGGCGACTTCTTGAGCGAATCTGTACGGAGCTTTGGATCGTGAGCGATGGGCGAGTGGTTCGGTTTGACGGCGGGTGGCGTGCTTGGCGCACCGCTGTTGCAAACGGCTGGACCGCCGCTGCTGCAGATGGCGTTGCGACCGCGGGACGCTCTGCTGCCAGGACGCCAAAGGGGGGCGCAGGAGTGCCCGCGGCGGTGAAGCCTGTCGTCAAGAAGGCTGGTGCAGCTGCGTCAGCAGCGCCAGTGGCGAAGTTGAGCAAGGAGCAGGCGCGCCGACGTCGTGCAGCCGTTGAGGCGGACCTTGAGCGCTACGGCCTCAAGAAGTCCCAGCTTGAGCTCGCACTCCTCGATCCGCAGGTGCTCGCCTCATACACTGATCTTGCACGCGTGAGCAGCGAACTCGCCGATGTGGCCGCCGCACTACTGGCGGCGGAAGAGGCGTGGCTCGAACTTGAAGGGGAGGGCGCCAAGTGAAGGTGATCGGCATCGCAGGAGCGATTGGAGTTGGGAAGAGCAGTGTCGCCCGCGCGCTCGTGAGCGACGCGGGGCTCGCACGTGACTTTGGTGGTGCTGTGCACTTCTTCAACGCGGATGACGCCTTGCGAAGCGCGCGCAACCAGGCGGGTCCACTTCAAGATGCGATCCTCAAACTTCTGCCAGCCGCACAGGGTCCTGACGGGAGCCTTAACCAAGCGGCGCTTGCGAGCGCCGCATTCAGCGATCCCACGCTGCTGAAGCAACTTGAACTGCTGCAGTGGCCGGTTGCGCGCGCGGCGATGCACGTAGCGCGCGAGCAGGCAGTGGCGAGTGGCGCATCACTCCTCCTCGTTGAGGCGATCGCGCTCCTTAACTCAGGACTCGCAGAGGAGCTCGATGGCTATCTGGTACTCACACTGCCGACATCCGAGCGTCGCGAGCGCGCCATCGGCCGCGGCACGGTCGGAGCGGCATTTGAAGAACGTGACGCCGCCCAACACGGGCTGACCGAAGCGCTTCTCGCCGCAGGGGGCGTGGAGGTAAGCGCACGTGGTTCCGTTCAGGAGGTCGCCGCCGAGGCGGGTCGGGCGCTTCGCCTTCTATGCTCAACGGATGAACGGCACCCCGATCGAGCCATCTGACCACACCCCCGCACTCGGTGCGGCCTTCAAGCTGCACTCCGACTTTCAGCCGACTGGCGATCAGCCAAAGGCGATCGTTGAACTCGTAGACGGCGTCCAGAAGGGACTACATCATCAGGTCCTCCTCGGCGCAACTGGGACGGGGAAGACCTTCACGATCGCCAACGTCATCCAGCAGGTGCAGCGACCGACGCTCGTCCTTGCACACAACAAGACGCTTGCGGCGCAGCTTTATGCCGAGCTAAAGGAGTTCTTCCCAGAGAACGCGGTTGAGTACTTCGTCTCCTACTTCGACTACTACCAGCCAGAGGCGTACCTACCACGCTCCGATACCTACATTGAGAAGGATTCCAGCCGTAACGATGAGATTGATCAGTTGCGACACGCGGCGACGAAGGCGCTCTTTGAGCGACGGGACACGATCATCGTCGCCTCGGTCAGCTGCATCTACGGTCTTGGCGCACCGGTGGACTACGGCGCAACGATCTTGCGCGTGCGCAAGGCGGGGAAGTACCGCCGCGATGCGATCCTGCGCCACCTGGTTGACCTTCAGTACCAGCGCAATGACGCCACGCTCGGTCGCGCCAAGTTCCGTGTCCGAGGGGACACCATTGAGGTGCAACCTGCGGGCGAGGAGACGATCCTTCGCGTGGAGTTCTTCGGTGACGAGGTGGAGCGCATCTCTGAGGTTGATCCCTTGACGGGTGAGATCTTGGCCG
>JBIJDR010000059.1:0-4773 GCA_044343985.1 Candidatus Limnocylindrus sp.
GCTCGGCGAAAAGGTTGGAATCGTCAAGAGCTAGCCGTCTCCTAGCGCCGCGGCGCGAGCGGCAGTTCGTCCAGGCTTTTTAGGATCACGTCGGCGAACTCCTCTGCCCCCGCCGATGATGGCGCGCCGTCGAGCGGCACAAGGACGACGGTCATCCCCGCCGCCTTCCCTGCACGCGCACCAGCGAGCGAATCTTCAATTGCAAGTGAGCGTGACGGCGTGATGCCGAGGCGGCGACACGCCTCCAGATAGACGTCAGGGAGTGGCTTCCCTCCCGTCACTTCGTCACAACTCACGTATTCGCGGACAACACTGTCAAGGCCGAGCAGCTCAAGCACCGTGCCGATCACCACACGTGGACTCCCCGATGCAACGGCAACCGGCCCGCGCGCGGCGGCGCGACGGAGTGCGGCAACACCACTGGTGATCGGCCGAATCGCGCCACCCTTGTACGCGTTCAGCAGATGTTCAACGGTGAGGCGTGCAATCTCCGCAGGATCCGGGTGGCCGAAGAGCTTCGCCATCCCAGCGCTCCACTGCGACGTGTTGGAGCCGTAGAAGGCGTGGAAGTCGTCAATGGTGATGCTGCTCCCCACCGCTTCCGCCACGGCGAAACGCGCCGCCGCCCAGAGCGGCTCGCTGTCACAGAGGACGCCATCCATATCAAAGACGACCCCCTCAGGGTCGAGCGCGATCGGTGGGAGGGGGCGGGCTTCAGTCATTCGCATAAGGGTAGCGGGGCGCGTACTCTAAGCGCATGAGCGAACAGATCACGACCCTTCGCGAAGAGCCCGCCGCATGGGACGCGCGTCTCGCGCGCGCCTACGCCGCTGGGGAGATCAGCGAGCTCCCCTTCACGCAACTCGCCGCCTGGGCAACCTCAAAGCAGCTCACCGGATGGACTTCGATCCGTCTAGTTGTCTCACATCCGAGTGGCGCATGGGCGGGGGCACAACTCCTTTTGCAGTCGCTCCCAGGACCACTCGGTCGTCTCGCATACGCGCCGCGCGCACCTCTTGTCGCCGCCGCCGACGCACACGTTGCCGATGCGCTCCGCACTGAATTTTTGCGTGCGCTGCGTGCCATTCGCGCCGACGGCGTCACGCTCGTGCGACTCGAACCGGGGAGTTCGCTCATCGTTGACCCGGAGAGCAACGTCGTCCAACCTGATCCAGCGCACACCGCCAGCCTTCGCACGCCGTGGCATACGGCTGCAACGAGCGCCAACCTGCGCCTCCACCTCGCCGCGCCAATCCAGCCGCGTTCGAGTCGGCGGATCCCACTCAGCGGTGGCGTAGAGGCGGTGCGTGCCGGCTGGCGCAGTAAGTGGCGCCAGTACGCCCGTCAGTCACTCGCGGACGGAGTGACCGTCCGCCTCGGCAGCGTTGATGAGCTTCAAGCGCTGAGTGCAGTGATGCGTGCAATCAGTGAGCGGACGGGGAGCAAGGCACGGAGCGGTGAAGCCTTCGCGCAACTGATGCGCGCGTTCGGTCCGCGATCAGAGCTCTTGATTGCAGAAGGGGCGGACGTGGGCGGCGCCTCTGAGGTGCTCGGCGCGCTGCTCGTGGTGCGCACCGAGAGCGGGAGTACCGAACTCTTTGGTGGCGCAACGGATCGCGGCAATGAGCTGCGAGCGCCATACGCGCTGAAGGCATTCGCGATTGAACGTGCCGTTGATCAAGGGAGCGCCTGGTACGACATGTGGGGCCTCGTCACGCCTGGCATTGCGCACTTCAAGGCCGGCTGGGGCGGCGATGTGCACGCCTACCCTGGGGCGCTTGATCTCGATCTTGATCCGATTCGTGGTCCGCTCGTGCGGCTCGCACTACGCGTGCGTCGGGTGGCGAGTTAAGCGCTGTAGGGGGGAGTCACCGCGCGCGGTCGACGCAGCGCCAGCAGTGTGAGTAGGCCAACCACCAGGATCAGTCCCCAGATCAGATGCGGCGCATAGGCAATGAGCAGCCCGAGCGCCCCGAGGAGTGTGACTACAACCGCGTAAAGTTGAAGCACGCCGCGTTCTGCCGCTGGCGTGAGTCGCCAAATGCGCGCCGCGGCGAGACCCGACGCAACGCCCGATGGGATAAAGAGCGCGACGCCAACAAAGAGCGCTGCGAGAAGATCGCGAGCGAAGCGATCAAATGCGGGTAGCCCTTGGGAGGCGGCGAACTCTTCAAGGAGGGCTGCGGCGTCAATCCCAAACAGCTCAAGGAGTCCTACGAACTCCTCACCGAGCTCCGCCGCCGCACGTGCTCCGAGGGAGGCCCAGCTTTCGTTGCCTGCAACGAGTGATACGTAGATAAGCCCACCGATCAAGGCGACGCCAGTAAGGAGGAGCAGCAGTGAAAGAAGCGCGTTAGTTGCCGCTGCCACGATCAGCAGCACACCTCTTCCGTTCTTTCCGCTCATTCGCCCCCCTTATACGGATAGATGACCCATCCCGTCGCAGTCTCTGCGTAGTGATCTGGAGTTCGCGTCGTCTCACTCTGGCTCGGCTTGTAGTGAAGCACAGCAATCCGCACCGCTGCGCCAGCCGCTTCGGCCGCCTCTGCAACGCATTGTAGCGTGCGGCCACTCTCCCACACCTCATCGACGATGAGAATGCGTCGTCCGCGAAGCGCCTCATCCGGCGGCATTCGAATGAGCGTTGCGTGCTCACGCCGGCCACTTTCGTCGTAGTGCTCCGCCACCGCCACCAAGAGGTCGCGTTGACCCATGCGGTAGGCCAGCATGGCACCCGGAACAAGACCTCCGCGACTCACCGCGAGGATCGCCTCAGGCTGGCTGCTCGGTTCAAGGCGCATCACCTCACCCGCAAGCCGCTCAACGAGCGCATCAAGCTGCTCCCAGCTGAGGCGGAGCGCATCTGCTGGGGGTTGTGCTGGCATCTACTTGACGTGTGCCAGCGCGCGATCGAACTCCTGGATAATGTCGTCTACTCCTTCAATGCCAACGCTGATGCGGAAGATGCCGCCGCGCTTCGGCATTGGATAGACAAGCGTGTCCACCTCGCCGAGGCTCACCCCTACGCCGAAGAGTGCGATGTTGTCGGCAAAGGCGCGCATCGCATCAAGTGGATCAACGCCCGCCGCTGCGCGCGGCTTGAATGAGAGCATGCCGCCCCACTTGCCGCCAAGGATCCGATCCGCAACGGCGCGATCCGGATGCGAGGCGAGGCTTGGATGGCGCACCCACTCCACCTTCTCGTGCCCCTCAAGGAAGGCGGCGAGCTTTGTGGCGTTCTCACTGGCGCGCTCCACGCGAAGCGGGAGGGTGCGCGCACCGCGCGCGATCAGCCAGGAGTTGAACGGCGACGCCGCACCGCCGAGAAGATCGGTCTGGCGCCGGATCGGATCAACGAGCGCCTTAGATCCCGCGGCAATCCCGCCGAGCGCATCGCCGTGACCAGAGATCCACTTGGTGGTTGTCTGCAGTACCAGATCAGCACCGTGCTCCAGCGGACGAATCGTGACCGAGCTCAGGAAGGTGTTGTCAATCACGAGGAGCGCCTTCGCATCGTGCGCGATCTTCGCCAGCGCTGGAACATCGCTGATCCTCATCCATGGATTGGAGAGCACTTCGGCGAAGATGATGCGTGTGTTCGGTCGCATCGCCGCCTTGACTGCGGCAAGATCGGTGATCACCACTGGCGTCACCTCAATGCCGCGTGTGGGGAAATCTTCGGCGAAGAGGATCTGACTGATGATGAAGAGATCATCGGCAACGATCAGGTGATCGCCGTGCTTCAGGTGCGCAAGGAGCCCTGCCGAGATGGCCGACATGCCAGATGCTGAAGCGATCGCGCTCTCTGCCCCTTCGAGTGCGGCGAGCTTCTCCTCCAGCGCCGCGGTGGTGGGGTTGTTGGTGCGCGTGTAGAAGTAGCGATTCGGCTCTCAGGCGAGCGCACCATCAACCGCCGCCTCCTTCTCATCCGCCGTCTCAAAGGTGAACGTTGCCGTCTGATAGATGGGGAGGTTATGCGCGCGCGTGGTGGGGTCGGCCCCCTCGCCGGCGTGGACGGCGAGCGTCTCGATCGCCGTCTTCTCTAGGTGCTTCTTCCCATCTTTTGCCATGGCGGCAGTCTAACGGTGAGAGGGAACTGGAGCGGGAGAAGAGTCTCGAACTCTCGACCTTCTGCTTGGGAAGCAGACGCTCTACCAACTGAGCTACTCCCGCGTGGGCTGTGAGGATAGCGCATGGGGAGCGGGGGAGGCTACGCTCAGGTTATGCAAGAGACACGTCTACCGATTGGCTACCGCTGGCTCGGAAGGGTCGGCTATGACGAGGCGCATGCGCTGCAGCGGCGCATGGTTGACGAGCGCGTCGAAAGGGGTGGCGGTGATGCCTTTCTTGCGATGGAGCATGAGCCGGTGTTGACGCTTGGGAAGAACGCCACACTCGCACATCTTCATTTGACTGAAGCGGAGTATGCGGCGCGTGGGATTGCACTGCGGCGGGTGGAGCGCGGCGGCGAGGTGACGTATCACGGCCCTGGGCATCTGGTGGCGTATCCCATCATTAACTTGCGCGCGGCGGGGATCTCACTGCGGCAACACATCTGCGCACTAGAAGACGCGTTGATTGGTGCATGCGCGCACTACGGAGTGGCGGCTGAGCGGCGTGACGGTGCACCAGGCTGTTGGGTGGGCGAACGAAAGATCGGCGCCGTTGGTGTGCGCGTAGAGCGCGGCGTTGCCTGGCACGGCCTGGCGCTCAATGTAGTGCGCGACCTTGAGGCGTTTAGCTTGATCAATCCGTGTGGCCATGCGGGGGTGG
>JBIJDR010000060.1:0-4690 GCA_044343985.1 Candidatus Limnocylindrus sp.
GGCTCACCCAGAGTCGCTCGCCAGAGCGCTCCCCTTCGCGCTCGGGTGGTAGCGGGAGCAGTCGCGACACGAGCTCGCGCGGCGAAAGGAGTCCAAGATGCAGCGCCGCGGAGAGTCGACTCGTCCCCTCTTCATCCGCAAGGGTGTTGCGGCGCGCGGCATAGCCGTTGGCACCGTTACCGCGTGCGGCGGTGATCCAACGTTCGGCGACGGCGCGCGCGGCGTTCTCACCAGGCAGAGGGAGAAGGGCAACCTTCGCCGTAGGCTGCGCCGCGCGATCAATCGCGGCGGCGTCAGACTGCAGCGAGACAGGAAGCGTGAGTGACGGCGACGAAGGGAGCTTTGTTGGCGCTTTCAGCGGCGACTCGGTGTTCAGCGCAACGCGTTCGAGCCAACGCCGAAAGTACGGCGTGTATACCCCGTAGGCGGTTCCGCCGCCAGTGAGCAGTTCATCCGGCTCAACAACGGTCAGGCCGCGAGTGGCGTGCACGCTGACACCGCGCGGGGTAAGGAGTTCCGCCACCGCACGGTCGCGCGCGCGGGCATACGGTGTGTGATCGCGAGTGAAGTAGAGCGAGATGTTTGTTGGCGTAACTCCGCTTGTGGTGAGGTGTTCGATGAGTGCAGGGAGTGCGCTCGATGCGGGCCCCTGCAACTCTATGAGCGTGGAGCCACGCGCCTCCAGTTCCCGTGAAAGCTCGCGCAGGCTCTCGCGCAAGAACCAGGTGCGATTACTGCTGGCGCGATGACCGGCCATCACCCCTGGCTCCCAGATGAAGACCGGCAGCAGCTTGCCGCCACTTACGCGCGCATCTTCAGCTGCAGCGATCAGCGCGGGGTGATCGTGGAGGCGCAGGTCGCGTCGTAGCCAGAGGATCGTCATAGGCTCACTCATACGCTTGCTCGCTCATCTGGCGCAGTAGCTGCAAGATCATCGGCCGTGTCGATATCAGCGAGCGCGCTTCCGAGCGGGTCAAGGCGCGCAACGATCCGTGGATCAAGTGGCACTGCAGAGAGTGCGGCGGCAAGGTCGCGGAGGCGCGGTAGTGGAGCGAGCGCAACTGCGACGCGCAGCGCGCCGAGACTCGTAGCGATTGGGAGTGGCTCGTCTGCGGCGATCACCAGACTTGATTGTGCTGCGGCCATGAGACCCAGCAGGAGTGGCGGCGCGAATGGTGCATCGGCGGCGAGGATCAGCACGCGTGTCTCATCTGGAAGTGCTGCAAGGTGACTCCCTGTCAGAAGATCACTGAGTGACGCCGCTGGGCCTTCACCCGGTCGTTGATCGGCCACGCACTCTGCGGGAGCGGAGAGCTTCGGTTCGCCGAGCACAATCACGCGACCAACGGCGGCGGCGAGCGTTTCGTATGCAGCGTCTGCAACAGCAACTCCAGCAAGCTCTGGTCGCCCGCGCAGCTCTGCAAGCGCGGCAGGGATGTGCGCCTCCAACTTACCGGCGGGAAACCGCGAACTTGCACCCCCAGCGAGGAGGATGCCAATCGCACTCATCTCTGCCTATGCGCTGATCGGCTCAGCCGGGAGCAGCTCAACGATCGCGTTGTAGTCAGGGACGTGGCTGATTGGGTCGCGGTGCACTCCATCAATGAGCGGGTTCGCCTCAGGGAAGTGCATCTGCACGCTCCCTGTACGGATCGGAGAGATCTTGATATGCGCCCGGACTTCGCCTGTTGCACTGCGAACCTGCACGGCGGCTCCATCAGCAAGGCCGCGCGCAGCAGCATCAGCGGCAGAGATGAGGATGTCACTGCGCAGTGCGCCGTTGAGTGGATCCTTATCTTTCCAAACCATGGAGTTGAACTGCTTCCCACGGCGCGTGGAGAGGTTGAGCATCCCTGCGGGAAGCGTTGCCTCAATCGGCAGCACGGTGGCGAAGTGCGCCTTCCCGTCTACCGTTGCAAACGTCTGCCCTTCACAGAGGCGCTCTCCGCCCCACTGAATCGCATCGCCACTCTCTTTCAGTGTCTCAATACCTGCGTATGAAGGAACAATGCGCGCAATCTCTTCGCGAATCGCCTGTGTGCCGCCAGGGAAGGCGACAAGGTGCGCGCGCGCTGGATCCACCACCTGCGCAAGTTGCGTGAAGACCTCCCACTCTGGTCGCGCCTCACCGATGCGCGGACCTGGAATCTCTGGGCTGAAGGCGACGCGTCGTTCGGTGGTTGTCTCTGTCCCGCCGCCTGGAACTTCGTAGCGTGTGGTTGCGGGTAGCAGCAGCACCGCCTCGCCCGGATCTACGAGCATCTGGCTACTGATCACGATGTCTTGATGGACGCGGAGCGGCACCTTTGAGAGCGTGCGGGCAACCGCCTCCGGGTCTGGCATCGTCTCCAAGAAGTTGCCGCCAACGCTCCAGAGCACATCGATCTCGCCACGCTCTGCGGCGTCGAGCTGCTGCGGCGCGGAGCGTCCGTTCACTGCGCTGATCGGGAAGCCGTACGCAGCGGCGAGTGGTTCGGTATAGCGCGACTCAATCGGAAGGCCGCCAGGCAGCGCCGTTGCGTAGGCGCCCATCTCTGCGCCGCCCTGCACGCCGCTATGGCCTCGGATCGGCATCAGCCCCGCACCTGGTCGCCCAATGTTGCCGCGCGCAAGCCCAAGGTTGACGATCGCCGCAACGTTCTCGCTGCCACACGCCTGCTGTGTGATCCCCATGGACCAAACCAGAACTGCAGACTGTGCGCCACCGTACATTGCACAGAACGTCTCAAGCTCTTCGCGCTTCGCACCAGACATCGCCAAGTATTCGTCAATTGAGCGCGCGCCGAGTGCCGCACGTAGATCACTCCAGCCAGCGCTCTTCTCCGTAATGAACGCCTGGTCGAGTGTGCCCATCTCCTCAAGGCGCAGTAGCGCGGCGCTAATGAAGGCGATGTCGCCCCCCTGCGCAACCTGCACCCAGGCATCGGCCATCTTCGTCCCGAAGAGGAGCGAGTCAACGTTGCTTGGGACCCAGTAGCGATCGAGTCCTGGCTCGCGATACGGATTCACCACGATAATCTTTGCGCCACGCTTCTTGGCGAGGTGCAGATACTTCATGAAGACCGGCTGCGCGTTCGCAACGTTGGAGCCGAACAGGATAATCAAGTCACTCTCAATAACATCGCGATAAGAGACGGTGGTCGCGCCGTAGCCAATGCCGTGCTTCAACGCACCAGTGCTTGGCGCGTGGCAGATGCGCGCCGCGTTATCAACGTCATTCGTCCCGAGGAAGCGCACCACCTTCTGGATGGCGTAGTACATCTCGTTCATGATGCCGCGTGCGGTGAGGAAGAAGGAGATGCGCGCAGGGCCCGCCGCTTTGATCTGTGACCCTGCGATCTGCAGTGCGCGATCCCAGCTGATGCGCTTGAAGCCAGCCTCGCCGCGCATGCGCAACATTGGATATGGCAGCCTGCCGAGTGCGCGGAGCTCTGTAGATGAGAGAGCGCGGAGCGCCGCAACATCGGCGAGCCGCTCAGGATTAAGCGCGCGCGCCGTGTTCACCTGCAACAGGTTGAGGCGCGTCGTGCAGAGGTGAAGTCCGTCGATCGTCCAATCCTTGAACCCGGCCACGCCAAGGGCGCAGCCGTCGCAGACCCCCTTACTGAGGATGCGCCAGGCGTAGCCGAGGTTCCCGCGGTTCTCCCAGATCGTGCGCAGCATCTCCGTGACGTGGTTCGGCTTCTGCAGGCCGAACCCATTCGGGCGCCAGCTGACGAAGAGGGATGGCTTGGGGAGCCACGACCCTCCGTAGCGCTTGCGTGGTGCGGGAGGCTGCACTGGTGCGGGGGTGGCGCTCATATGGCGAGTCTAGCGGCGCGCCGAAGCGAGCGGCGGGCGGCGCGGGGGGGTACGATCCGCGCGCCGAGAACTCCTCGGCTCGTATCACCGCCAGCGGAAGGGGTTCAGATGCCTGCCAGCGTGATCGTCGGCCTGCAGTGGGGCGACGAGGGGAAGGGGAAGACGACCGACTTCCTCGCCGAGCAGGTTGCGATGGTCGTGCGCTATCAGGGCGGCGACAACGCCGGGCACACGATCGTCATCGGCGAAGACACCTTCAAGCTCCACCTTGTCCCGAGCGGCGTCCTCTACGGCCACATCACGCCAGTCATTGGGCCAGGCGTCGTAGTGAATCCGGCAACGCTGCTGCGCGAGTTTGACGAACTCACCGCGCGCGGCATTGATGTCTCTCATGTGCGCGTCAGCCATGCCGCATCACTGATCCTGCCGTATCACGTTGCACTTGATAAGGCGCGTGAGGCGGCACTCGGCGGCGCAAAGGTTGGGACAACCGGACGCGGGATTGGACCAGCGTATGAGGATCGCGCCGCGCGCACCGGCCTCCGCGTTGAAGATCTCATTGACCCCGCCTCCGCTGCAGCACGACTTGCGCGCGCACTCCCAGAGAAGCGTGCACTGCTGAAGGCGCTCAACACTGAAGATGCCGCTGCGGTTGACGCCGATGCTATTGCCAAGCAGATCGCTGAATGGGGGGAGCGACTCCGCCCGCACATTGCAGATACCACCGACCTTGTGCAGCGCGCACTCGCCGCAGGTGAACACCTCCTCTTTGAAGGCGCGCAGGGCACACTCCTTGATCTAAGTCACGGCTCGTATCCGTACGTGACCTCATCGCATCCGATCGCTGGTGGCGCCGCAACGGGTGGCGGTATTGCACCGATGCAGATTG
>JBIJDR010000021.1:0-15656 GCA_044343985.1 Candidatus Limnocylindrus sp.
GGAAGACCGATCCATGCGTCACCATCTGGCGTCACGATCTTCACGGTGAGATCCTCATCGCCAGGGAGTCCGTAGGTGCGACGAATCTCATGCACCGGAAGGTACGGACGCGACTTCACCATGCGGCGCAACTGTGCGGCTGTTGCCTGCTTCAGCAGTGGCGGTGCACTGTTGACTGGCGCGTCGCTCACCCAGCCACCACATAGAGTTCTCGGCTCGTAAGGTTCAGTTGATCAACGGCACTATCACCGCAGAGGACGATGTCTTCAATACGCGCGCCATTCAGCCCCTCAACGTAGATGCCAGGCTCAATGCTGAAGGCGTGACCTGGGACGAGCGCGGTGTTGTTGCCTTTCACGATGTACGGATCCTCATGCTCTTCAAGGCCGATTCCGTGTCCGGTGCGATGGAAGAAGCGCTCACCGAGCCCTGCGGCTTCGATCACGGCGCGTGCCGCCTGGTCCACCGATTCACAACTGACGCCTGGACGGACGTGATCCGTTGCCGCCTGATGCGCCTGCTTCAGGATCGCGTAGCGGTGAAGGAAGTCGTCGGTTGGTGGAACGGCGCCGTTCGGGCCGGTCACCCAGATCGTGCGCGTGGTGTCTGAGCCATAGCCACCGAACTGCCCGCCAATATCCAGCACGATCGCGTCGCCCGCCTCAATCACTTTGGCCGAAGCTTCATGGTGCGGTGAAGCGGAGTTCTTGCCGGAGCCAACGATGGCGAATGAGGCAACCTCGTGCCCAGCGCTGGTGAGTCGCTCGCGCACTTCGCGCGCCACGTCGTTCTCCGTTCGGCCAACCAGCTTGCCGCTCGTGATCGCCATTACAACTGTATCTACGGCGCGACCGGCAGCGCGCAGGAGGGCCGCCTCTTCTGGCGCCTTCACCATGCGCAGCTTCCCAATGGCGTCAGAGGCGAGGCGCATCTTCGCCGTTGCGCCGCCGCGTGCAAGCGCCGCCTCAATGCGCAAGACGAAGGTTGCCCATAGTCGGTCAGAGATCGCAACGCCAATTGTTGAGTTGCCCGCGCGCGCACCGGCGCGCACCGCCGTGGCGACGAGTGCGAATGGATCGTCAGTCTCACCGAACGGGATGGTGGCAACATGGCCGCCGCGCATCGCTGGCGCGTCGCCCGCCATGCCAGCTTCAAGTCGCGGCACGATCAGTGTCGCCTCGCCGCGCGCGGGGACCACGAGCATCGTGAGTCGCTCCAGTGCTGGCGCAACGTAGCCGGTGAGGTAGCGCATGTCGGCGCCGAAGCCGAGCAGCACCGCATCAAGTCCTGCGTCGTTCACCGCGTCGCGCGCGGCGGAGAGTCGCGCGGCATACGCGGCGGGTCCGATGAGGCGCGCCTCGAGTGCGTGGCCGGCGCCAAGGCTCGGCAGGGCGGCGGCGTAGGCGGTGCTGATCTCGGCGCTTCGGTCACTCATCAGACAACACCTCCGCTTGCGCTCGGCGCCTCCATGCTCCCCACGGCGGGGAGTGGCAGGTCGAGCAACTCTGCGAGGATCGCATGTCCGCGCTCAAAGAGGGCGCGGTACGGCGTAGCGCGCAGCGCCCCCGCCTCGAGTGCGGCGGCGCGAAGGGCTGGATCGTCGTGCTGCACCAGGGCGAGGACGCGGCCGGCGACTGCCGCCTCGCGCACCAGGGCGATTGGCTCTTCAGCGCGCGTAGTCGTGTCGATCGCGATCAGGTCGCGCGCGCCGATCGCTCCGCGCGCCAGGAGGTCACGGAATTCTGCAACGCCTTTCAGCGTGGTCACCTGCGCGCCAAGGGTGCGACCTTGACCGGCGAGTCGCGTCGCCCAAATCAGATCGTCGGCGAGGATGTAGAGGTGTGGCGCGCCCTGCGCCTGTTCGCTCAAGAGACGGTCCAGGTCTCCCCGCCGGAGAGGAGTCGCTGCATATCAACGGGACCCTTGGCGGCACGCGCCGCCTTTGCCTCATCGATCTGCGCAACGAGCAGCTGGTCATGCGTTGGTCGCGGCACGCGGCGGAAGACGCCAACCGGCACCGGGAAGTCTGGCCACCACATGCGGCTCAGGATCTGCGTTCGTGTTGCATCCTGATCCGTCTCGTCATGCACCCAGAGGTCGGCAACGGTGACGCCACTCTCACCGATCGTCACCACTTCAGGCTGTAGCCCGTTGAGGCGGATCCCCTTGTTCTTCTCGGCGCCAAAGATCATCGGCTCGCCGTGCTTCAACACCAGCATGCGGTCTTCCTTGACCGACTTGTCGGTGAAGTCGCGCCATGCGCCGTCGTTGAAGATGTTGCAGTTCTGCAGTACCTCCAGGAAGGCGGCGCCAGTGTGCTCGCCAGCGCGGTGCATCATCTCCTGCAGATGCTCTGAGTGCGTGTCAACGGAGCGCGCAATGAAGCTCGCCTCCGCCGCCGCAACCAGGTTGAGTGGAATGATCGGCGTCTCAATCGTTCCCATTGGTGTGGACTTCGTCTTCTTGCCGATCGGTGATGTTGGCGACGCCTGACCCTTGGTGAGGCCGTAGATGCGGTTGTTGAACATGATCATCTTCATGTCCACGTTGCGGCGCATCGCATGAATGAGGTGGTTTCCACCAATCGAGAGCGCGTCACCATCGCCAGTGATCACCCAGACCATCAGGTCGGGTCGCGCACCCTTGAGGCCAGTTGCAATGGTGGCGGCGCGGCCGTGGATGGTGTGGAAGCCGAAGGTGTTCATGTAGTACGGGAGGCGGCCGGAGCAGCCGATTCCAGAGATGAAGACGATCTTCTCCTTGGCAACGCCAAAGTCGGGCATCGTCTTCTGCGTCTGCGCCAGGATCGAGTAGTCACCGCACCCTGGGCACCAGCGCACGTCCTGATCAGACTCAAAGTCCTTCTTCGTCAGTACGGGGAGTTCGCTCTGCGTCACGTGCTCACCTCCACACTCTCGCCAAGGAGCGACTCGGCCTTCGCCTCAATCTCGCCGATCTGGAACGGCTTCCCGCGCACAAGGTTGAAGCCAACGATATCCACCAGGTACTTGGCGCGCAGCAGCATGCGCAGCTGGCCAAGGTTGAGCTCTGGCAGCAGGACGCGCTTGAATCGCTTCAGGATGTCGCCGAGATCGTTTGGAAGTGGGTTCAGGTAGCGCAGGTGCGCATGGCTGACGCTCTTGCCGCGCTCGCGGAGGCGCTCCGTAGCGGAGCGGATCGAACCGTACGTTGAGCCCCATCCAAGGATGAGCAGGTCGCCCTCGGGGTCGCCCCAGACCTCGGTGGCGGGGATGTCGCGCGCAACGCGCGCCACCTTCTCGGCGCGCAGCAGGTTCATGCGGTGATGGTTATCTGGGTCGTAGCTGACGGTGCCGAGTTCATCCAACTTCTCCAGTCCACCGATGCGATGCTCCAGACCCTTTGTCCCCGGAACCGCCCACGGCCGCGCGAGTGTCTCAGGGTCGCGCTGATACGGACGGAAGCCGCCACCATCTGATGGCGGTGCGTTCTCAACGGCGATCGACGGAAGGTCGCTCGCCTGCGGAATCTTCCACGGCTCAGCGCCAGTGGCCAAGAAGGCGTCGCTCAGATAGACAACCGGCGTCATGTGCTTCAGCGCAATGCGCCACGCCTCGATCGCCATGGTGAAGCACTCGGCTGGCGTTGCTGGTGCAATCACCGGAATCGGCGAATCGGAGTTGCGTCCGAACATACTCATCAGCAAGTCGCCCTGCTCGGTCTTCGTTGGCATCCCCGTTGATGGGCCGGCACGCTGCACGTCAACAACAACGAGTGGGAGCTCCACCATCACGGCGAGCCCGAGCATCTCCGCCTTCAGCGCCATGCCAGGGCCGGAGGTGGTGGTCATCCCCATCGCGCCGCCGTACGCCGCGCCAACGGCCGCGCCGATCGCCGCAATCTCATCTTCGGACTGCACCGTCTTGATGCCAAGGTGCTTGTAGCCAGAGAGTTGATGCAGGATGTCTGAAGCAGGCGTGATCGGGTAGCTCGCCAAGAAGAGGTCACGCTCCGCAAGCTTTGAGGCCATCACGAAGCCGAGCGCTGTTGCCTCGTTCCCCGTGATGTTGCGGTAAGTCCCTGGCGCAAGGTGCGCTGGCGCAACGCGATAGTGCGTATGGAAGATTTCGGTCGTCTCGCCAAAGGCGTAGCCAGCATTCAGCGCGCGCTTGTTCGCTTCCGCGATCGCCTCTTTCCCAGCGAACTTCTCCGCGATCCACTTCTCTGTTCCAGCCATGGAGCGCTCGTAGAGCCAGAACATCACACCGAGCGCAAAGAAGTTCTTCGTCAGCTCGATCTGCTTACTGGTGAGGCCGAGCCCTTCGCAGGCGCCCATCACCATTGTGGACATGGGGATCTCGTAGAGGTTGTAGCCCTGCAGTGAACCGTCGTGCAGCGGGTCAACGGCGTAGCCCGCCTTCTTCAGGTTGATGTCGTTGAAGGCATCGGTGTTGACGATGATGCCGCCGCCCGGAACCAGGTCGCCAATGTTCACCTTCAGCGCGGCAGGGTTCATCGCCACCAACACATCTGGTCGGTCGCCTGGCGTATGGATGTCGCCCGAGGAGAAGCTGATCTGGAAACCAGAGACGCCCGGGAGCGAGCCGGCCGGCGCGCGAATCTCCGCTGGGTAATCGGGAAGGGTGGAGACATCGTTGCCGAAGAGGGCGGTGGTGGCGGTGAACTGGCTGCCGGTCAGCTGCATGCCGTCGCCAGAGTCGCCGGCGAATCGGATCGTGACTCGATCAAGCTGGGTGACGTTCTCGGTGTGGTTGCCGCTCTTGGGGCTCGTCACGCTGCTCAATCCTCCGCTTCAGTCGCCAAGCTTGAAGGTCTCAGCGCGTCCGTCGTGCGCCGTTCCGTGAGCCTACCGCATCTGGGTACATCGCCTTAAGTTCGGCCAGGAGACGCCGCTCGTCGCGCTTGCCGAGGAAGTGCCAGAGGAGATAGGCGGTCACGCCGAGCGTCCAGAGCAGGGCCAGGGGGAGGATCGCTGGGTCCAGCGCCCCCGTCAACGTCAGGGCGCTGATGCGCGCCACGCCGGCCCCCCAGAGGAGCGCCGCGCCAACCGAATAGCCGAGCGTCATCACACTGCCGTAGCCACTCACCCGACCGAACGAGAAGAAGGCGAGCTTCGGCGCGTCTGCTGGATAGAAGTAGGCAGCCTCAAGCCGATGCGCTGGCAGCACGGCGCGCCCGAAGCGCGCGTTGATCGTGCGCTCAATGAACTCGGCGTGACGTCGCGCGAAGACGGTGTAGTAAAAGGTGTAGCCCGCCTCAAGGAAGGCGAATGGCACAAGGAACGGAATGATCGCCGCCGCAGGCGCAGCGCCACTCAGCGTGGAGAGGGCGAGCAGCGCCACACAGGCGAGCCCCCAACGCGTGATCTGCTGGAAGAAGAGCGTCGAATACGCGCCGAGCATGCCGCGCATGCGCCGCAGCTGCTCCTCAAGGATCCGCAGTTCCGCCCGATCACGTTCGTTCATAAGTTCACTATACTGACGTCATGAAGTTCAAGTTGTTCCTTGCAGGGATCGTCGCACTCGTGATCGCCGCTGCCTGCAGTGCTACCCCCGAACCGAGTGGCAGCCTCCTCTATGTTGCAACCCGCTCGTGGTCCAACGGCATAGAAGAGCGCGTGGAAGTCTTCTCGGATGGGAAGACGATCATGACCCACGGGGATTACGACGAGCGCGTGACGCTACCGAGCGACCAGATGAGCGATCTCGCCGCAGCCGCCGCGCTCCCAGTTGACGCGGGAAGTAACAGCGACGATCCGATCCTTGGCGTCACGATCGGCAGCGGCGCCGAGGTGCGGCCCGCCGCACTCACGCCAGGCTCAATCGCCGAACTACTGAATAAGCTGCTCGACTCCCACACGCTGTACGAGTAGCGCACGCGTCGCGCGCAGCTAGCGCGCGAGCGCGTCGATCAGGATCAGGTGTCGACCGAGCGGCTCTGAACGAATCCCACTGAACTTTGCGCCGAGCATTTCGCTCGTTGCCTGCTCCAGCGTGGCGGGGTCCAGGTTCGGCGGGGCAAGGTCAATGATCGCGAGTCGGCCACCCTTATCAAGCCAACTGTGCGCAACCTCAACCTGTCGCGCGCGCGGCTCAGCGGCGAGCTGACTCAAAAGGAACGGAAGGAGAAGTAGGCCGGCTGGTGCACCTTCTGCACCTTCTAAGAGCGCGCGTGGATGGAGGTGCGCCTTCATGCCGTGTGCAAGGAGTCGCTGACGCGCCCGCGTGAGGCGATCTTCGCGCGCGTCATATGCGCTCACCTCGCCACGAGATGCAAGGAGCACCGTCCAGAAACCGATCCCCGCACCGAGCTCCACAATCCGACCATCAAACGGAAGTGTGTCGAGCCAGAGCACCGCGCGATCAAGCTCTCCCTGCCACGTTGCACCAGCGAGTGGGCCGCGATCGTACGGCGCGCGATTCAAATACCACGCCTCAAGTGCGTCTGGTTCTTCTGGCGGCGGGAGGAGGCCGAGTCGCGCTGGCACCGCACCATCAGGATCGCCACTCTGCGGAACGTCGCTCGATGGCGCGCGTGGTGGTGCAGCAACAGCGACAGGGATTCCAACAGGCGGCGTGCCACCTTCGCCACGGCGACGCATCCCCTCTTTCAGTTTCGCCTTCAGATACGGCTGACCAGGTGCGCGCTCAAGACACGGCGCGCAGAGGAGTGTCCAGCGTTCGAGTGAGTCTTCAGTGCGCGGTGCAACGCTGCTGCCGCACCATGAACAAGAGAACGGGGTGATCGCGCTCAGCGCGCCCGCCTCAGCGCGGCTTTGCCGCGTCGACCGCCGCTCGTGCTCCCGCCTTGTCCTTGTACCAATTCGCGTCGATCTGGATGTAGTTCGACCACTGTGCCGGTACCGATTCGGCTGGGAAGATGGAGTTCACTGGGCACTCAGGCTCGCAGGCGCCGCAGTCAATGCACTCGTCTGGGTCGATGAAGAGCTTTCGATCGCTCCCCTCTTCGAAGTGGATGCAGTCAACAGGGCAGACGGCAACACACGACTGATCAAGGACATCCACGCAAGGTTCTGCAATCACGTACGTCATCTTCTGCTCCCCTCTCCTCGGGCCGCACTAGGCGACCGATCTATGCGCCAGAATTTACCACTTCAGTACCCGATTCACATCCCAGAAGGCTGGAATCCCGCGTCAAGGAAGCGGTCCGGCTCATCCTGGAAGTCGAGCAGGCAGCCACGGCCGCAGAAGTAGAAGCGCTCGGAGCCCGCCGCGCCTGGTTCGGCGGCGCCGCTGTGGCGCCCCGCCTGACTGGCGACTGGAAGGCTTGCAACATCAAGGAGTAGCGTGAGCGCCTCTGGCGCCACCTGAACCTCCATCCCGCAGACCGGATCGATTGCGGCGCTCATGTGACCTCCCCCTTTTGTCGCTCCGCCAGCGCAATCTCGCGTCGCCGAATTTCGGCGAGCTCACGCGCCAGTTCATCCGTAGCGTAGCGCGACGCAGGTCGCTCCTCCGCGCGCATCCAGGTTGCGAGCACGGCGAAGATTGCCACGAGGAAGAGGGCGTCTCCCACCAGCCACATCAGCGCGCCGGCGAGCTGCTGGTCTTCAAGCGGCGAGGGGCCCCAGCTCCGGCTCAGGTTCTCGTAGTGCGGATAGAGCACACGCGGCGACCACATGATCGCCACGCCGAGGAAGCTGTTCTGCGGCATCTGCGTGAAGAGATAGACGAGCGCCGCTGGCCGTGAGAGGCGGTGCCGAATCGGATCAAGCGAGAAGACAGGCGCCCAGAAGAGGAGCGCTGTCGTCAGGTAGAGGAGATGCTCAAGGTCATGGATGAGCGGGTTCTCAAGCGCCAGATCGAAGAGTGGCGAGAGGTGCGTCGCCCACATCACAAAGGCGAGCAGGATCCAGGCAACGAGCGGATGGGAGATCACCCCAACGGCGCGACTCTGCAGCAGCGCAAGGAGGCGTGCGCGCCAACGCGGCGAGGCGAGTCGCAACAGCAGCGTCACCGGTGCCGCGCGGAGGAGCAGGATCGGGATTGGGAAGAGGAGGAGGAGGTGCTGCACCATGTGCACGCTGAAGAGCGTGGTGTCGTAGCGCTCAATTCCTGACTGGAGTGCTAGGAGTATCAGCAGCGCAGCCCCAACTAGAGCCACAGTGCGCGAACGCGGGACCGGGTTCCCTGGGTGATCACGGCGAATGCGACGCAGTGCAGCGAACCATGCGGCGAGCCCAACGGCGACGAGTAGCGTGATGATCGGCGGCGAGTACCAGTAGAGTGCCGCCGCCAGACTCGGCTCTGGGGGGAGGGGGCCGTGCGCTGGGAGCAGGGTTGCCAAGCTCATCCCCCATATATTGGTCCAGATCGGACTTTTCGGGTCGCGCTACACTACGGGTATGAGATTTGCGGCCGCCTTCGGGCTCATCTTCGTCGTGATTGGATCCATCTACCTGTTCGTCTCGAAGGATCTTGGCGGCGCCTTCCTGCTCCTCACCCTCGGTGTTGCGATGGGAACGATGGCGCTCATCTTGCTCCACGCCATGAACTCCGAAGCCTAGAGAGGCGCAGAGCGTGGATGCACTCCGCTCGCTCCTTGAGTGGGTGGTCTCCCTGATTGGACCGCTCGTCGCACCCGACTGGGGTGCACTGATCAAACTGATTCCGATCGGCGTCCTCGCACTCGTTGCCGCCTTCTACGGCTGGGTCTTCTTCCGCTATCGCCGTGCCGGCCGCCGACAGATCGGCATGCCGCCGCTCCCAGCGGCAAAGCCGCCAGCGGGGATCCATCTCCCAGGGCCGAGCCTTGCGCCGTTCCTCATCTCGATTGCCGCCGCGGCGCTCTTCTTCTCCGTTGCGATGGGCGGCGCCGCACTCGCGGTCTCTGGCGCCGCCATGGTCTTGGCGCTGGTCGCCTGGGGTCGCGAAGCGGTGCGCGAATATGACGCGATCGGCGCTGGACATAGCGACGCGCTGCAACTGCACGACGGAGCCTCTGCCACGCCAATGGGTCCGCCATCCGGCGTGCATCTTCCCGCCCCATCGCTCCTCCCCTTCTTGGTGAGCGCCGCCGTTGCCGTCTTACTCTTTGGCGCCGCGATCGGCCTCTCCTTCGTCCTCCTCGGCGCACTCATGACCGCCATCGCCTTGATTGCATGGCTCCTTGATGCGGGTCGCGAATACCGCGCCGTAGAGGAGGCGGATAGCTCTGGTCACCTTGTGAACCCTGAGCCGAAGCGCGCGCCACGCATCAGCCTCGCCCTCTTCTCAATCCTCTTCATCTTCGTTGGAGGTTCGCAGTTCGGCCTCTTTGCACCAGCCGCTAGTGAAGGGTCACCAGCACCAGGGGAGAGTGTCGCGCCAACTGAGGTACCAAGCGACGGCATCCTGGTGGTGAGCGCTATGGCGGTGAAGTTTGAACAGGCGAGCATTGAGCTCGCCGCAGACGCGCCCACCCAGATCCGCTTCCACAACATGGATGTGGGCATCCCGCACAACGTGGCGATCCATGAAGGAACGGTCGACGCGGTTGGCGTTGAACTCTTCCAGGGGGAGATCTTCAATGGTGACGACGAGCGCCTCTACGACATCCCGCCGCTCGCAGCTGGCGGATACGTCTTTGTCTGCACGGTGCACCCGAACATGGTCGGTGCGCTGACGGTGAAGTGAGGAAGCTCAGCGCACTCCCCACAGCCGCCCTCCTTGCACTCGCGCTGCTCCTGAGCGGATGCCAGACATCTGGAGAGCTGATCGGACGAACGATCAGCATCAGTGGTGAAGCCACACTCAGCGATCCGCAGGCGAGCCTCGAAATGAGCGATCTTGCCGCCGGAAAAGATCGCATCCTACTGAACTTCTGGGGGAGCTGGTGCGTCCCCTGCCGTGACGAGATCCCGCTCCTCGCCGCATACGCCGCAAGTGCCGCGCCGCAGGCAACCGTGGTGGGTGTCCTCTATAAAGATGCGGCGGGACCCGCCGCTGAGGCGGCGGAACAGCTCAGCGCAACCTGGGAAAACCTCGTTGATGCGGACGGCACGATCGCCGGACAGATCCCGGTGAATGCGGCGCCGCTCACCCTGCTACTCAACGCGTCAGGGGAGGTCCTTGATTACCAGGTGGGGCCATTCGCCTCGCTGGAGGAGATCGACGCATTCGTATCGGGGAAATAGCGGTTGGTTGCGGGGGATGGATTCGAACCACCGACCTTTAGTTACCGAACGTAAATCACTGCTTTATCTGTGAACACCACACCAACGGTTTTTGTTACACCTGGCATCTTTTCAACTTTCATTGACCCATCAGCCATCACCTGAACGAGAAGCAATCCAACAACTGTCCCTCTAGCCCTGAGTGTGTAGCCCTTCTGAGGCTTTCTCGGATCCCACGGTGAACCATCTGGATTGACGCCTTCAAACTCAAGCATCTGCAATACATGAGGTGCAGTGTCTGATGATGTAATGGTCTTGGGATCGACATTGTCGGGCGTCACAAATTGGCAAGGGCACCCTTCCCAGTCACCAATCGAATAGATGAACGTCTTGTCGTCCACTGCATCCGGAGCGATCGCTAAATGCGTGTCCCAGTACCCATGTGCAATCTTCCCGTGATTGTCAAAACCCGCAGATTGATCGCCCTTGCCTAGATATCCGTTCGTGTCCTGGACAAACCAATTGCCTTGTGCGGTCCCTTCCATATCCCAATCAATCTTTCCGTCAAACGGAGCACTCACACGCAGTGACTTTGCTTCCCACTGAGCCTTGATGTCAGCAGGAAAATAGTTAAATGGGTTTGCTGTGTATTTTTTCCACAATTCTGCTTGGCTATAAGACGATGGGTTGAGGAATTGAAGGTGTACCGTTCCGTCAAATGTAGAAAAGTCATAGCCGGGTGAGTATGAATCATCGGCGATTGTGTCTCCTGCTTTTATTTTTGAACCAATTTCAAGACCGGATGACAAGACGCCGATGTGGACAAACACTGAATACAAACTGCACGAATGCTCAACAACAACGCGATGGTCAGGATACGGATAATTATTAGTCTTTTGAAAATCTTCGATTTTAACAATAATTCCGTCAGCTGGACTAGTGACTAAATAAGAACCGGCCGCCACCGAATGATCGTCATGACCCTCAGGATAATAAACATATATGTGGTCAATCGGAGTGATGTGCGAAGTGAGCATGCCACCCATAGGATAGACGTGCGACATCTTGCTCACGTCACCGATACTTGCGCTGTAGTTGCTCACCGTTGACGATTCATCGCATTGACCCGATCCAACTATCTGTGCAAGAGTCTTATCTCCTCCAGCAGAAACACCTCCAGTGTCATCAGGACCTGCGGTGTCATCAGGACCTGCGGAATACCCGCCCCCACAGCCCGTGAGGAGCAGTGTCGCTGAAAGTCCTAGCGCCGTAAGGAATCTCATGGCTTGACTATACCAATGATCATGCTCACGGCCATAAAAAGTTTAACCCTCGTCCGTGCGTGCCTGGGAGTTCACGCGCGGGTAGGACTTCAATCACGCCGAGAATACCGCCCCCTACCCCGCTGGCGGTCGCCTGCGCAGCGGAAGTTCGTCCTAGCTCAGCCCGCACCGCTGGAGGAGATCGACGCATTCGTATCGGGGAAGTAGCGGTTGGTTGCGGGGGATGGATTCGAACTACCGACGTTACTGGAAAAACCTATTCGCAGTAGTCGCTCCTCTGTCCATTATTTGTGCCGTCACGAGAGGGGAGTAGATTCACCGCCATGCTGTCAGCTTCAGGTAATGAATTAAGCCAACATATTCCGTAAAGGTCTGCCGGATACTCAGAATGTGCGCTCGCCCAGGCAGGATCTTTCGATGCTTCATTTTTCTGACGCATATCGTAAACGCCAAAATCTACAAACACATTATTGAGAAATCCAACTTCTGTGGCGATCACTTCACCGACCGTTACAGCGACGGGCGGACTGACTAAGTCAGTGCGACTGTCTTCCTTTATCGGAAACGCATTAACTACCGCTTCAAATTTAGCGGTTAACTTTCTTAAATGATCGAATCGGAACGAAACTCCACAATTGCCTTCAAACTCAAAGAGATACTGTATCTCTCCCAACTCTCTATAACGAGCAACACGGGTGATTTTGCCCTCTAGTGGGATCTTCACCGTTACCAAATTATCGGTCGCATTATCAAACCCAAAACCACCGTGAGCTTTGTAATTTCCACCTCGCTCCTGTCCCGGATAAAGAATCGATGTGACTGTTGATAGGTCAACCGGCGTTTGAAGAAGTGGGGTTGGACAAGATGACTGTGGAGTAGCCATTTCGGTCGGAACAGGTTGCGGGATATCCATAAATCCTTCGGGCGTTGGAGTGGCTTCCGCGCTCCCGCCGCCGCAGCCCGTTACCAGCAGCGCCGCGGTGAGTCCGAGCGCCGTGATGAGTTTCATGCCGCCAGTCTAGCGCGTGGCGCCGCTGGAGGAGATCAACGCGTTCGTATCAGGGGAGTAGAGGTTGGTTGCGGGGGATGGATTCGAACCACCGACCTTCGGGTTATGAGCCCGACGAGCTGCCACTGCTCCACCCCGCTTGCGGAGTATCGGCAGTTCGGCGCGTTGCGTCAAATCCCTCGCTCAGGCTGCGCGTGACGACGAAGGAACTCGCCGATCGGTAGCCGCGCACCGAAGCCTTCACCAAGGCTGTGTGCGTACGAGACGTCCTCGCCGTCCGCCTCCTCCCAGCAGAGCAGAAAGGGGCGCCCAAACGCCGCCGCCGGAAAGTCAATCAGGCCGCGCTCAATATCGCGCAGCTCAATCCCACGCGACGCAACGCGATCAACGCTCGCCTGCATCTGATCAACGAGCGCGCGGATGCGCACCTCAACGAGCGAACTGGTGACGAGCGCCTCCTGGGTGGCGCTATCTGAATCAATCGCCTGAAGGTCGCTCTGGTCGCTCCCACCTGGCCGAGCGCCGGCGCGCTCCAGCCTGCGGAGTCGGAGCAGCTCCTGCTTCAGGCCCTCAAGGGCGGCGCGCTGCTCGCGCAGGAGCGCGATCAAGGGACGCAGGTCAGTAAGGGCCTGCGTTGCCGCCTCAATGGACCATTCACGCTTCATGCGGCAATTCTCCCACGAAGACGACCCGCCGACCAGCGCGTCGTGGGAGAATCTTCGCGGGCCGGTAGCTCAGTGGTAGAGCAGGGGTCTTTTAAACCCTTGGTCGCGGGTTCGAACCCCGCCCGGCTCACCAGACGCTTGGCGCTTGATCAGCGGCTGCGCAGCTTCCCAACCCCGAAGAAGATCAGCGCAACCACGTATCCGCCAGCGATCACCGCGCCCATCAGCGTGAGCACAAACGGGTAGCCGTACTCAATCACGTCAAAGAACGGATACGGATACACCGACGCGTACGCGCCGTGCGCCAGGGTATAGACCAGGTAGCCGATCGGAATGATAAAGACGCGGAAGGTGTCGCCGAATGGGAAGCGGCCACGTGGGCCAGCGATCCCCCAGACGATAATCGTGATGATCGGCGTGAGGTAGTGCTCAAAGAGATTTGACACGGCGTAGAAGCTCTGTGGATTTGAAGTTCCTGCTAGCAGCAGGTGGTAGAGCACCATCGTCATGGTGATCATGAGGAGCCCCGTGTTGCGCAGCTGGTCAAAAACGCGACCGACCCGTTGTGGGTTCCGGTAGAGCATCGTCAACGTCACCGCCACCAGCAGGTTGGACCAGGTGGTGAAGTAGCCATGTGAATCGAAGACGCGACCGATCGCACCGGCAAGCCCATCGGCACTGCCCCCGAACATATGCGACGACGGTTCGTATCGGTCTTGTGGTGGTACCAGCTGGAAGATCGTGGCGATCTCGGCGACGGCGTAGCCAAACCAGGCGGCAAGGGCGTTGATGCCAAAGAGGCGCTTCGCAGTTGCTGTGTTCATCGTTCCTCCCACTTCACACCCGGGCAGGTGTTTCGCGGAAGTATACGGCGGTGGCGAGCTGAGCTAGCGGGCGGATGCGCCCTTGCGACCGCGCAGGCGGCTCACCCATGCGCCGAAGCGCTCGCGTTGCGCATACGCAACGGCGGCGGCGAGGAGGAGGACGAAGTTGAGTGTCCATGCGCCGGCGGCGGAGAGGAAGCCGATCTGCTGGCCCACTTCACCAGGAAGTGCGAGTCCTGGCACGGTGAGGCCGAAGAGCCCAGCGCGGAAGACTGGTGCCTTCGGCGATGTGCCGGCGCTGAGCGCGGTGGTTGCCGGAACGCCG
This sequence comes from Candidatus Limnocylindrus sp., assembly GCA_044343985.1. GTDB lineage: Bacteria > Chloroflexota > Limnocylindria > Limnocylindrales > Limnocylindraceae > Limnocylindrus. The sequence continues at coordinate 14,221 of JBIJDR010000021.1, forward strand.
CTCGCATCTTCACCACCGAGAAGGAGCGCCTGCGGTCCAACCACCACGCCGCTCGCGTTGACGCGCAGTTGATCGGCAGGAAGGTTCACCTGCTCAACGGTCTGCCAGGTAGTGATACCAGTGGCGGCGGTTGGTGCGGTCCAGTAGACGCTGTTGATCGCCGCGCCGTCCTGTACGCCGCCCGCAACGTAGAGGGTGCCGTTTGCACTCCAGAGCGCCGCACCCTCGCGTGGCGTTGGAAGATCGCCTTCGGCGCTGGTGGCGCTCCACTTGTAGATGCTGCCGATCGCCGCGTCGCCCTGCTCGTCAGGTGTTGCGGGGGCTGGCGCGCTGTGGCCTGTTGCTGGGCTCTTCGCCACGGCGATGTCGCCACGGAGCGAGACGCCAGTCACACCGTCTGCGTCCCGTCCGCCCCAGAGCCAGATCGCATCGCCCACCAGCACCGCAGCGGCGTTGGCGCGCGGCTCAGGGAGCGGTGACATCTCCTCCCATGCGCCAAGTGTTCCATCTGCCTGCAGCGTGGCCTTCCAGACGCTCGTCTGTGGTGCGTTGTTCTCATCAGCGCCGCCAAGGAGAATCAGGCCATCGCTCACCGTAACGACTGATGCGCCGCTGCGCGGCACAGGAAGCTGTAGTGCATCAACCAAGGTCCACATCGTGATGAGACCGGTGACGGTGTCTGGCTTCCCCGCGTAGACCGTTGTAGTTGCACTCTCTGTTGCAGAGGTTCCGCCAATTACATATGCGGTACCAGCGAGATATGCGGCGGCACTCAGAGCGCGCGGCTCTGGGAGTGCTGCTGCGGCGCTCCAGGTGCTGAGCCCATCTGGGCCGATCGCTGCGGTGGCAACGTTGGCAATATTGGCAAACTCATCTTTTGCGTCAGCGGCTCGACCGCCAACGTAATAGAGATGCGTTCCCACCTGGAGCAGTGCGCCACCCTCACCCGCGCCTGGAAGCGCTGCGACGGGGCCGCTCTTCCACGGGATCAGTGCGCCAGCGGGTGCAGGGCATGGGAGCCCCTCATTCTCAGCGGGGCAGATATTGACGAGCGAGACCGCGTTCAGTCCAAGGTCAACAGTTGGTGAGACGGTGAGGTAGTAGGCGCGGTCTGGGATGTATCCGAGCAACAAGATGATGACGAGTGTCCAGAGCACGGCGCGGAAGGTGGCCCAGCCCCACCCTGCGGCGTCGAAGAGTCCAAAAAGGACGCGGCGCGGAGCCTCGCTGAGCGGGGCGACCGACGATCCGCTGACTGGTGCTGGCAGGCTGCTCATCACTTCACCGTCAGCGCGCCGACCATGTTTGGGTGCACGGTGCAGATGAAGACGTAACTGCCAGCGTTGAACGCGGGGATGTCGTACGTCTGCTGCGCGATGCCAGGGAAGATCGCGCCAAGATAGAGCTCCTTACCAACGGAAGTGACCGAGCCTTCA
>JBIJDR010000019.1:0-19616 GCA_044343985.1 Candidatus Limnocylindrus sp.
ACCTTGAGCGCGAGAAGGGGATCACCATCCTCGCCAAGGAGACGGCGATCCAGTTCAAGGGTGTTCGTGTGGTGATCGTGGACACGCCAGGCCACGCCGACTTCGGCGGCGAGGTTGAGCGCAGCCTCTTGGCCGTTGACGCCGTACTCCTCCTGGTCGACGCGTCGGAGGGGCCGCTTCCGCAGACGCGCTACGTCCTCTCCAAGGCGCTCGCGCGCTCTCTTCCCGTAGTCCTTGTGATCAACAAGATCGATCGCGCCGACGCACGCATCAAGGAGGTCATTGACGAGGTCTATGAGCTCTTCCTTGACCTTGGTGCGAATGAGCAGCAGATCAACTTCCCGATCGTCTATACCAATGCACGTGCTGGCACCGCAACGCTTGACCTAGAGAAGCCTGGCACCGACTTGATCCCACTCTTGGATGTGGTGCTCGAGACGGCACCAGCACCGATGCATGAACCTGGCCATCCGTTGCAGGTGCTAATCACCAACCTCGCCGCAAATGACTTTGTTGGCCGCATTGCGGTTGGGCGCATCCGCAACGGGATCGTCCGCAAGGGGGCGAAGATCATCATCATGCGTGAAGAGAGTTCCATCAGCGGAACGGTCACGTCACTCACGTTGCCAATGGGCATTGAGCGCGTTGAGGTTGCAGAGGCCGGACCTGGCGAGATCGTTGGGATCGCAGGACTCGCCGACGTTGAGATCGGCGAGACGATTACCGACCCTGCAGATCCGCGACCGCTTGAGCGACTCCACGTTGATCCGCCAACGCTACAGATGACATTCGGTGTCAACACGAGCCCGATCGGCGGCAAGGACGGCAAGTTCCTCACCTCACGCCAGCTGAAGGCGCGCCTCGAAAAGGAGGTGCTCGGCAATCCGGCGATTGAGGTGAGCCCAACTGAGACCGGTGAAGCCTTCCAGGTACGCGGACGCGGCGAACTCCAGCTCGCCATCCTTGTTGAGCAGATGCGACGCGAAGGGTTTGAACTTGAAGTCTCGCGCCCTGAGGTGCTTCTGCATAAGGGGCCGAACGGCGTTGAGGAGCCATTTGAGCAGCTCACCATTGACGTCCCTGTTGACTTTGTTGGCGTGATCACCGGAATCATGGCCGAGCGCCGCGCACGCATGGAGAATATCCAGCACGGTGCAGACGGCCGTGCCCGCGTCGACTTCCTCATCCCAACGCGCGGACTCATTGGCGTACGCGGTCGCATCCTTACTGAGACACGCGGAACCGCGCTGATCCACCAGTTGAGCGCCGGTTACAAGCCGTGGGTTGGCGAGATTCCGCATCGCACGAACGGCTGCCTCATCTCCGATCGCACCGGTGTAACGACGGGCTACGCTCTCTACGGCATTCAGGAGCGCGGTGAACTCTTCGTGCTTGAGGGTGAGCAGACGTATGAGGGACAGATCATTGGCGAGAGCGCGAAGCCAGGCGACATGGATGTGAACGCGGTGCGCGAGAAGAAGCTCACCAACATGCGCACCCACTCGCACGACGAAGCGATCCGACTCACACCACCACGCCGCATGGCGCTGGAGAACGCGCTTGAATTCATCGGGCCAGATGAGTTGATTGAGGTGACCCCATCCGCCCTTCGACTCCGCAAGCGACTTCTCAATGAGAATGATCGACGCCGCGATGCTGGCCGGCGCGCCGAGATGCGCGAGGCAAACTAGGCTCTCCGATGAGTCCCGCGCGGATCTTCGCCGACCACGCTGCCGGCTCCGCCGTGCGACCAGAGGTTGCCGACCTCCTCGCCGACCTCTATCGCGACGGTATCGGCAATCCGAATGGTGGCCACGCCGAAGCACGCCGCTCGCGCGCCGTACTTGATGAGGCTCGCGCCGCACTCGCCGCCGCACTCGGTGTGGAGTCGCGACAGATCACCTTTACGGCGAGCGCTTCAGAGGGGCTCGCACTGGCGCTGAACAGCGAGACTCGTGCGAAGGAGCCACTCCTGACCAGCGCAACTGAGCACCGCGGCGCTCGCGCCCTTGCGCAGCGACATGCCGCAGCGGGGGGTGCGGTCAGCCTCCTGTCAGTGGATGGGAGCGGCGCATGGCTCACCGACTCGCCACTGATTCGCGACGCTGCTAGCCAGGGTGGCGTTGCACTCCTGACACTGGCCTCTGGTGAGCTCGGCACCATCCAGCCGCGCGCTGATTTGATTCATGTTTGGCGAGAAGCGGGTGGCGGCGCGCTGATTCTAGACGGCGTTCAGGCGGCGGCAGCGGAGGAGCTTCGATTCGATGAGATCGGTGCGACGCACCTTGTGATCGGTTCGGCAAAGGTTGAGGGGCCGGCGGGGATCGCAGCGCTGATCTCTGCGCCAGATCGTCGCCTCCATCCGCTCGTTCCTGGCGGCGGGCAGGAGCGTGGGCGTCGCGGTGGCACCGAGGCGGTCCCACTCGCTGCGGCGTTTGCACACGCCTACCGGCTGATGAGCGACGAGCGCAGTGCAACGCAGCGGCACCTCACGCAGCTTGGCGAAGCTTTTGATGCCGCTCTCGGTAGCCCAGCGACCCACGGCCTCATCGCTACAGGCGCGTCGGATCTTGGCGCACGGCTCCCTGGTCATCGATCGTACGCGGCGGAGTGGGCGCTCGGCGACGATCTTGTAGCCGCGCTCGATCACGCGGGCCTCGCTGCATCAACTGGCTCCGCCTGCATTAGCGGCTCGCGTGAACCATCTGAGGCGCTCGCCGCATGCGGCCTCTCGGATGCTGCGTCACGCGGCGGGATTCGCATCAGCTTCGGTCGTACGAACAGCGTAGATGAGGCGCGCCTCGCTGCAGCCACACTCGCCACAACCTGCGCCCGCATTCGTAGCAGCTATCCCGCTGAGGTCTCGCGATGAGCGATCACGCTGCGCTCCCGCAGCTCGGGCTCCCAGCCGGCTGGCTCGCTGAGCCGGTCGCGAGCGCGCCAGAGCGGGTGCTGGTGGCGCTCTCTGGTGGCGTTGACTCCTCCGTTGCCGCTGCACTCCTAGTTGAAGCGGGACACGAAGTTGTTGGTGTCTGGATGCGGTTGCACGATGCGGCGGATCGCGTGGATGGCGGTCGAAAGAGCTGCTGTACGTTGGACGCTGCAGATGATGCCCGGCGCGTTGCTGATCAGCTGAAGATCCCGTTCCACATCCAGAACCTTGAGCGCGAGTTCGCTGCAGCGGTTCTTGAGCCGTTCATCGGTTCATACCTTGACGGCGAGACGCCGAGCCCCTGTGTTGGATGCAATACGGCGGTGAAGTTTGGCGCGCTTGTCGGGAAGGGGAGCGCCCTCTTCGGATGTGATGCGGTTGCTACGGGGCACTATGCGCGACGCGCGGTGAGTGCCGATGGGGCGAGCTGGCGACTACGGACCGCCATTGATAGCGACAAGGATCAGACCTACTTCCTGCACGGCTTGAGCAGCGAGGCGATCGCTCGTGCTCGCTTCCCGCTTGGTGAGATGACGAAGGGTGAGGTGCGAGATGCGGCGCGCGCGCGTGGGCTCGCAACGGCGGAGAAGCCGGAGAGCCAGGAGATCTGTTTCGTCCCCGATGGAGACTATCGGTCGCTCCTTCGCTCGCGCGGCTGGTCGCCGAAGCCGGGTGAGATCGTTGACGAGCGCGGCGAAGTTGTTGGGGAGCACCAAGGGAGTGCTGGTTTCACCGTTGGACAGCGGCGAGGACTCTCCGTTGCGGCAGATACGCCGCGCTACGTCAGTGCGGTTGATCCGCGGACGAATCGCATCACGATCGGTCGACGTGAGTCGCTGGAGCGCCGCGAGATTGATCTGACTGGCGCAGCAACGCCGAGTGGCGAACTTCAATCAGACGTGATCCTTGAGGGTCGCGCGCGCATCCGACACCGTGGCGTCTTGGCGGAGGGGCGGCTGATCAGTCGCGGCGGCGGTGCAGCCACACTGGAACTTCGTGAGCCGCTCTGGGCTCCATCGCCTGGACAGACGGTGGTCCTCTATGAGGGCGAGACGCTCGCCGCTGGGGGTCAGATTGCCGTTCCCATCACCGCACCCGTCGCTGCGCATGCTTGAGCCGGCGCCACTCCTCATTGGACTCACCGTCCTTGTTGCTGCACTGATCGGCCGACTACTCGGACAGCGTGCCCCACTCCCTGTGGCGTTGGCTGCCGCCACAGTCGGCGCCCTCCTCGCGCAGGTGATCGGGGAGCGCCTCTTCGGCGGGCTGATCCCCGTTGGCGGCGTCGCCTGGCCAGCCCCCCTGATCGGCGCACTGCTCGCCGAGCGCCTTGCCGCACGCGTTGCCACAGGTTGGGAGCGCGGTCGCCAGCCGTAAGGCTCGCTGAGGTCGTGCACCCCTCTGCTACGCTCGGATGATGGAGCGCGACTCAAGGATTCCTTCACGTAGCGCCGCTGAGCTTCGCTCGCGCTTTGTCGCCTTCTTCGCGGCGCGTGGGCATACGGAAGTGCCGAGCGCCTCACTCCTCCCCGCTGGCGACGCCACACTCCTCTTCACCAACTCTGGGATGGTGCAGTTCAAAGAGCTTTTTAGCGGCGCCGAGACGCGCTCGTATACGCGCGCCGTTGACTACCAGCGCTGCCTCCGCGTGGCGGGGAAGCACAACGACTTTGAGGAGGTTGGTCGCACGCCGCGCCACCACACCCTCTTCGAGATGCTCGGCAGCTGGTCGTTCGGCGATTATTTCAAGCGCGATGCGATCGTCTGGGCCTGGGAGTTCCTCACCGTAGATCTCGGCATCCCCGCCGATCGCCTCGCCGCAACCATTTATTCAGATGATGAAGAGGCGGCGGAGATCTGGCTCAACGAGATTAAGCTTCCGCCGGAGCGCCTTGCGCGCTGGGGGAACGTTGCGAAGGGTGACGATGCGAACTTCTGGCGCATGGCGGAGACGGGACCATGCGGACCATGCTCAGAGATCCACTTTGATCGCGGGGCTGATCTCTCCTGCGGAAAGGACTGTGCGCCAGATCACTCGGAGCAGTGCCCGCGCTGGCTGGAGATCTGGAACCTCGTCTTCATGCAGTACGAACAGCACGCTGATGGGCGCCGCACCGAGCTCCCTTTCAAGAGTGTTGACACAGGGATGGGCCTTGAGCGACTCGCGAGCGTCAGCCAGCAGGTGCTCTCCAATTACGACACCGACCTCTTCGTGCCGATTCACGCCGCACTACGCAAGATCACAGGGCACGGGGCGAAAGAGTTTGAGGCACAACGTTTCAGCTACCAGGTGATCGCAGACCACTCTCGTGCCGTCACCTTCCTCCTCGCTGACGGGATCCGTCCTGGGAATGAAGGGCGGGGCTACGTGCTTCGCCGCATCATTCGTCGTGCCGTTCGCCATGGGCGACTCCTTGGTGTGGAGCGCCCCTTCCTTGCTGAGGTTGCACGTGAGGTGATCGCGCTCATGTCTGACGCATATCCGTATCTGCGCGATGCAGCTTCGGTAGTCATTGAGTCACTCGAGCGCGAAGAGGCGCAGTTCGCCCGAACGCTCGATGGCGGCTCTGCACTCCTCGCTACGGCGTTGAAGCCGCTCGCAAAGGGGGCGACCGCCGTGGGGACGCGCGCTGATCAGCTCCCTGCGAACGCACCGAAGCTTGACGGCGAGGTTGCCTTCAAACTGCATGACACATTTGGCTTTCCGATTGATCTGACGGTTGAGCTGGCCGCGGAGCGTGGCGTAGCGGTTGATCGTGTTGGATTCGACGCGGCGCTCGCCGAGCAGCGACAGCGCAGCCGTGGTGGAAAGAAAGCAGAGCTCGCCGAGCATGCAGCAACCGTTGCGCAACTTGAAGAGGTGCAGCGCAAGGTTGGCGACACAGAGTTCATCGGCTACGAAACACTTGAAGTGAGCGCCACGGTGAAGGGGATCCTCGCCGAGGCTGGCGCAGCTGATCGCGCGGAGAGCGGGAGCGTTCGCCTCGTCGTGGAGCGTACCCCGTTCTATGCCGAGCGTGGCGGCCAGGTCGGCGATCAGGGGGAGATTCTCGGCGCAAAAGGGGCGAGGATCGGCCTGGTGACCGATACACAACGCCCGATCGGCGCCATGACGCTGCATGAGGTTGAGCTGCACGCCCCAGTTGCCCTTGGCGATGCGGTCACACTTCGGGTCGATGCGCCGCGGCGTGCCGCAACGGTGCGCAACCATACGGCAACACACCTGCTCCATCGGGCGATCAGGATCATTGCAGGGGCGGATGCGAAGCAGCGCGGCTCGCTGGTGCACCCTGAGTACCTGCGGTTCGACTACCCGCTCGATCGTGCGCTGACGCGCGAGGAGCGCGACGCGGTGGAGGCGGAGGTACAGCGCGCCATTCGAGAGGATATTCCGGTCACGGTTACCCAGATGACGATGAAGGAGGCGGTCGCCGCCGGCGCCGATGCCTTCTTTGATGAGAAGTACGGCGAGATGGTGCGTACCGTGCGCATGGCTGACTATTCACACGAACTTTGCGGCGGGACGCACTGCCGTGCAACAGGCGAGGTGGGGAGCTTCGTGATCACCTCTGATCGCAGCATCGGTTCTGGTCTGCGTCGTATTGAGGCGCTGAGCGGCCCCGTTGCCGACGAGTTCCTCCGTTCACGCGTGAAGAGCGTGGAGGCGGCGGCAGACGCTCTCGGCCTCCAGGATGCGGAGCAGCTCGTCCAGAAGATTGGCCAGCTCCAGGCGGAGTTGAAGGATGCGAAGCGACGTGCACGCGAGGGGAGCGGACGCAAGGCTGATCCTGTTGCACTCGCCGCTGCCGCAACAACGGTGAAGGCGGGCTACGGAGTGCTCGTCACGTCGGCCGACGTTGAGGATCTGGAGGCGCTCAAGGAGCTCTCACTGCAGATACGGAAGAAGATGGGCGACGGCGTAATTGCACTTGTGCGACCGGGTGGTAGCCCTGACCTTCTCGTCACCGTTGAGGGGGCTAGCGCTGCATCTGCTAACGCTGGAGAGATCGTCGCCGCTGGCGCAAGCGCCTGCGGTGGACGTGGCGGCGGAAAGCCAAACATGGGACAGGGTCGTGGCGCTGAAGGGAGCGATGCGGCGGTGGGACTCACCGCCATGGCGACGCTGCTCGGCGTGAAGCCGGTCTCGCCGAGTTGATGACCCCGAGCGTGCGCCGCCTGGGCATTGATCTTGGCGATCGTCGCGTTGGTCTTGCCGTCTCGGTTGATGACGCTTCGCCACTCGGGCTCTCCACGATGATGCGGAGTGATCGCATTGATGGTGACGTGACGCGCCTCGCCACGATCTGCCGAGAGCAGCGCATCACCGAGCTTGTCATTGGACTCCCGCTGCATAGTGACGGCACGATGAGCCCGCAGGGGGAGAAGACGCTGCGCTGGGCCGAGCAGGTGGTTGCGCAACTCCAGATCCCGATCATCTTTATTGACGAGCGTTACTCCTCAGAGCGCGCCGCTGAGCGCGTTGGTCGGCAGGGGGGAGGATCTGGTGGCGCTGCGCCAGGGCCAACGCGACGTGCGGCACACCGTGCGGCGATTGATCAGGCAGCCGCGCAGCTGATCCTTGAAGACGCGGGGAACCCTGCACTTCACGTTGATCTAACGCAGCTAGTTCGGACCTCCGCCACATGAGCCGACCTCCACGCCTCCTTGCACTTGGCGCGATCGTGCTCGCACTCGTCCTCGGACGCGCTGCAGCACCAGCACTGATCGGTGACGCGTTGGTGAGTGCCAGCCTCCGATCGCCGGCGCTCCTCTCACTGCCAGTCCTCGGCGACATCGTTGTTGACCGACTCGGTGATCGCATCAGCGCACCGGCGGGAACTGATACAACGCTTGTCACCGTAGAGATCGCGGCGGGTAGCAGCAGTAGCCAGATCGCAGCACAGCTTTATGAGGCGGGACTGATCGGCGACGAGACCGGCTTCATTGTTGCGGTGAGTCGTGCCGGTCTTGAGGGGGGCCTGCAGGCGGGGCTCTTCCAGGTGGCGGCGAGCATGACGCCAAGCGAGATCGCCGTTGCGCTGACGCGGCCGTATCGTGAGCCGGCGATTGCTGTCCAACTGCGCGCTGGTCTTCGCCTTGAGCAGATCGTTGCGCAAATCGGCACGCTCGACCTCCCCTTCACCCAGCGCGAGCTGCTCGATCTTCTGCGCACCCCGCCAGCGGAGATCCTCGCCGACTACGACTGGCTCGATCTCCCGACTGGCTCAACACTTGAGGGGCGGCTCGGCGCTGGCACCTTCAATGTGCCTGTGAGCGCAACGGCAGAACGCTTCGTGCGCATGCTCCTTGACCGATTCGCGGAGGAGATTCCGGCAGAGCTTCGTGGTAGCGCGCCAGATGGGCGCTCCTTCCATGAGGTGCTGACGATGGCCTCGATCGTTGAGCGCGAGGCGGCGCTTGATGAGGAGCGACCACGCATGGCCGGGGTCTACGCGTATCGACTGCAGGAGGGGATTGGGCTCTTCGCGGATCCAACGATCATCTGGGTTGCCGACTCTGCGGCGCTACGCAACCTGAAGCTCGAGAAGTGGAAGAGCTATGAGTTCTGGACCTTCCCAGAGCAACCGTATGTTGGGCTGGTGCCTCCGCGCGTGCCGAAGGATCTTGTGCCGTGGAACACGTTTGTCCGTGGCGGACTTCCGCCAACGCCGATCTGCTCGCCATCACGTGCCTCCATTGAAGCGGCGCTCGCTCCTGATACGAGTCGGAAGGAGATGTACTTCGTCTTGATCCCTGGGACGAATGGGCGCCATGACTTCAGCCAGACGCTCGCCGAACATGAAGCGAAGGCGCGCAAGTACGGCTGGAAGTAGTGAGATGAGCACGCAGCTCCCTCAGCCCGCCGATTTCTCCGCCCCACCAACTGCCGCTCAGTTGCAGCGCTGGAGCGATGCTGATGCGGCGCTTCGACCGAGCCGCCTCGCCGCGCTCCGTGCGCGCGCACGAAGCGAAGGGGTTGATGCCGTGCTTCTCACCTCGCACGCCGATGCACGCTACTTCTCTGGGATCTGCTTCGGTCCAAACGAAGAGCCGACCGCTGGAGTCAGCGGCTGGCTGCTGATCTCATCCGACGCCTTCGCCATCTTCGCCGACTCGCGCTATACGGTGCAGGCGCGTCGTGAGGCGACGCTCGCAACGCCGCTCGACCCCGGGAGTGATCCTGGCGCAGCGATCGCCACCTGGGCGACCGCGCATGGAGTGCAGAGGCTTGCTGCAGATCCTGGTGCCATTCGTCACGCCGTCTGGGAGCGCATCGTTGCTGCTGGTTCAGGGGTTGAACTGGTCCCCGCAAAGGGGTGGAGCACCGAACTGCGCGCGGTAAAGGATTCAACCGAGATTGAACGCATTGCGGCCGCGTGCGCCGTTGCCGACCGCGCCCTCGCCACGCTCCTTCCAAAGATCGTGGATGGGGCGACGGAGGCGGAGCTCGCCTGGCTTCTTGAGCGTGGCATGCGTGAGGGTGGCGCGGAGGCGCTCGCCTTTGATGTCGCAGCACTCGCTGGCGGCAACGCCGCGCTGCCACACGGAAATCCTGGCGCGCGACCATTCAAAAACGGCGAAGTGGCACTCTTCGACTTCGGTGCGCAGGTTGCGGGATACCGCAGCGATATGACGCGCACACTCTTTGTTGGATCGGCGAGTGACGAGGACCTTGCGCTCTATCAACGCGTCCTTGATGGCCAGCAGGCGGCGATCGCCGCACTTCGCAGCGCTGCAGAGCGTGGCGATGCGGCGCTCCCATCTGGGCGCGAGGCAGACAACATCACACGCGCCGCAATGGCTGGCGCACCAGGGATCTACGAGCATGGACTCGGACACGGGATTGGCCTGCAGACGCATGAGGCGCCGTCGCTTTCACGTGGCGCATCGGAGCTCCCCCTCCCATCGCCAACCGTCTTTAGCGTTGAGCCTGGGATCTATCTGGAAGACCGGATTGGTATTCGCATAGAGGATCTCGTCGCCGTTGACCTTGCGGGGCGTAGCCTGCGCACGCTGACCCTCTTCCCCTCCGCCCCCCTGATCACGGGCTGACGGCTAGACTGAGCGTCAAGACAGGGTCCTGGCCGCGCGGCCGTGCGGCCGCAAGAGAGGGGGAGCCAGATGATTTCAACCGGCGAACTGAAGAAGGGTGTCGTCATTGAGCTTGAGGGGGAGCTCTGGCAGATCCTTGAGTACCACCACATCAAGGTTGGACGCGGCTCAGCGCAGGTTCGCATCAAGTTCCGCAATGTTCGGAAGCAGTCAATCGTTGAGAAGACCTTCCAAGCGGGAGAGAAGTTCCCGCGCGCCACGCTGGAGCGCCGCCCAGCGCAGTTCCTCTTCTCGGACGGGAACGACTACACTTTCATGGACACGTCAAACTACGACCAGTTTGTGATCACTGGCGAACAGCTCGGCGAGGCGAAGGATTACATCAAGGACAACCTCATTCTTGAGCGCATCAGCTACGAAGAGGAGACGCTCGGAGTAGAGTTGCCGATCAACATCGACCTCGTTGTCACTGAGACTGATCCTGGTTTCGCGGGTGACACGGCGACCGGTGCGCGCAAGGCGGCAACGCTCGAGACTGGACTTGTGGTGCAGGTGCCCCTCTTTGTGAGCGTTGGCGACCTGATTCGCGTTGATACGCGAACCGGCGAGTATCAGACGCGCGTCTGATCACGCAGCCTGCCCCTGAGGAGGCACTCAGCGTCTCTGACGTTGCTGCGCGCATCCGCGCGCAGATCACAGAGGACCCGCTTCTTTCGTCGTGCACGGTGGTCGGCGAGGTGCAGAGCAGCATGCGCAGCTCAGCAGGTCACGAGTACCTGACACTTCGTGACGCAGAGTCAACCCTCGAGTGTGTTCGCTTCCGCGGCAGCATCCGACCGGGCGAGGAGACGCCAGTCGTAGGGGAGGTTGTCCTCCTTGTTGGACGGATCGATCTCTACGCGCCGCGCAGTCGCTACCAGATGATCGCGAGTGCCATCTTCCGTCCGGGCGGGATGGGCCTCCTCTCCAAGGAGTTGGAGGCGCTGAAGCAGCGGCTGCAGTCGGAGGGGCTGTTTGACGCGGCGCGAAAGCGTCCTATCCCCGTTGCACCAGAAGGGATTGCGCTGGTGACCTCCAAATCTGGCGCGGTGCTGCACGATGTGTTGCGCGTGCTACGACACGCGGCTCCACAATCGCGCCTTGTGCTGGTGCACACCGCCGTCCAGGGGGCTACGGCACCTACGGAGATCGTTGACGGAATCCAGCGAGCAAACAGGTTGGCGAGAGAGGAGCAGCGTGCTGGTCGCTCGGATGCGCCAGCGGTAATCCTCCTTGCGCGCGGTGGTGGTTCGAGCGACGACCTTGCCGCCTTCAGCAGTGAGGTGGTGCTGCGAGCGATTGCGGCCTCCGAGCTGCCAGTCCTCTCCGCGGTCGGACACGAATCTGACATTACCCTTGCCGATCTTGTTGCCGACGATCGCGCCGGAACGCCAAGCATTGGTGCGGCGCGCCTCGCGCCGAACCTTGATGCGGTGCGTCGACTGCCACTGCAACTTGCCGCGCGCGCTCGAGACGCCGTGGAGATCCTGATCACGCGCGCCACCGCGGCGTTTGAGAGCGAGCGTCGCGCCCTGGTTGCGGCTGGGCCAGCAACACGTCTTGAGCGAGCCGAAGAGCGTCTCGCCCTCACCGCCGATGACCTGAGTCGAGCCGTCCGCGGCCACCTTCGCGACGCCTTCAAAGGGGTGCAGCAGGCTGGCATCCTCCTCGGCGCCCTCTCGCCACTCGCCGTTCTCTCTCGTGGATATGCGATGGTTGAAGGAAGTGATGGAAGTCTCGTACGCTCGTGGCAACAGGCGCCAGCTGGAACCGTGATTCGGGTCCGGCTTGGCGATGGCGAAATTGGCGCACAAGTGACGAAGAGTGGAAAGGGGGGTCGAGATGGCGGCAAAGCGTCCTAAGCAGTCGGCTTCCCCCAAGGGGACGTCGGCCAACCTGCCGAGCGGCTTTGAAGAGACGATGCGCGAACTGCGTGACGTTGTTGGACAGCTCGAGTCACAAGAGGGGGGACTTGAGGTTGCAGTCACGAGTTTTGAGCGCGGCGTGAAGCTGCAGCAGCACGCCCAGCAGCAACTCGATGCCGCGCGGCTGCGCGTAGAGGAGCTTCTCCCAGATGGCGACCTTGATGAGCTCGACCTTGATGACGAGGATGAAGGATGAGTGCGGTGACGAAGCCAGGGGTGGATGAAGGGGTAGCACTACGCGCGGTCGGTGCCGACTCGCTCCTTGCGCGCCTTGAGGGTCCTGAGGGTCTGAAGGGACTCTCCGGCGCAGAGCTTAACCAGATCGCCGAGCAGCTTCGTACTGCGATCATCGCGACCACCGCGGTGACCGGCGGACACCTCGGCCCGAGCCTTGGCGTGGTTGAGCTGACGATCGCACTCCATCACGTGATGGCCTCACCCGTGGATCGCATTGTCTTTGACACCGGACACCAGGCGTATCCGCATAAGCTCCTCACCGGTCGCCTCGCGCGATTCGGTAGCTTGCGTCAACTTGGTGGCATCGGCGGCTTCCCGCGACGAACAGAATCGCCGCATGACGTCTTCGATGGTGGTCATGCGGGGACGGGGATCTCTATTGGACAGGGCCTTGCCTTGGCGCGTGACGTGCGCGGCGGGAGTGAAAAGATTGCTGTGGTTGTAGGCGACGCCGCGCTGATGAGCGGACTCAGCCTAGAAGCGCTCAACGACATCGGTCACCGCCAGACCAAGATGCTGATCGTCCTGAACGACAACGAGATGTCCATCTCCCCAACCGTTGGCGCGATCTCCACCTATCTCTCCAAGGTGAAGCTCTCAAAGACATGGCGTGGGAGTAAGAGTGGGTACGACAAGCTGATCGGCTCCCTGCCGCTGGTCGGCAACAAACTGTTGAGCCTCTCAAAGAGCTTGAGGCGCTCCGTTGTCTCATTCGTGCAGGAGCCTGGACGTCTCTTTGAGGATCTCGGCATCACCTATGTTGGCGTTCTCGACGGCCATGATCGGATGCAGATGGAGGAGGCCTTCAACGCAGCCTTCGCCATGCCAGGCCCGGTGATCGTGCATGTGCGCACGCAGAAGGGTCGCGGGTACCGTCCTGCTGAAGCGGATCCGATCACCTTCCACGGCGCAGCGCTGCCGAAGATGGAGGTCGGTGTTCCAACAGACTCGTACGGGAAGAGCGGCGGTGTACCAGAGGCACCTGCGCCAAAACGACCGAACTACACAGCGTTCTTTGCCGCAGAGGTGATCGCCGCCGCCGCGGATGATCGCCGCATTGTGGCGATCACCGCTGGTATGCCTACTGGGACCGGCCTCGACAAGTTTGCCGCCGCATACCCAGATCGCTTCTATGACGTTGGGATCGCAGAACAGCACGCTGTTGCAACCGCAACGGGGATTGCGATGGGCGGCGGTCGGCCGGTGGTTGCGATCTACTCAACCTTCCTGCAGCGCGCTTGGGACCAGATCGTCCACGACGCCTGCCAGAACGACCAGCCGGTGCTCTTCGGTGTGGACCGTGCCGGTCTTGTTGGCGAAGATGGCACCAGCCATCAGGGGATGTTCACGCTCACCGCACAGCGTCAGATCCCGCGTCTCGTCATCGCCTCACCGAAAGATGAGCAGGAGATTCGCGCCCTTGTCCGTACGGCACTTGCGCAGGACCATCCATTTGCGTTGCACTATCCGCGCGACAGTATTGAGGGCGTCCCTCCACGTGAGCCGCGTCCAATCCCAGTCGGAAAGGCGGAGACGCTCGCCGAGGGGAGCGACATCGTGATCATTGGCTTCGGCCCGATCGTGCAGCGTGGGCTTCGCGTGGCTGAACAGCTGCGCGGTTCTGGGCTCTCCGTTGGTGTTGTCAACGCGATCTGGGCGAGCCCGATTGATGATGCGCTCTATCGACGCCTTGGTCGCAGCAGCAAGATGATCGTCACGCTCGAGGAGAGCGTCACTGCGGGCGGATTTGGTGGTGCGGTAGCCGAGTCGCTCGCCGCAGATCAGGCGGCAACAGGTGAGCCGATCAGCGCCACGCTGCTCAGCATCGGCATTCCAGCCGGCGCCTTCGTGGACCACGGAAGCGTCTCAGACCTGCGTACGCTGATCGGTCTGGACGAGGCGGGGATTGAACGCCAGATCCGCGCCGCATGGGGGGCACGCCGCGCGCGTTAGCCACCCCGCGTGCGCCTCGCTCAGCGAGTCGCGGTACGCGACCGCGCACGGGTCGTATGCGATGATGGCGCCATGCGCCGCTTCGGTTTTGTCTATAACCCTACGAACGATCTCGCCCTTGAGGCGTGGGATGAGGCCGCCGGCTGGTGCGCCGCCCACGGCATCGAGCACTGGGGTTTCGCCGCAGAGGAGCAGGAGAGTATTGCAAAGGCTCTCCCTGGGAGTGAGGTGCTCTTCTCACTTGGTGGTGACGGCACCTTCCTCCGCGCCGCCGCCGCTGTCGCAACACATGGCGTCCCACTCCTTGGGGTGAACCTCGGGAAGATCGGCTTCCTCGCCCGCTCGGAGAGCTTTCAGCTTGCAGTAGCGCTACAGGCCTTCGCTGACGGCAAGTGGCGCATCCAGGAGCGCATGGCGCTGAGCGCTGTGGTGCATCGCGTAAAGGGGGCAACGCGCACCTTCACCGCGTTGAATGATGTGGTCGTTGCGCGAGGACGCCTTCCACGCGTCGTGCGCCTTGATGTTGCGATTGGCGAGAGTCACCTTGCCACCTACATCGCCGATGGCGTGGTCATCTCATCGCCAACTGGGTCAACCGGCTACTCCTTCTCCGCTGGCGGGCCGATCCTTGATCCACTGAGCCGCAACATCATCGTCACACCGATCGCCGCATACCTTGCAACCCTTCGCTCGGTTGTAGTCCCTGGAGATCAGAGCGTCACCTGCACCGTAGTTGCAGGGGAGGAGGCGGTTATCTCTATTGATGGTTGGATCGATGAGCCGCTCGAACCTGGTGACCGTGTGACGGTTGCGGCGGCGGCGGCGCCGATTCGCTTTGCAGAGCTCGACGGACTTGCACCCTTCTGGGACCTTGTGCGCCAGAAGGTTGATCTCCTTCCGCGGTGAGTGCGGCAAAGGTGAGTGCGGCGAAGGGTAGCGCAGCGGGCGGCTCACAGATTCGTGAGCTTGGCGTTGCTGGGCTCGCCATTATTGATGCCGTACGCGTAGAGTTCGGCCCCGGCCTCACCGTCTTGACGGGCGAGACGGGCGCTGGAAAGAGTCTCATCGTGGATGCCTTGGCACTGGCACGCGGTGCGCGTGCAGATGCTGGGGCGATTCGAAGTGGTGAAGATCGACTGCGAGTGGACCTCCTGATGAGCGGCGAAGGCGGCGAGCAGATCATCGTGCGCGAAGTTCACGCGGAGGGGCGTTCGGTGGCGCGCATTGATGATGAACTCGTCACGATCGGACGACTCGCCGCAGAGGTTGCGCCGCGCATTGAAATTCATGGTCAACATGATCAGCAGCGGCTCGGTGATCGATCCCGTCAGCGTGACCTGCTCGATCGCTGGTCAAAGAGCCTTGCACTTCGTGAAGAGATCGGGGGGCTCGTTGACGCGCGGGCGAGCCTTCTGAGCGAGTTTGAGGCGCTCGGCGGTGACGACGCTCGTCGCGAGGCGCTGCTGGTCATTGCGCGCGCTGAGCGCGACGATCTCCTCGCTGCGGCGGTTGAACCTGGTGAGGGGGAGCGGCTCCGCGAAGAGTTGCGCCGTGCATCCAGTGGCGACCGCATTGAGACGCTCCGCGGCGAGATCCTTGAGCTCCTTGATGGAGATGACGCGGGGTTGCGGGGCCAATCGCGCCTCTTGGACCGCACGGCGGGGGAGCTGCGCAAGCTGGACGAGGGTGCGGCGCCACTAGCAGAGCGGATCAGCGCACTAGCGATTGAGATTGATGACCTTGCACGCGACGTTGCTGGACGTGGCGCCGCTGAAGCTCCGCCGCGTCCGGTTGCAGAAATTGAAGAGCGACTCGGCCTGATCCTTTCGCTTGAGCGAAGGTTCCGTACCGATGAGGCTGGTCTTGCTGAAGCGCTGGAGCGGGCCGCTGCTGAAGTGCAGCGACTGGAGGGGGCGGTAACGCGTCAGGGGGCGATCAGTAAAGAGCGCGCAGCACTTGCAGGCCAGATCGGCACGCTGGCGCTGAAACTGCGTGCTGCACGAGCTGCAGGGGCGAGCAGTTTGAAGAAGGCGGTGAATACGGCGCTCAGCGCGCTCGCCCTGCCACCCACGTTTGAGATTGACCTCCAACCTCGTCGTGGCGGCGGCGACGATCCACTTGTTGATGGCGTGCCGTGCCTCGTTGATCGCAGCGGCGGAGATGAGGTGGAGTATCTCTTCGCGCCAAACGCTGGTGAGCCCGCCGCCCCCATCGCGAAGATCGCCTCTGGTGGCGAGTTGAGTCGCGTCTCTCTCGCGCTAGAGGAGGCGCTCAGCGACGCGAGTGAGGGGCGGACACTGATCTTTGATGAGATTGATGCTGGGCTCGGTGGGCGAGCGGGCGAGACGCTCGGCCGTAGCCTGAAGCGCATCGCCACGCAGCATCAGGTCCTCTGTGTCACTCACCTCCCGCAAGTAGCGGCACAAGCTGACGTGCACCTGCATGTGTCGAAGCGCGAGGAGGGGGGCCGAACCATCACACAGGTGCGACGCCTCTCTGACGCCGAGCGTGTCGCTGAACTCGCCTCAATGCTCGCTGGAGACGGCGCTGGGAGTGGTGCCGAGGCGGCTGCACGTGAGCTGCTGGTGAAGGCGGGCCGCAACGGATCATGAGCGGCACGGCGTCGAGTAGCCAGCTCGATCGCATCATTGCGTCGTGTCTCGTCTATTTGAGCGTGGAGCGGAACCTCTCACCGCGCACACTTGAGGCCTACCGTGGCGACTACCGTTCGTTTGCCGCATCGCTCGGTGCGGGAGAGGCCTGGCGCAGTGATGCGAAGGCGGCGCAGGAGTGGCTGGCCGATGCGAACGTTGCCGTCTCCACCAAGCGTCGCCGCGCCGCAGCGCTCCGTGTCCTCTACCGATTTGCAGAGGGGGAGGGTGAGCTGACGCGGTCGTTGAGTGGCGAGATTGATCTGCCGCGCACGCGACGCAGCCTCCCCGCCGTGCTGCGACCGGACGAAGTGGAGCGGCTCCTTGTGGCGCTCGCCGCCCCGCGCGATAGCAGCGAACTCGCAACAGCTGATGCGCAGCGCGCGCGTGCACTCGGTGAGCTCCTCTACGGATCGGGTGGTCGTGTCAGCGAGATCGTAGATCTCAATCTTGATGGGATTGATCTGGCCGAAGGGACGGTGCGACTTTTTGGGAAGGGACGGCGTGAACGAGTCGTCCCGATTGGAGAGCCGGCGGCTGATGCGGTGCGGACATATCTAGACGCAGGACGCGCGACGCATGCTGGCGCTTCGGCTCGAAGCGGCGGCGCAGCCCCTGAGGCATCGGCACTCCTGCTGGCGCGTGGTGGCGCTCGCCTGCGCCGTGAGGCGGCGTGGACAACGATCCGAACTGCCGCCAGTGCCGCGGGTCTTGGCAGGGAGATTCACCCGCACACGTTGCGGCACTCGTTTGCGACGCACCTCCTTGATGGCGGCGCCGACCTTCGCGTGGTCCAAGAACTGCTCGGGCACGCCGATATCGCCACAACGCAGCTCTACACGCACCTGCTCGGGAGCCACGTCCGCGACGCGTACAAGCGCGCCCACCCACGCGCCTAAGCGATAGGATTGGGATATGGACGCGGAAACGATTGGTGCCCTTGGCGCAGCGGTGTTTCTATTGATCATTAGCTTCCCTGTTCATGAAGCGGCGCACGCCACCATGGCGTGGCGGCTGGGTGATGGACATGCACGTGCCCTCGGCCGCGTTTCACTTGATCCGCGTCGGCACATTGATCCACTCGGAGCCGGACTCCTTATCCTCTCCGCGATCTCTGGGGGCTGGATGATTGGTTGGGCAAAGCCGACGCCAGTGTTGCCACAAAGTTTACGAGGCGGCGCTCTTGGATGGGCAACCGTGGCGCTCGCTGGACCAGTCAGCAACCTGCTCCTTGCCGTAGTAGTTGCAGGACTCTACCGCGTCTTTGAAGGTCCCTCGCTGCCGGATGTTGTCGGCTGGCTCCTGGTGTATTTCACTTACTACAACGTGGCGCTCCTCTTTCTCAACCTGCTGCCGATCCCGCCTTTTGATGGACGCGCGGTCCTCGTAGGTCTGCTCGGGCTACTCTCCCCGCGCCTCGCCGACCAAGTAGAGGGGGTGAGCGCCTCTCGCTTCGCCTTCCCGATCGTCATCGCGATCATCTTCTTTACCCCGCTTGGCAGCGTCCTCGGCAGCCTCAGCTTCGGTCTAACGGAACTCCTGTTGGGCCCTGGATGAGCCGCGGCGCGCCCCCTTCCCCCGCGAGCGGCGCGGTGCGCGTATCCTCTCACCTGAGACAGGAGGGGGAGTGAGATGAACCGTTCGGTGATTGCGGAGGGGTTTGAACTTCCGGATCCCGCCGTTGCCGATATTGAGGGGGTCGTCTTCCGCCGCGAGCAGGGCGGCCTCTTCGGTCGGACCCGCTCCTATGTGGCACTCGGGGAGTTCAGCGGCCCGTATGGTCTTCTTTTGGCGCTCATCGAGCGCGACGAGCTTGATGTCTGTCGCGTTCCGCTTGCACCGTTCGCCGACGAGTTCCTCCGCTTCTTCGCGGAGATCCCCGACGATCGCCTAGAGACGCTCTCAGCGTTTGTCTCGGTTGCGGCGCAACTCATCGTGTTGAAGAGTCGCGCCCTCCTACCGCGACCGATCGCCGCAGCGGTGCTTGAGGCGAACGATCTTGATGATGTTGATGACGCGGTTGATCTGCGTGCGCGACTGGTGCGCTACCGCGTCTTCCGCGATGCTGCGCGCGTGCTCGGCGAGCGCATGTTGATGCCGCTCTGGCAGCGTGAGCAGCCGACACGCCTCCTACCGCAGCCGAAGCCGGTCTTCACCGAGCCACTCGTTCCAGTGCAGTCCGATCCGCGTCGACTCGCTCGTGCGATGTCCAGGATTGCCGCGCGTCGGCGCCCACTCGCTTCGTTGGCGATGGCACCAGTCGGCCTCAAGGTTTCTATTGGCGACCGGCTCGCCGCGATCCGCGAAGCGGTGCGGCTCAACGGACTTGTTGGCGTTGACTTGGAGACACTGCTCGGCGATCGTAAGGATCGTTCGTTCGTTGCCGTGACCTTCCTCGCCCTCCTGGAACTCTCAAAGCGCCATGAGGTTGAGGTGAG
Organism: Candidatus Limnocylindrus sp.; assembly: GCA_044343985.1. GTDB lineage: Bacteria > Chloroflexota > Limnocylindria > Limnocylindrales > Limnocylindraceae > Limnocylindrus. The sequence goes on from JBIJDR010000019.1 coordinate 19,229, forward strand.
CCAGCAGACTCTCTGGGGACCGATCATCATTACCGAGCGCGCAAGCGCCTAGCGAGAGGGGGAGCGATGAGCGACGAGAAGCGCCAGGCGAAGGTGAACCTCCCTGAGCGGACACACCCCGCAACCGCCGCGGACCTTGAGGCACTCCTCTTCGTTGTTGATCGACCCCTGACACGTAAGGAGGCGGCGAAACTGCTTGAGACGGATCGCGCTGCGTTCGACCGACTAGTGACCGAACTGCAGAAGAGCCTCACCAGCCGTGGCATCACCCTGCTGACGCACGGCGATGAGCTGCAGCTGACGAGTGGTCCAGAGCAGGCGCGCGCCGTGTTGGCATGGATCGGCACTGGCGGTTCCGATATGACCGCAGCACCACTAGAGACGCTCA
>JBIJDR010000010.1:0-28912 GCA_044343985.1 Candidatus Limnocylindrus sp.
GGGGTTGATGCCGATTACGGTCTTCGTGTCTTGCTAGAGCGCGGCCTCATTGAAGAGGTTGATCGTCTTGAGACCGCTGGACGCCCACACCGTTACGCAACAACGCTCGAGTTCTTGCGCAAGTTTGGACTCTCTTCGTTGACCGATCTCCCTGCACTTGAAGGGGATGCTGAATCACTCCTCCGCCTGCAGCTTGTCAGTGAAGCGCCAGGGAGTGGCGGGGCCGCAGATGCAGACGACGCCGAAGGGCCAAGTTCGCCAGCTGGCGAAGGAGCACTCGCTGACTGACCTCATCCGCGTCAACGTCCTCGTTGCCGAACGCTCTGGACTCTCTCGCCGTGGCGCTGACGCCGCGATCGCCGCGCAGCGTGTCACGAGTGCTGGACGCAAGGTAGAGCTCGGCGAGCGCTTTGAGCCCTCAACACCACTCGAGCTTGACGGGCAGGCGCTGCAGGCTCGCAGGGCAACCACAGTAGATACGAGCGATCCACTCGGTGGCGCGGAACTTCTCGCTTGGCATAAGCCGTGGGGGGTGACCACCACACACGCTGATCCACACGCCGAGATCACGCTGCCGCAGGCGCTGACGCCACTCTTTGGCGAAGAGCGTGCGACACGCATGCTCTCGATTGGTCGGCTCGACCGTGAGAGTGAGGGGCTGCTTCTGCTTACGCCAGAACGTCGACTCGTCTCACCAATTGCACATCCACGTGCTGGGCTCCAGCGCGGGTACGCGGTGATGTGTGACCAGCCGCTCGGTCACGCAGAGCAGACACGACTTCGCGCGGGCATTCGCCTCACAGATGGCTGGGCGCGTGCGCTTGATGCGCGCGACATTCGACCAGAAGACCAACTCCCAGCAGATGTGCTTGATGACGGGTCCGATCCCGCACAGTGGAGCTACATCGCACTTGGCGAAGGGCGTCATCATGAGGTTCGCCGCCTCTACGGCGCGATTAGTCGGCCGGTTCGTCGCCTGATCCGCATCTCCTTTGGCCCCGTTCATCTGGCGGGCATCCAGGTTGGTGCATCGCGGCCGCTTGAGGCAGACGAGCGTAGGGAGCTCGGCAACATCCTCCTTGCGGTCGGCAGCCGCGCTGCGGGCTGAGCCGAGTGCGACGATGACACAGGTTGCAATCGACGGACCCGCCTCAAGCGGGAAGAGTAGCGTTGGCACGCGAGTTGCGGCAGAGCTCGGCTACGGCTTCCTTGACACTGGACTGCTCTACCGCGCCGTTACGCGCGCAGCGCTCGATGCGGGCGCGCAGCTCGATGCGCTGGCCGGAGCTGACAAGTTGAGTACGGCGCAGATTGAGCAGGTGGTGCAACTCGCACACCTTACCGACGTTGACCTTGAGAGCGGCGGTGCCTCGATCATTGTCGATGACCGAAACTTTGCTGCGAGCGAGCTCGAGAGTGAGGCGGTTGAGCGGGCGGTTGCCGCCGTCGCTGCCCTCGCAGATGTGCGTGCCGCACTACGCACGATTCAACGCGAGATTGCGATGCGTGGTGGTGTGGTCTTGGCCGGGCGAGATATTGGAACGGTTGTCTATCCAGAAGCGCGCCATAAGTTCTTCCTTGACGCATCTGCTGAGGCGAGGGCGCTGCGTCGGGCGCTGCAGCGTGGATACGCGGCGGAATCAGTCGAGCATCACGAAGCGCTCCGGAGCCTCGTGGCACGAGATCAGGAGGATCGCACGAGAGCCATTGCGCCACTTCGCGCCGCCGACGATGCGCAGGTCATTCTGACCGATGATCTCGCTCTCACCGACGTGGTTGACCTGATCGTGCGCCAGGTTCGTCGCTAGCGCGCAGATGGGGCTGGAGCGTCCACCACTCGGCATGCGACTCTCCGATGCGTTTGGCGCATGGGTGATTCGGCGCCTTGCACGAGAGGTGGCTGTCGATGGGCTGGAGCACCTTCCGCGCCAAGGTGGTGTCATCCTTGCTGGCAACCACATCTCTTGGGTTGACCCTGTCTTTCTCGCCTGTTGGCTTACGCCAGCAACGGGTCGCGCTATCAACTGGATGGGGAAGGCGGAGGCGCTGCGCTGGCCACTCATCGGCAGCTTCCTGCGCATCAACGGTGTCTTCGGTGTGCGCAGGGGGAGCGCTGATCTTGAAGCCTTCCGCTTAGCGGAGAGTGTGTTGCGTAGCGGCCAGGTGCTCGGCATCTATCCAGAGGGGACGCGCTCACGAGATGGGCGCATCGGCGAATTCCGTGATGGCGTTGCGCTGTTGGCGCTGCGCAGCGGCGTACCGGTCCTCCCCGTTGCGGTGAGTGGCACGGAGCGGATGTGGGCGCCAGGCGCACTGATCCCACGCCGCGTAGACAAGGTGCGTTTGACGATCGGCGCACCGCTCCGCTTCACGCACCCAGCGGGTGAGCGACCAGAGCTCGCCACGGTGAGCGGAGCGATCCACGACGCAGTCGAAGCCCTCCTCCCCGCCGACTACCGCCGCCCCTAAGTCGCAGGTTTCACCCTCTCTGGGGGCCCAGAGAGCCTCCTGCGCGCCGTCTGACCCGTGGCTGGGACTCCGAGGAGCCGACTAGGGGATAATCGGCGCATGGGAAGCGTTGAGAGCATCAGTATCGCCCGCCGTACTGGCGTCTGTTATGGCGTCCGCGAAGCGATTGATAAGGCGAAGCTTGCGAGTGCGGAGGGGAAGGCGACCCACACGCTCGGCCATGTGGTGCACAACGAAGGGCTGATCGCCGACCTGCATGAGCGCGGCATTGAAAACGTTGAGAGCCTCGATCAGGTGAAGGAGGGCGCGGCGGTGGTGATCCGCGCGCACGGCGTCACCCCTGAGGTGCTGGAGCGTGCAGCGAGTCGCGGCCTTGAGGTGATCGATGGGACTTGCACCTGGGTGGTGCAGGAGCATCGTGAACTGGCGAAGCTGGTAGATGAGGGATACGACATCGTCCTCCTTGGAACGCCGCACCATCCGGAGGTTGTTGGCCTCCTCGGCTTCGCGCCGGACGCGATTCTGGTGGACGAAGAGGAGGATTGGGTCAAGATCCCGCGCCGAAAACGGATGGCGCTGATCACGCAGTCAACGCAACCGCCATGGAAGTTTGAGCGTCTCGCCGCCTTCATGGTCTCACGCTGTCACGAACTCAAGGTGGTAAATACCGTCTGCCCTGTGACGATCCGTCGCCAAGAGGACACGCTGGAGGCGGCGCGCCAGGTTGACCTGATGGTCGTTGTTGGCGGGAGCAAGAGCGCCAACACAAAAGAGTTGACGCGACTCTGCGAGATCAACGGGACGCGCGCACTGCAGATTGAATCTGCCAAGGATCTCACCGATGCGGCACAGTTTTCTGGCGTGAAGCATGTGGGGGTAACTGGTGGCACGAGCACCCCGATTGAAGACCTTGAGGTGGTCGTGCGAACCATTGCGCAGCTCGCTGGCACGGAGGGCATGAAGGCGAAGGCGGCAGAGATTGCCCATGAGGCGCTCGCCGCCGCGGCAACGCCGCAGTATCGCACCACATCACTTAGCACTTCGGACGCTCGGTGACCCGGCGCTCTGAGCGCGCGGGGAGCGCGGTGGAAGAGATCACGCAGGAGCGGCTGCCGCTCGTTGCACTGGTCGGTCGACCGAACGTTGGGAAGAGCACGCTCTTCAATCGATTCGTTGGTGAGCGCCGCGCCGTGGTGGAGGATCGCGCCGGCACAACGCGCGATCGACTGATCGCGATCGCCGACTGGAATGGCTTCCGCTTCCGCCTCGTCGACACTGGTGGGATGCAGCCGTCGCAAGGCGACGTAATTGACGTTGCGGTGCAGGATCAGGCGCGGATCGCCGTGACGAACGCCGATCTCATCGTCCTGGTTGTGGATGCTGCAACCGGCCCAAACCCAGGCGATGCCGAGGTGGCGCTGCTGCTGCGCAAGAGCGGGAAGCCGATCCTCCTCGCCGCGAATAAGGCAGACAACATTGATCGCGAGCGCGCCTCGCACGAGTTTGCCTCACTCGGCTTTGATGCGATTTACCCAGTCAGCGCGCAGCATGGGATCGGCTCGGGCGACTTGCTCGACGTACTCATTGAGAGCCTGCGCGGCCTCCCCGCGGATAGCGGCGTGCAGACGCGCGAGGGTGAAGTAACGGTTGCGATTGTTGGCCGCCCAAACGTTGGTAAGTCGAGCCTCTTGAACCAGCTCCTCGGCGAGGAGCGAACGGTGGTGAGCGATGTGCCAGGAACAACGCGCGACGCGATTGACGACCAGATTGAACACGCTGGCCGTCACATCACGCTGGTTGATACCGCGGGAATCAAGCGTCGTGGCAAGATTGCCTCTGGGCCAGTTGCAGAGAAGTACGCAACCGTCCGTTCGGTTGCTGCACTTGATCGTGCCGATGTTGCGCTGCTGATCATTGACGCATCGACAGGACTCCAGGCGCAGGACCTCCATGTTGCGGGTTCGGTGATTGACGCTGGGAAGGGGCTCGTGATCGTGATGAATAAGTGGGACCTGGTTGATAAGGATGGTTTCACCTTTGACACAGCGATGGGCCTGATTCGCCGCCAGGCGCCCTTCCTTGACTTTGCGACGATCGTCTCCATCTCTGCGCTCACCGGACTGCGCGCCACGAAGGTGCTTGATGCGGCGATTGCGGCAGCTGACGCGCGGCAGTTGCGCATCCCAACAGGCGCGCTGAATCGCCTTGTCGCTGAGGCGGTCGCTCGGCAGGGGCCGGTGCATAGCGGCAGTAAGCGACCGAAGATTCTCTACGCGGCACAGGCGGCCACGCCGCCTCCCACGTTCGTCCTCTTCGCCCGCAACGCAGCGCAGGTGCACTTCAGTTGGCAGCGCTTCCTTGAGAATCAGATTCGTGAGCGCTACCCGCTCAACGGCACGCCGATCCGGATCGTGGTGCGCGAGCGCTCCGCCCAAGAGGGTCGTGAGCGTGGCAAGGGTGGCGGGCGCACCGGAGGCGGCTCTCGATGATTCGCATCCTTGGCGCTGGCGCCTGGGGGACCGCGCTCGCCGCACTCTGGAGCCATCCGCAGGACGGCACACCCACCGCCGAGATCGAGCTGATCGCACACACCGCCGCTGAGGCGGCGGCGATCTCCGCGAGCCATCAGAATCCTCGCCGCCTTGCTGGTGTCACGCTCTCTCCATCGGTCCGGGTGCGTTCAACTGAAGAGGAGCTTGCTCCACTCGGCGCAGGGGATCTCCTCGTGATCGCCGTGCCATCAGATGCAATTCGGCACGCGCTGCCGCGTGCAGGGGCTGGTGCCGCGAAGATTGTGATCGCCTCCAAGGGGCTAAGCCGAGAGGGGGAGCGCACTTCGGAGTCTGCGGCTGCCGCAGGAGCTAATCCAGCATCCATCCTCATCCTCTCTGGGCCGAACCTTGCAGGCGAGATCGCCGCAGGGAAGCCGGCCGCCGCGGTACTTGCCGCACGTGGCGAGGGCCGCGACGCGGTGCTGCCACTCTTGGCTCGCCCAACCTTCCGCCTCTATCTGAGCGATGACCCGATCGGCGTTGAGATCTCAGGATCCCTGAAGAATGTGCTCGCAATCGCCGTGAGCGGTATCCGCTCACTCGGCTACGGCGAGAACGCCGCCGCCGCCCTCTTAGCGCGTGGTGTTGCCGAGATGGCGCGACTTGCTGAGGCGTGCGGTGGACGGAGTGAAACCGCCTTCGGACTCGCTGGCGTTGGTGACCTTGCCCTCACCGCATCAAATACCGGTTCGCGCAACGCACGTTTAGGCGAACTACTCGCCTCTGGAATGCCCGTCGCTGCCGCCGTAGAGAAGATCGGTGCGACCGTTGAGGGGATCCCTACCGCGCATGGCGCACTGCAGCTCGCCGCAAAGCTCGGCGTGGAGATCCCCATCACCGCCGCGGTTGTGGCCGCTCTTGAGCATGGCGTCTCTATTGAGCGTCTCGCCCAGGGACTTTTGGGCCGTGCTCCAACAGGGGAGTGGCACTAGCCACGAGCGCTGCTAGAATCCCGGCTCACAAATTGAACGGAGCGTAGCGCAGCTTGGTAGCGCGCTTGCCTGGGGGGCAAGAGGTCGCAGGTTCAAATCCTGTCGCTCCGACCACTGCTCCGCGCGAATGCGAAGCAACAGATTGAACCTCAATACGTGCAGTTATCGGCGTATGTAGCGCACGATCTCAACGAGCGCACCGACGATAGTGCCGAGCACGAAGGCGGCGATGCTGAACGGCACGGTGATGATGAGTAGCCATAGGAACACGCCGTAGCCGTTCTCATCAAACGCATTCCCTTTGAAGCCGCTGAGCGTGAAGTGCGCGGCAACGAGAAGGATCGGAAACACGGCAGCCACCGCGCAGAGGGAGGCTAGTGTGACGAAGTAGCGCCAGCGCACTCGGAAGCGGGCCTGCGTCGGATTCTTCTGCTGTGACATAGCCGCAGCGTAGCGCGTGGCGTGCTTAAGCTCCAGTATCTGCAGGATATGAAAAGGCCCGGGGTTTCCCCCGGGCCTTCTCTACGCGACACGAGTCGCGTGTTTGATCGATTTAGCGGCCTGAGTTCTTCAGGGTTGCGATCTTCCAAATGAGGAGACCGTAGCCTGGCTTCGCCAGGATGTCCGCGATCGTGTAACCAATCTGCTTCAGCACGAGGCCGTCCCCAGCCGTCAGGCCGAGGCTGGTCGAAATCGTTGGAAGGAGATAGGCGATTGGGTAGACGCCCCACGTGGCGATAAGCACAACGCGGAGTACCTTGAAGATCCCCTGGATCTCCTTGCTCTGCCTCTTGAAGGAGGCATCGATGCCACCGAACAGGTCGCGCAGGATCAGAACGAAGAAGATCGTGCTGATAGCGCCCCAGATCGTGCGTGAGGAGTCAAGAACCACGGAGGTCTGGACATCCAACTCGCCGATGTATCCGGTTGCGATCATGAGGAAGGCGTAGACCACGTTTCGCTGGATCAACTTGCTCTCAACCTTCTTGTCCAAGCGAAGGACGAGGATCAGCTCTGCGACGAGGAGTGGCACCGTGAGGAGCCAGTCAACGTAGCGGTAGCCCTCGTTGAACGCGCCTGGGTTTCCGACACCCGCCGTGGCGACCCACGAGTCGAAGATGCGGACGTAGTGGTAGAACGCGATCAGCACAACCGTGGCTGAGAGCGTGACTGCCATGCGGTTACCTTCCTTCAGCGATCCCCTTGCGGAGACGAAGAAGAAGAAGCTCGCACCCATCGCCGCGATGGCGAGGGACATAAAGTTATAGACCAACTGATATCCCAATTCTGGACTCATTGACCCTCCCTAACGTTTTACGGCACAACGCACCGCTGGGCTGATTATGGCGCAAAAGGGCGAAAGCTTCGCCGAGTCTCCACGAGCGTTGCGCAGGCTGGTGATTGTAACAATTGAGCCCGCTTCGGCACGTTGAGGAGGGGGGAGGCGCTACGATGCGGCGAGGAGGTACTCATGCCAGCGATCATTCAGCTCACCCGCATTGAGCCGGTCCACCTCGCGCGCCTTGAGGCGCAGGGGATCTTCACGACGGGCCTCCTCCTTGAACGGAGCGAGACGCCAACGCGTCGCCAGACCCTCGCCGACCAGACCGACGCCTCCCTTGCCGATGTTGGCGAGTGGCGTGATGAAGCGCTGCTCCTGAATCTCGCCTTCTTCGGCCCATCGGAACATCAGCTGCTCGCAGCGGCGGGTTACCCCGGGATTCAGGTGCTCGCGGAGAGCGAGTGGGGAGACTTCCAGGCTGCGGTAGCACGAGCGGCAGTCCTGCTCGGACGAGTTGCGCCAGATCCGCTCTCAGTCAGGTCATGGTGGGAGCAGGGTCGCGTCCTCGTCGACGCGTGAACGCGTTGCGCCGCGTCGCGCGGCGAGCGCTGCTGGCAGTTGCGGTATTGGTTGCGCTGCTCGCCCTCACGCTACTCCTCTTCCTTCTTCCACCCATCGTCCATGCGCTGCTCGACCTTTCGAGTGCCCCCGTTCTTCTCGGCGTTGAGCCAGCAACTGCGTATGCGCTCTCTGATGCGCTCGTACGCGACCTCCTCTTCGGCGGCACCTTTGACGCGCAACTGGGCGGCGATCTCTTCTTGAGCGCCACTGAACGCTCGCACCTGGTGGATGTTGGTGTGCTCTTCCGCGTGCTTGTCCTGCTCGGCGCAGGCGCGCTCGCTCTCCTCTCTCTGCTCGCCATGCGACGAAGACGATGGATGCTGCAGTCGGTTCGCGATGGAGCGGTGCTGCTTGGTGCGGGGGCTGCGCTCGTTGGAGGCGCCTTCCTCTTCGCCTTTGATGCAACGTTTACTGCAGCGCATCAGCTGCTCTTCCCTGCGGGGACATGGACATTCAATCCTGCAACTGATCGCTTGGTGCAGCTCTACCCCGAAACCTTCTGGGTGGCGGCAGCAATCGGATTCTGTGCTGTGCTAGTCGTTACTGCGGCGGCCGGCTTCCGCGTTGCACGGCGACGGAGGCGATAGATGAGCGCGCTCTACCTGCTGGCGATCATCGGCTCAATCGTTGGCATCCGTGGCCTTGCGCTGCGCTGGAGTCGGCAGACGCGACGCGAAGTGCTACTTCCGGTTGTGATCGCAACGACGATTGGATTTCTGCTCGTGGATACGGTTGGGCTCGCTCGAGGGTGGTTTGCGACTCCCGCTGGCGCAACGGCACTCTCCCTCCCTGGTGCTGGCCCTATTGGTCGCGGATTTCCAATTGAAGAGCCACTCCTCCTCTTCGGCATCACATCACTACTCGTTGTTGTTGCGGATGCCTTCGGGAGGGGGAGGGTCGTCCGCGGCGTCACGCTGGGACTTCGTCGCGGCGTGTTTGATGCCTGCATTGGCGCACTGAGTGGCGGGTTGCTGCTGGCGATCCTGAGTGGTGCTGAATACAGCGTTGCAGCTGGCGTGCTCGCTGGAGCGGGGATGGCGCTTGCCGCGCAACTACTGCGGCGCGATCACGGTACGCGCGTCGCTGCGTTCGTCTTCATCGTGTTGACACTGATCTTCGATAACGTGCTCTGCTACCTAGGAGTGCTGACGTATCCAGGGGAGCCACGTAGTGGCGTCTTGCTTGGCGCAGCACCGGTCGAGGATCTTCTTTATACCGTCGGGCTCGCAGGTGTGGCGTTGCGCTTGCGTGCAGAGGTGCTGCTAGGGCAAGGGAGCGCTTGGCGGATCTTCCTCGCTGCGCGGCCAATCTCCTGGGTGAACACCGCGCTCCCATTCGTTGGAGGCGTGCTCGCGGCTGGTGCTGGCGAGTCGCTCGGCGGATGGCTGCTTGCACCGATCCTCTGGTGGGGAGCTGGCTACAACCTCTATCTCTACGGCATCAATGATCTCTTTGACCGTGCCAGTGACGCGGCGAATCCGCGTAAGGGCGGTGCGGAGGGTGCGCTCCTTCGCGGGCGCGACCTCGCTCCGCTTCGCGTTGCACTCGTGGCTGCAGGTCTGGTGCCGGCGCTCATAATGGCGATCGCCCTCCCTGCACCAGCGAACCTCTTGCCGCTCATCGCGATCCTCTTTGCAACGCTCTACAGCGCCCCTTGGTTCGTACGGGCGCGTGCAATTCCGCTCGTTGACTCCGTGGTCTCCTCAATACACTTCCTTATTCCGCCGGTCGCGGGGCTCCTCCTCAGTGTCAACTTGGATTCGGCGTGGATTGCGCCGCTTCTGGCTCTCGCGCTCTGGGGCGTTGCGAGCCATGCGCTTGGTGCGCTGCAAGACGTATCGGCTGACAAGCGAAGCGGGATTGCCACAGTCGCAACACTGCTCGGGGAGCACCGCACCTCGCAGATGATCCTCGTGGTCTACCTACTCGCCGCGCTGCCGCTCTTGGCTCAGTCGTCCGTGCTGATGCAGCTCGCTGCGGCTATTCCGATCGCAAGCGGCTGCTCGGTGCTCCCACTTCTTCGTGGGAGGCCAAACTGGGCGGCGGCCCGTGCTGCATGGCGCCGATTCCTCTGGCTCAACGCACCGCTCGGAGCGGTCGCCTCAATCCTTCTGCTCCAGAGCCTTCAGTGAGCGAGTCGGTTCCAGCGGAGCTTGAGCGCATTGACGATCTTCTTGCCCGCCTTTTGGCGCAGGTCACGCCGCTCCCTGCGGAGCGAATCGCTGTTAGTGATGCCACATCCAATTCGCTGATCGGGCGGACGCTCGCAGAGCCGCTCTGCGCGGTTGTTGATCACCCCCCGTTTGATGTTTCGGCAATGGATGGCTGGGTTACGACGTTGGCCGACGCGGCTGGAGCGTCCAGCGGCGCGCCGCGGCGACTCGCCTGTGTTGGAGATGCGGCTGCAGGTCACGCACTTAGTGCCACGCCACTGCGCGATGGGGAGTGTCAGCGCATTGCGACGGGAGCACCGATTCCACAAGGCGGCACGACGGTGATCCCTGTGGAGCGGAGCAGCATCGCGGACCCAGATCGCGGCGGAGTGCTGCTGCAGCGCGTCCCAGCGCAGCTTCCAGCGCATGTATGGGTGAGCGGCGATCTCAAAGTTGGCGCGCACATTCGCCGACGCGGTGAGGATCAGCGCGTAGGGAGTCTCCTTGCTGAAGCCGGTGCAACCATTGATGCTGGGCTGCTCGCCGTCATTTTTTCGAGTGGCGCAACGGATCTCTCCCTTGTACGCCGACCGAAGGTTGCGCTGCTGACTACGGGCGACGAGCTACTCAACGGCGCTGCTGATGGAGGGATTCGCGACAGTAATGGTCCCGCTCTCGCTGCGCTGATCGTCGCTGAAGGGGGCGAGGTTGTGGCGCGTGCACATGTTGGCGATACGGCGGAGGCAACCGACGCGGTCGTTGCCGCGCTCGCCGCGCAGGCTGATCTTCTGGTGACAACGGGAGGGGTCAGCGTGGGGGCACACGACCATGTTGGCGCAGCGCTCGCAACGCACTTTGAGCTGGTCGTTTGGCGCCTTGCAATTCAGCCTGGGAAGCCACTTCTCCTCGGTCGACGGCGCGCTGGTGGCGACGGTGCACTCTGGGCGATCGGCCTCCCTGGGAATCCGGTGAGTGCGTTTGTCGTTGGCGTTGAGGTTGCGCTCCCACTCCTTCGGGCGCTCGGTGGACGACCAGCACGCGGGCTACGAGCTGCTGGACTGCTTGAGGAGCGCGTCGAGAGTCCGCTCGGGAGGCGCTCCTTCCTTCGCCTGGCTGCACTCCGCGATGAAGACGGTGCACCGCTGCACGATCCCTCAGGTCGCGTGCGGGTACGACTGGCAGGCGAGCAGGGGAGTCATCAGGTCTCAGTGCTGGCGCGGACCGACTATTTAGGGGTCGTGCCAGAAGAGGTCGGCGAATACGCCGCTGGCGAAGCGATTGAACTGCATCCACTTCCGCGCGCATCACGTCGCATCACCGCGCCAAACGGCTAGGATCAGCGCATGGAAGAGCAACGCCTCACGCATGTTGGCGCGGATGGACGCGCGACGATGGTGGATGTTGGCGCAAAACCTATCACTGATCGGCGCGCCGTTGCTGCGAGCCGCGTCGCCGTCTCCAGCGAAGTACTTGATCTGATTGAGCGCAAAGAGACACCGAAGGGTGCGGTCCTCAGCACCGCCGAACTCGCCGGCGTCCAAGCGGCGAAGCGTACTGCCGAGCTGATCCCACTCTGCCACCCACTCGCCCTCTCCTTGGTGAAGGTCGACTGCGCCGTGGATCGAGAGGCTGGTGCGGTAACGATTCGCGCTGAGGTGCACTGCACCGGACAGACGGGGGTAGAGATGGAGGCACTCACCGCCGCCTCGGTTGCGGCGCTCACCGTCTACGACATGATCAAGGCGATCGACCGCGGTGCGATCATTGGGCCAACGCAACTGCTGGAGAAGTCTGGTGGCGCGAGCGGTGCATGGAGGCGAGATGGCTGACGAGAAGCGCAGCGTCCTCATTGTCACGGTGAGCGACTCGGTCTCCGCTGGGACGCGCGAAGATCGTTCTGGAACGCTCGCCGCCGCCGCGATGGAGGCGCACGGCTGGGAGGTTTCCCGTGCGACGGTTCCCGATGAGCGCGAGCAGATCAGTGCACTGCTGAGCGAACGCGCGGGGAGTGTCAACGTCATTCTGACTACTGGTGGGACGGGTCTGACGCCGCGTGATGTGACACCAGACGCAACGAAGCCACTTCTTGAGCGCGAGATCCCAGGGATTCCAGAAGCAATTCGCATGCTCGGTCGCTCGCAGACGCCAGCGGCGATCCTCTCGCGCGGCGTTGCGGGTGTGCTGCGTGGCAGCCTGATCGTCAACATGCCTGGTGGGAGCGGCGCAGTTCGCGACGGCCTCGCCATTCTGCTCCCAGTACTCGAGCACGCCTGCGAGACGATCGCAGGGCCTGTCGACCACGGCTGAGCACCCGTCGCGCCTCCCTCAGGGCTACTCAGGGGCGCTAGAGCGTGTGTAGACTCGGCGTACCACCACTATGGGTGGGAGAGACGAGGAGGCTCAGTGCGCTGTCCGTCCTGCAAAGAGCCCGACACGCGGGTGGTGGACTCACGCGACCTCGATGAGGGGAGCGTCATCCGTCGTCGCCGTGCCTGCCGCATCTGCGGCACCCGCGTCACCACCTATGAGCGCGCCGAACTCGCCAAGCTCTACGTGGTGAAGCGCTCCGGCTTGCGCGAGGAGTACGACGCGCTGAAGCTGCTCGATGGCCTGCGCACCGCACTTGTACGTCGCCCAGTCCCCGTTGATGCGCCAGAGCGCGCAATGGAGGCGATCGAGGCGCAGATCCGCGCCAGCGGATCAACGGAGATCTCTACCGCGCGTATCGGCGCACTCGCCATGGCGGCACTGCGCGAGATCGATCAGATCGGCTACATCCGATTCGCGAGTGTCTACCAGTCGTTTGAGGACCTCGCCACCCTGAAGCGCGAAGTCGACACGCTCGTAGAAGAGAAGGGGGCCGGTGGCGGAAAGCGCCGCCGTCGACCTTCTGTGGAGAGCGAAGCGTGAGCGTCCTCTCTGATCGCGACCTGCGCGCCGCACTCGTCTCTGGCGAGATTGCGGTTGAGCCGTTTGATGATCGTGATGTGCAGCCAGCCTCAATTGACCTGCACCTTGACCGCACCTTCCGCGTCTTCCGTAATAACCGATACGGCTACATTGATCCGCGCGCTGAGCAGCCGGAGCTCACCGACCTTGAGGTAGTGGGAGAAGGTGAGCGCTTCATGCTGCACCCAGGGGAGTTTGTCTTAGGTCAGACACTTGAGCGAATCAGTGTTGGCAACGCACTTCTCGGCCGACTTGATGGGAAGTCGTCACTCGGTCGACTCGGACTCTTGATCCACTCAACCGCCGGATACGTTGATCCCGGCTGGATTGGGAACCTGACGCTCGAGCTCGGCAACGTTGCGCGACTCCCGATCGCCCTCTACCCCGGAATGAAGATCGGCCAGATCTCCTTCCACCGCATGTCGAGCACCGTGGATCAGCCATACGGAAGTAAGGAGTTGCGCAGTCGCTATCAGGGACAGACGGAGCCAACTGCATCAGCGATCCACGTTGACTTTGATGCCACGCGACGTGAGACCGAGCGCTCGTAGGGGATGAGCGCCGCTCCGTTGAGTGGACCGCGACCGCCTCGTCGTATTGATCTTGGTGGGGTCGCAGTAGATCTCCTGCAGATCGGAACCTTCCGGAGCGATGCGGGTGCCATCTTCGGCCCTGTGCCGCGCACCACATGGGAGCCGCTCGTTCACGCTGAGATTGATGCTGCGTCACGTCTGCTGCAGTCGCTCAACCTTCTCCATGTGCAGACCAGTTCCGCCAACCTGCTGCTGGAGACGGGGATGCTCGCCGCAGGGGTCACACAAGAGGATGAGGGCGTCCACTCCGTGAGCGCGCGCGATGCGCTCCTTGCGGCGCGAATAGATCCAGATGCGCTGCGCTACGTCCTGCCAAGCCATCTGCATCGTGACCATGCTGGCGGCCTCGTCACCAGCAGCGGGGCCGCCGCCTTCCCGAAGGCGACGATCGTGGCGCCGCAGGCGGAGATTGATGCGGTGGCGAGTCGTGCGGCGCGGGCCCGCGCCGCCTACGACGCACCGCTGCTGCAGGCGCTCTTTGCCGAATCGGAGCCGGAACCGTTCGTCTCGGAGCGACAGCTCCTCCCGCAGGTTGAGCTGCGCCTACTTGGCGGGCATACGCCCGGTTCACAGGCGACGATCATTCGTGGGAGCGAACGGACGCTGCTCTTTATGGGCGACCTCTTCATGCGTCCTTGGCAGGCGAATCCGCGCTGGGTGACCGCGTTTGATGATGCCGCGTGGGTCTCCGTTGATGCGAAGGCGGCAATCTTTGCCGAGGCTGCGGCAGAGCAGTGGCTCATCGTGCAGAGTCATGAGCTAGCGGCACCAGTCGGCCACCTTGTTGCGGATCGCGATCGCTTCCGCTTTGTTGCCGAATAGCGACGCCGCCGAGCAGACTTCGCTACGGAGTTAAGAGCGGCTCAATGAGCGTTGCGCCGTCGGTTGCGGTGAAGGGTCTCGGTAAGACGGCGAGGACGCGACCGCTCGGATCGAGCAGGATCTTTGTTGGGAGACCACCCGCCGTAGCGGCACGAAAGAGCGCACCATCCACATCCATAACGATCGGATACTCCAGCTCGTAGCGCTCCGCATAGGCGGCCACACTCCCTTGCAGTTCTTGCACAGAGATGCCGATGATCTGAAGCCCTCGCTCGCGATAGGCGCGATCAAACGCGCGAAGGATCGGCGTCTCCTGCTGACACGGCGGGCACCAGGTGGCGAAGAGGTCAACGATGATGAGTTGGACCGGTGGGAGCCCTGCAGCTGCACGCGCATCCATCGTCTCGCCGTAGGTGCTGCCGTTTGCAAGGAGCGATTCGGCGGGGATGACGAATCTGCTATCGATCACGGGCCCGGTCGCCGTAGGGTCAATTACGTAGCGTCCGTCGGCGTTGATGCCGAGCGGAGGGTTCGTGCTCGTTGGGATGTTTGTGCCCGCGAGCGCGAGGAGTACGGCGGCAAGGAGTGCGAACGCGCCGATGCGGGTGAGTGTTCGTCGAGGGAACGGTCCAATCATCTCCACGTACTAGAGCCCTTGGATTCCTGGGAGGATTCGGGCAAGTGTCGGGAGGAGCCCGGCGGCGATCACGAGCCCGATCACTGCAACGAGGAGACCACCGACTCGGCCAGCGAGACGCGTCCCTCTTCGCAGGCGTGAGAGGAGCGCAGGGAGTCGATCAGCGCTTCGCTGTGCAACAACTCCGAGCGCAATGAATGGGAGCCCGAGCCCCGCGCTGTAGCTAAGTAAGAGTGCAACGGAGCCGAGCGGATCGCTCCCTGTTGCAGCGAGCGCAAGAATTGATCCGAGCACAATGCCGATGCATGGCGTCCATGCCACCGCAAATGCGGCGCCAAGGAGGAGGCTGCCACTTCGCCCAGCGGCGGCATACTTATGGGGCGCCTGACTGCGATCGAGAATCGGGATGCGCACAACGCCAGCAAGGTGGAGACCACCGAGGAAGACCGCGAGTCCGAGTGGGAGTTGAACAATCGGCAGAACTGACCCGAGTGCGCCGCCTGCGTATGCGGCACCTACGCCGAGGAGGGTGAAGAGGGCAGTGAAGCCAGTCACAAAGAGGAGCGCGTGAAGCGTTGCCGATTCCCCGTTCGCTAACGATGCGAGTCGGCCAAGGTACGCGGGGACGAGAGGGAGAACGCAGGGCGAGAGGAAGCTCAAGAGCCCCGCTGCGACTGCAGTGAGGAGGCTCACCTCAGACACGTTGCACCGCGTCATCAACGTTGGCGATGAACGTTGCAATGCGCATCCGACCCGTTGCGTGCGAGAGGAGTTGACCGCCGTATTCAACAGCGGGAATCTCCGTGAGGAGGCGCTGGTGCAGCACTGGATCCCCCTCAACGTTGACCTCGTTGATGACGAGCGGAGTGGGGGAGGCGGCCACGATCTGGCGGAGGGTTTCAAGGGCCTCCACGCAGAGTTCGCACTCAGGTCGGCTGTAGAGGGTGATGCTGCGCGTCTCCATCCCCGTATTCTCCCACGCGGCGCTGGGCTACCATCTTGACGGGCCCCCGTAGCTCAGTGGATAGAGCGCCGCCGTCCTAAGGCGGGCGTCGTCGGTTCGATTCCGGCCGGGGGCACCATAGGAAGCGGAACATGGAGGCAGCGTGAGCGAGTCACAGATTAAGAAGGAGATCCCTGACTTCCAGCAGCCCCCAGACGTGGGGGTGCTGCGAAACGGTGCCTTCCTGCGCCTCTGGATCGCCCAACTCCTCACGCAGATCGGCGGCAACGTCGTCCTGTACGGACTCACCGTCCTCGTCGCGGAGAGGAGTGGCTCCACCTCAGCACTGAGCCTCCTCTTCTTAAGCTTCCTCGTCCCCGCCGTCCTCCTCTCGCCGATCTCTGGCGTCTGGGTGGATCGACTTGATAAGCGACTCGTCTTGGTCGTGGCGAACCTGTCGCGCGCCGCCGCCTTCTTCCTCATGCTTGGGAGCGTCGACTCCCTTGGCGCTGTGATGCTGCTGAACATCTTTGCGAGCTTCATGACGACGGTCTTTGCGCCGGCGGAGCTTGCGATGATCCCGCTCCTCGTCCGACGCGATCAGCTCACCTCAGCGAATGGACTCTTCACCTTCACCCTGAATGCAGCCTTCGCGCTCGGCTTTGCGCTGCTCGGTCCCGCAGTTGTGCGCATCGCCGGACCAGAGGCGGCCATCGTGTTCGTTGCGGTGCTCTTTCTTATTGCTGGAGTTCTCTGCATCGGCCTCCCTGCAGCGCCACCCACGGCACACGCGGCGGGCCTGCGCGCCTCAACCCGTGAGTCAACACGAACAACATCATCTGAACTCATGGTGGGGCTGCGCTACATCCGCGCGAACGGCTCTGTCCTCTGGTCGCTCACCTATCTTTCAATTGCGGCAAGTGTCGTTGGCCTAATGGGCGTGCTCGGGCCAGAGTACGTTGCGAATGCGCTCGGACTTGAGGCTCGCGACTTCTGGCTGATCGTCTTGCCAATTGGGCTCGGTGTGGTCACGGGAATCTTGGCGCTGAACAGTTGGGGACAGGCAATCTCTCGCCGTCGCCTCATTGAAGGGGGGCTGCTCGGTGTTGGCGCCGGCCTCGCCCTCCTCGCGCTCGCCGAACCAATCAGTCGTGCGATCTCTGATGGCGCCAGCGTGCTCGGCGGACTTCCGATCGGAAGTGGTGCGTCAGCGCTCGCTACGGTGATCTTCGTCGCCTACTTTGCTGGTGCCTCTTATGGTCTCGTCGCCATTCCAGCCCAGACGGCGCTCCAAGAGGAGCTGCCAGAGGAGGTGCGTGGGCGTGTCTTTGGTGTGCTCAACATGCTGGTGAGCCTTGGCAGTTTCGCGCCGATCATTGCGGTCGGACCGATCGCCGATGCGATTGGCGCAACGAATACGCTCCTCGGCGTGGGGATCTTGATCGCGGTAGTTGCGCTGCTCTCAATCCTGCGCGGTCCGCGACGCAGCGCAACGGCGCCGCACGCCTAGTTCCAGACGCCTAGTTCCGAACTCCGCCAATGCGCGAGAGCGCAACGGCCACCTTTGCCGCA
Source organism: Candidatus Limnocylindrus sp. (assembly GCA_044343985.1). GTDB lineage: Bacteria > Chloroflexota > Limnocylindria > Limnocylindrales > Limnocylindraceae > Limnocylindrus. The sequence continues at coordinate 17,526 of JBIJDR010000010.1, forward strand.
AGTGATGCGTTTGACGCAGCGAGTGCAAGGTTTGCCGGAATTGAGCGCGACGAAGTTGCCGCGGCAATTGCGGCGAGGATGCGTGGCGTAGCCGCTGGGCCGGTTGCTCCCGCTGCCGCTGCAGCAGCAAGGCCCTCTTCGATTGCGGCGGCAATCTCAGCGGCTGGGATTTCGTCGGCAAGAGGGATCGGATTGGCGATGAGGAGGCCCCCCGGCCACCCTGCATCGCGTGCAGCGTTCATCGTGGCGGCGATCGCTTCGGGCGTCTCCTCGCGGTGACCAATCTTCAACCCGCTGCTGCGGCTCCAGAAGGCGGGGAACTCGTCCGTCTGATAGCCGACCACTGGCACGCTGAGCGTCTCAAGTACTTCAAGTGTCTTGGCAAGATCAAGGAAGGCCTTCGCCCCTGCGCTCACCACGGCGACCGGGTGACGTGCCATCGCGCCAAGGTCTGATGAGACATCAAAGCTCTGCTCTGCGCCGCGGTGCACGCCACCAATGCCACCCGTGGCGAAGATGCGGATGCCAGCGAGATGGGCGATTGCGACCGTTGCTGAAACGGTGCTGACGCCAGCGTCAAGGCGCGCCGCCATCGCGCCGTAAAGATCGCGCTCCGCAAGCTTCTGCGTTGCGTTGAGGAGCCGATCCTCTTCGCCAGGTTCCACGCCCGCAACGAGCTGACCATCAAGGAGGCCGGTGAGTGCGGGAACTGCACCCTCGGCGCGAATCGCCGCGTTGACGCGGTCAAAACATTCACGGTTGTATGGGGCGGGGAGCCCGAGCGCTGAGGTGATCGTTGACTCAAGGGCAACGATAGGGCGTCCCTCACTGAGTGCCGCGGCAACCTCGGACGAACATCGAACGATCATCTCAACCCCGCTTCTGCTGTTCTATCAGGTGTGCGCTCGCCGCACGGTGTCCGGCGCGCAGCGCATCTTCCCACGCTGCGCCCCCTGCGCGTGCAACCGCGAAGCCGCCTGCAAACGCGTCGCCAGCCCCGGTTGAGTCAATCGCCCCGCTGAGCGGTGGTGCGGGGAGCGTGGCGATTTGGCGGCCGTGAGGATCGCGCACCTCGGCAAGGCCCGCTCCGCGCTTCACGATCAGGGTCATGTTTGGGATCGGTCGCTCGATAAGATCAAGGTAAGCAACCTCCTCTTCGTTGGCGAAGAGGTGTGATGCGCCAGTTTCGCCGAAGCGTCTGCGACTCTCCTCCGGCCCCCATGCGGCGAGTGCGCCAACGGAGGAGGCATCGAGCGACGTGGCGATCCCCGCACTGACAGCTTCGCGAAAGAGCGCGTTGGTTGTGGCGCCAAGCGGTTCGCCGATGAGTGAGTAGGCGGGTGCGTGGAGCCAGCTGGCGCCGCTGAGCGCGGCGTGACCAGGGTGCGTCAGCGTCATTGCAACACCGCGATCGGGGAGCATGGTGCGCTCACCATCTGGTTCAACGATCACGATGATGGAGGGGCTGCGCCCATCCCGTTGGAGGAGCGGCTCCACGCCAGCGGCGAGTAGTGCCGCCTCAAGTGCATCGCCAGTTGTATCGCTGCCGATCGCGCCAATGAAGCGAGCCCGTCCGCCAGCGGCTGCCGCGGCGACGGCGACATTCGCGGCGCTCCCGCCACGTCGTCGGCTGATCTGCGCCGCTGCGTCGCTTCCGCGTCGCCAGGGTGCCGTGAGGCGGACGGCGATCTCATCAATCAGGTCGCCGACGCAGACGATCAGCGGGGCACTCGCCGCACGCGCTTCCAGGGGGTCTCCACTCGCACCACTCATAGGCGGGGAGTGTATCGGCTATCCTCAGGGACCTCGGGCGGTTAGCTCAGTTGGTTAGAGCGCAGCCTTGACATGGCTGAGGTCGTAGGTTCGAGTCCTATACCGCCCACCACAATATTGAGGAGGCAGTGGAGCAACGAATGGCTGAAGAGGCGGTCCAAGCGGCACTCGAAGAGGAGCTCCTCGCCGCGCCAACGCGTGGCTCAGCCGACGAACTCCTTGACGCTGGCGCCGCTGATCACTTCGGCCGCATGCGCCACTCCGCCGCGCACGTGATGGCGGAGGCGGTGATGCGCCTCTTCCCTGGCGTCAAGCTCGGCATCGGACCCGCCATCACCGACGGTTTCTACTACGACTTCCTCCTTGAGCGCCCACTGACGCCAGAGGATCTCGCCTCAATTGAAGCAGAGATGGCGAAGAGCATCGCCGCGGATCACACCTTCAAGCTCGACGAGCACGCATTTGATGATGCGCGCGCGAAGCTCGTGAAGCTCGATCAGACGTTCAAGGTCGAGATCATGGACGATCTCGCCACCAAGGCAGCAGCGGCCGGCCAGCCGAAGCCGAACGTCACCACCTACACGCACGGCGAATTCCAGGATCTCTGTCGTGGCCCTCATGTGGAGAGCACCGGCAAGATCGGCCCGTACAAGCTCCTCTCCGTTGCTGGTGCGTATTGGCGCGGCAAGAGCGATCGGCCGATGTTGCAGCGCATCTACGGCACCAGCTGGGATACGCAAGAGGAGCTTGACCAGTTCATCTGGCGTCGCGATGAGATGAAGAAGCGTGATCACCGACGACTCGGTGTTGCGCTCGATCTCTTCTCCTTCCATGACGTCTCTCCCGGCAGCGCCTTCTGGCATCCGAAGGGGCAACTCCTCTGGCGCACACTTGAGGGCGCGATGCGCGAGCTGCAAGACGTGCGCGGCTATCAGGAGATCTCCACGCCGATCATTGTCAGCAAGCGTCTCTGGGAGCAGTCGGGACACTGGGAGCTCTACCGCGAAAACATGTTCGTCATTGAATCTGAAGGTGAGCAGTTCAGCCTGAAGCCGATGAACTGCCCGGAGAGCACCGTCATCTATAAGACAAAGACGCGCAGCTACCGCGACCTCCCGCTGCGCCTCGCAGAGTACGGTCGACTGCACCGCAACGAACTCTCTGGGACGCTGAGCGGCCTGACGCGCGTGCGTCACTTCATTCAAGACGACGGACACATCTACGTGCGACCGGATCAGATTGAGAGCGAGATTGACGCCCTGCTCGGTGAGGTTGCCACCGTCTACGGCTGGTTTGATCTCCCCGTCGAGCTCGTCTTCTCCACGAAGCCTGCAAAGGCGCTCGGCGATCCGAAGCTCTGGGAGAAGGCTGAGGCGATGATTGAATCGGCGCTGAAGCGATCTGGTGCCAAGTGGCGCCTCAACGCGGGCGACGGTGCCTTCTATGCGCCAAAGATCGACATCATCGTGCGCGACGCACTCGGTCGCGAGTGGCAGACGGCAACGATTCAGGTGGACCTTGCGATGCTCCCTGAGCGCTTCGACCTTGAGTATGTGGATGAGGCGGGGGAGCGTGTCCGACCGATCGCGATTCACCGCGCCATCTACGGCTCACTTGAGCGCTTCATCGGCATCCTCGTTGAGCACTACGCTGGTGCCTTCCCCTTCTGGCTCGCACCTGAGCAGGTCGTCATCATCCCAATCTCTGATCGCCACGAGGAGGCGGCCGCCGCTGGCGCCGCAACACTTCGGGCCGCAGGGATTCGCGTCTCCGTTGATGCATCATCTGCACGGATGCAGAACAAGATTCGCCTTGCGCAAGAGCAGAAAGTTCCACTCATGCTCGTCCTCGGTGACAAGGAGATTGAAGCGGGTGGGGCCGCCCCTCGCTGGCGTGACGGCACGCAGGAGCCGGCAACGAGTTGGGAGGCGCTTGCCGCCACACTCGCCGCGAAGGCCGCCTCACGCAGCGCTTCGTGAGCGGGAAGTCCTCCCGTGCCTCGAGGTGCTACGCTTGCCGCCCCCGTGGAAGGTCTCCGCAGGGAGTGATACAGACGATCGTGAGGGTGTAGCCGATTAAGGACTTGCGGATCAATCTTCAAATCCGCGTGCCACAGGTGCGCGTCCTCGACGAAGATGGAAACCAACTCGGCGTCCTCCCCACACACGAAGCCCTTCGGCAGGCGCAAGAGCGCGGGCTTGACCTTGTAGAGGTCGCCCCCACGTCAGCCCCACCAGTCTGCAAATACCTCAACTACGGGCAGTACAAGTACGAGTTGCAGAAGAAGGAGAAGGACTCCAAGAAGCGCCAGAAGACGGCCGACCTGAAGGAGCTCCGCTGCACCCCGAAGATTGGAGAGGCCGACCTGCAGACCAAGATCCGCCAGGCCCATAAGTTCCTCTCGGCTGGGGACCGGGTCAAGTTCTCGGTCAAGTTCCGTGGCCGTGAGATGACCCACCCTGAGATCGGGCAGGGGATCCTGACCAGGGTCGTGGAGGGGCTATCGGACGTCTCCCAGCTCGAGCGCCCTCCGCTCCTCGAAGGACGCTTCCTCTCGATCCAACTGCTAGCATTGGCGAAACCGAAGGCTCGGGAGGCGTCCGCGGCAAGTTCCGCTACGCTAGCCGAACCAACCACCAGCTCATCCGAAGGGGAGTGACATGCCAAAGATGAAGACGCACAAGGGAGCCTCGAAGCGCATCGGCTTCACTGGCACAGGTAAGCCGATCCACGTCATGGCGTGGCGCGGTCACCACCTTGAAATCAAGTCACAGCGCCGCATCCGCCGCTACTCGGGGAAGTCGGTTCTTGGCAACACCCATCACAATCAGATCTCACGCCTGCTGCCGTACGGCGGCTGAGCGGCGTAGGGGAGAGGAGCACGTATGGCACGAGTAAAGCGCGGAGTTGCTGGACATAAGCGCCATAAGCGCCTGCTCGAAGCCGCCTCTGGGCGTCGTGGTACGCGCTCCAAGCTCATTCGTCCAGCACGTGAGGCACTCCTTCACGCGCTCGCATATGCAACACGTGACCGACAGCAGCGCAAGCGCCAGATGCGTGAGCTCTGGATTCACCGCGTGAACGCGGCCGCTCGACTGAACGGTCTTTCATATTCCGTCTTTATTGCCGGCCTGAAGCGCAACGACGTTGCGATCGACCGGAAGATGTTGGCTGACCTCGCCGTTCGCGATGCTGCGGCCTTCACTGCGGTCGCGGACGTAGCGAAGCGCGCCTGACGCGCTAGGTCGCAGCCGTGGAGCTCGCGGCACTCGAGAAGCAACTCCGTACCCTCCAAACTGAATCGATCGCAAAGATCGGTGCGGCCGAAACAAGTGCCGCCCTTGACGAGCTCGGCTCTTCACTCCTCGGCAAGCGCGGCGCACTGACCGATCTCCTCCGAGGGATCGGGGCGCTCTCCGCAGAGGATCGTCCAAAGATTGGTGCGATTGCGAATGAGGTGCGCGCCGCCATTGATGCTGCGCTGAGCGATCGACGCGGCGCTGCCGGTGCGGCGGAGTTGACCGCACTGATCACTGCAGAGTCGGCTGACCCCACGGCACCTGGACCGCTCCCGCAGGTTGGTTCTCTTCATCCGATTCCTGAAACGATCGGCGCGATCGCGCGGATCATGGCCTCATTCGGCTTCACCGTTGCCGAAGGTCAAGAGGTTGAGGACGACGTCACAAACTTCCAGCTGCTCAACATTCCTGAGGACCACCCGTCGCGCGATCTCTGGGACACGCTCTATCTCCGTGAACCGGGTCGACTCCTTCGCACGCACACATCGCCAGGCCAGATCCGAACGATGCGCGCCGTGCAGCCACCGATTCGCGTGATCCTTCCTGGCCGCTGCTTCCGCTATGAAGCGGTCGACGCGAGCCACGGCTTTGAGTTCCATCAGGTTGAGGGGCTTCTCGTTGACCGTGGCACAACGCTCGCTGACTTGAAAGGCATCCTCGATGAGTTGGCGCGCGGCCTCTTTGGCCCGAGCACACGGACGCGCTTCCGACCTGGCTACTATCCATTCACCGAACCATCGGTTGCCGTTGATGTTTCGTGGGGTGGCGCAAAGGATGGCTGGATGACGATTCTCGGCGCTGGCATGGTCCATCCGATTGTTCTAGAGAATGGTGGTATTGACCCAGAGACACATCAGGGCTTTGCGTTTGGACTTGGCGTTGAGCGGATTGCGATGCTCCGACACGAGATCCCTGATCTGCGCGCCTTCCTTGAGAACGACCTGCGCATGCTGCGAGGTCTGCGATGAGGGTGCCGCTCTCCTGGCTTCGCGAGTTCGTTGATGTGCAGCTCACCCCTGAGCAGCTCGCTGATGCGCTCACCCTGCGCGGACTTGAGGTTCGCGGGCTTGAGCGATGGGGTGGTAACTGGGGGAAGATGGTCGTAGGCGAGCTCCTTGAGGTTTCGCCGCACCCTCGCGCCGATCGTCTGCAGCTGACCAAGGTGCGCATCAGCAAAGATCAAGTGCTCGAAGTGGTCTGTGGCGCGCGCAATATCGCGGCTGGGCAACGCGTCCCTGTTGCGCTTGTCGGTGCGCTGATGCCAGATGGCCGACTGATTGAGCGTGCGGAGAAGATGGGGGTTGCATCGGAGGGGATGCTCTGCTCTGGTGCAGAGCTTGACGCAACCGATGACGGTGACGGCATCCTGATCCTTGACGCGAAGGCGCCACTCGGCACGCCGATCAGTGACTACCTTGGCGAAGACGTCATTGACGTTGATGTGAAGCCGAATCGCGGCGACCTCCTCTCACTGCTTGGCTTGGCACGTGAAGTGGGGGCGATCACCGGCTCACCAGTGAAGTACGCCGCGCGGAAGCTCGCTGAAGGCTCGAGTGAGGTGGGGGATGGCCTGAAGCTCACCGTTGCCGACCCTGCCCTTGCACCACGCGTGGTGCTGCGCGTTGTGGATGGCGTCACCGTTGCCGCAGCCCCAGATGCGATTCAGATGCGCCTGAAGGCGGCGGGTCTCCGCTCCATCTCCAACGTGGTGGACGCAACCAACTACATCATGCTCGAACTCGGGAAGCCGACCCACGCCTTCGATCGCGCTGGAGTTGGCTCTGGGATCCAGATTCGCTTGGCGAAGGCGAAGGAGCAGCTTGAGACGCTCGACCACGTGCAGCGGAGCCTTGATGCGAGCGACCTTGTGGTCGCCGATGAGCGCGCTGCACTCTCCCTCGCCGGCGTGATGGGTGGCGCCTCGAGTGAAGTCTCCGTCACTACGAAGAGCGTGGTCATTGAGAGTGCGGTTTTCGCTCCAACAACGATTCGACGCAGCGCGCAGCGACACAGTCTCCGCTCGGAGGCGTCGCATCGCTTTGAGCGTGGCCAGGAGCTCGATCTTGCGCCACTCGCAGCGGATCAGGTTGCGGCTCTTATCGCGACATGGGCGGGCGGCACGGTGCGTCGTGGTCAGCTCGACAGCGATCCGAAGGCGGTCGGTCAGACACGTCAGCTCGCCTTCCGTCCTGAGCGCGTGCGCCAGCTGATCGGCGTGAGCATTTCTGACGCCGAGCAGAGCAAGCTCCTTGCGGGCATTGCGATCAGCGTGACCGAGGCAAAAGGGGCGACGAGCATTCCAGTCACGAGCAAGCGAACGGTGAGCGCTGCGAAGGGGGAGAGCCTGGTCGCAGCGGTCCCGCCATGGCGGCGCGATCTGGAGCTTGAGGCCGACATTGCTGAAGAGGTGGCGCGGCTCTACGGATACGACCGCATCACGCCAACGCTGCCCGGACGCGACCTCCCTGGCTACCTTCCGCAGCCAACCGCGCTTCGCGATCAGGTGCGCGCCTCGCTCGCCGCGCAGGGTCTAAGCGAAGCGGTGACACATGCGCTGGTCTCCCCGGCGCTAAGTGATCGACATGCTGAGCCTGTCTCTCTTGTCACAGGTCCACTCGCCGAGCGCGAAGGTGCAGCGGCGAGTGAGACGCTCCTCCTAAGCAATCCGCTCTCTGCTGACCATGATCAACTTCGTCGCTCGCTCTTGCCGAGCCTGCTCGATCGCGCGGAGGCGAACCTTCGATACGGCGCACTCAGCGGCGCGCTCTTTGAGATCGGCCGTGGATACGGCGGAACGAAGGGCGGACCAACGGAGTGGACGCGCCTCGGAATCGTGGTCTGGGGTGAGATCGCCGCCGCTGCGCCAGGTGGCACACCACGCCTCTGGGACCTTGATGAACTGAAGCGACTGATCGCTTCGGTCGCTTCACTCTGCAACGCAGCGCCACGCTACCTCCCACTCGAAACGGGCGATGCAACGCTGCTGCATCCAGGACGTTCGGCGCGCGCTACCGGTGAAGGCATCGCTGGGCTGATCGGAGAGCTGCATCCAGCGGCAGCTGAGTGGCGGCCTGCGCCGCGCATCCTGATGGCGGAGCTTGCGCTGCACGGTCTCAGCAGTGGGCAGCCAGCTGTTCGTCGTGTGCTCCTCCCGCCAGGAACACCGCCAATCCAGCGCGACGTTGCACTTGCCGCCCCCGCTGGCGTCCTGGCTGGTGACCTTGTTGCCCTAGCGAGAGAGTCGGTGAAGTTGGCTGTATCGGTGGAGCTCTTCGACCTCTTTGCAGGGGGAGGGATGGCACCTGGTGAACGTTCTGTCGGATTGCGCTTCACCTTCCAACCAGATGCCGCAGCTGCGCTCGACGACGCGATCACAGTCGAGGTTGACGCCTTCACTACAAGTGCCGCAAAGCGCTACGGAACAAAGGTGCGCGGCGCCGAAGCGCAATGAGCCTCAGCGTCGCCGTTGATGCGGTCGTCCTGATCTCAGCCGTCCTTGGCACCTGGTGGGGCTGGGGGAGGGGCGCTTCACGGATGATCATCTCAACCCTCGCAACGGTTGCTGGACTCTTCCTTGCGGCACAGGGGCGTGCTCCGATTGCGGAGGTTGTCTCAGCGCTCCTTCCGGATGTTGATGCGCGACTCGTGAGCCTGCTGATCTTGGTCGGGGCGGCATGGATCCTTCTCGGGATTGCAGCCTGGTTGCTCGGCAACGCACTGCGCACACTCTTGCAAGCGCTACGCCTCGGACTGTTTGACTCGCTTGTTGGTGCAGTGCTGGGACTGGCGCAGGCACTCCTCCTCTGCAGTGCGATCCTCTTCCTTCTTGAAGCGACAGGGACCTTCCTCGCCCCAGCGCCAGAGCCGCTCGGATCACTCGCCGTCGCGAGTGCTGCGTCACAGTCGGCCGGCCTCTTGCATGGAATCGTTTATCCATTTATTTGGACGCTGATCGGCTCCTCACTCCCGCCTGAGCTGCAGCAGATCTTGCGTCCGTAGCGGCCCGATGGCGCGCACGCTTCGTCACTACGATGAACGCTCTCTTGCGCGACTTGAGTGGAGCCGCGTCCTCTCTCTGATCGCCGTGCGCTGCGGCTTCGCTCCATCCCGTGAGGCGGCCCTAGCGATTCGACCGGCACTTGCCGATCCAGCGGCTGACCGACGGCGCACGATGACGGTAGAGATCGGCGCACTGCGTCGTGATGGTGCAGATCCGCATATCGGTGGGGCGGCGGATCTTCGTCCAGCACTTGATCGCGCGGAGAAGGGGGGCACCCTTGATGGCGGTGCACTCTTCGCCGTTGCTGAGACGCTACGCGTAGGGGATCGCTTGCGCGGGGAGCTCGCCGCTGGCGGGCCGCTCTTGCAGCGCGTCGCCGAGGAGATCGCACCGATCCGGACGCTGCGCGGTCAACTCGATCGCTCCCTTGCACCAGACGGGACGCTGAGCGATGCCGCCTCCCCTCTGCTCGGCGGCTTGCGGGCGAACCATCGCGTTGCGTTAGAGCGCCTGAGGACTCGCCTGGAGGGTCTCGCTCATGCGAAGGAGTACAGCCCATACCTGCAAGAGCCGATCGTAACGCTGCGCAACGGACGATACGTGCTCCCAGTGCGTGCCGAGGCAAAGTCGAAGGTGCCCGGGATTGTCCATGATTCGAGCGCGACGGGGCAGACGATTTGGATTGAGCCTCTTGCGGTGGTTGAGCTCGGCAACGCGGCCCGTGAAGCGGAGAGTGCTGTTACTGCAGAGGAGGCGCGCATCTACGCCGCGTTGACGGCGCTTGTTGCGGCGGACGGGGCGGCGCTGCGACTCAACCTTGACCGACTGACCGAGATCGATCTTGCGCGTGCAACGGCTGACGCTGCGGCGGAGGGGGACTGGAACTTCGCCGACTCTCGGAGCGACGACCTCCTGGCACTGCGCCGAGCCCGACACCCACTCTTGCTTGGCACCGTTGTCCCTATTGACCTGGAGCTCAGTACCGCGCAGCGCGTACTGCTGATCACTGGACCGAACACCGGCGGCAAGACGGTGGCGTTGAAGACGGTCGGACTCCTGACTGCGATGCATCATTCCGGGCTTCCGATCCCTGCCGACTCGGGCTCAGGGATGCCGCCAACGGGCGGCGTCTGGGCAGACATTGGTGATGATCAATCAATTGCCCAGAGCCTCTCAACCTTCTCGGGGCATCTCACCTCCATCCTGCGCATTCATGCGGGGGCGGAGCGCGGCGATCTGATCCTTCTTGACGAAGCGGGGGCGGGGACCGATCCCGCTGAAGGTGCTGCGCTCGCCGCTGCAATCATTGATGACTTCCGCGCTCACGGCATGCGCCTGCTTGCTACGAGCCACTTCGCCGAGTTGAAGCAGTATGCCCACGTCACTCCAGGGGTGGTGAACGGTGCAGTGGAGTTTGATCTCGCCACGCTGCGTCCAACGTATCGACTGATCATTGGAACTCCTGGTGGCTCACAGGCCTTTGCGATCGCTGAGCGGCTCGGGCTCCCAGCATCACTCCTTACGGCGGGTCAAGCGCGACGGAGCGATCAGGGTGTGGCGCTTGATGCATCACTCACTGCTGCCGCTGAGGCGCGCCAGTCGGCTCTGGATGCTCAACGCGTTGCGGAAGGCTTGCAGCGTCGCGCCGACGAGGCGCTGCAGGAGGCGGTCGCTACGCGGCGGCTCGCTCAGGATGAACTACATGAGGCGCGTCGTACGGCGAGCGCGCAGGCGGCGGCGGCTGCCGCGCAGCTGCTAACGCAGGTTGAGCAGCTTCGGGCCACCCTGACGGACGGCAGCCTCACGGCGACCGTTGCCTCCGCGGCAGATGCAGTGCGGTCAGCGCTTGCACTCAATGAAGAGCGCATGCGCGAAGAGGTGCAGGTAGGGGAGACAGAGATCAGCGCCGTAGCGGTTGGCGATGAGGTGCAGTTGCGAAGCGGTGCGCGCGGTGAGGTGCTCGCCCTTGACGGCGAAGGCCGCATCAGCGTGGCGCTCGGTTCTATGCGACTAGAGGTTGGACGGAGCGAGATCGCTAGAGTTATTGGGCGGAAGAGGCAGAGCGCAGTTCCAGTTGGTCGACCGAGTGCTCCAGCAGATGCCGTTGCACGACTTGACCTACGTGGAGCGCGCGTTGAGGACGCGGTCGTTGCACTCGAGGCACGAATCGACGCGCTCCTCCTCGCTGGCGGGGAGCGTTTGGAGATCATTCATGGCGTGGGGACTGGCGCACTGCGTGACGCGGTTCGCCGCCGCCTCCGTGAATTCCCAGAGGTGCGCGAGGTGAGAGATGCAGATGCCCCTGGCCGTGATGG
>JBIJDR010000002.1:0-47804 GCA_044343985.1 Candidatus Limnocylindrus sp.
CGGCACTGGCAACGATCGCCGTCTATGAAGAGGATGGCCTGATTGAGCGCGCGGCGAAGAGTGGGAAGACGCTCCGCGCACACCATGAGCGAATGAAGGCGAAGCACCCCTGCGTTGGCCCGATTCGCAACATCGGCCTCTTCGGGATCATGGAGCTCGTCCGTGATCCGAAGAGCGGCACGCCGATCGCGGGATTCAACGAGACGGCGCCAGAGATGGTCGCGCTCGGAAAGTTCTTCCGCGCCAACGGTCTTTATACGATCGTGCGCTGGAACGGCTTCTTCACGAATCCGCCGCTCAACATCAGCGACGAAGAGATGGATTTCGCATTTGACGTGATTGATCGAGGACTCTCGGAGGTCGACGCCACGCTCGGACTCGCCTAATGGCGCACCCGGCGGTTGGCGTCCCGGTTGACGCCGCTCCGGATGCACCAGCGCTCGTAAGACTCGTCCGCGGCGGCATCGTTGAGACGCAGCAGCGCGGCGACCTCGCGATCGTAGGTGAGGGTGGCGCACTCCGCGCCTCACTCGGTTCTCCAGATCGGCTGATCTCACTCCGCAGTTCCATCAAGCCCTTCACGGCGGTCGCCGTCCTCCTCGCGGTTGAGGCGGCGGGCGGCAGCATGAGCAGCGAAGCGCTCGCCCTCTCTTCCGCGAGTCACGCGGGCGCAGATGAGCATGTGGCGGTAGCACAGGGGATGGTGGACACGTACGGCCTTGACCCATCACTCCTCGTTCATGGTCGACCATCACCACTGCGGAGCGGCACGAGTGGCGAACTGTTGCAACACATGTGTTCAGGGCAGCACCTCTCACTACTGCTGCTTGCGCAGTCGGCTGGCGTTGAAGGCCGCGGCTATGACAGCTACGACCATCCGGTGCAGCTGCGGATCCGCGCCGTTGTTGGTGAACTTCTTGGCGTTGATATGAACGCTGCGCCGTGGGGGATGGATGGCTGCGCGATCCCAACGTACGGCGTGCCACTGCGCGCCGCGGCGGAGGGTGCACGCCGCTGGGCGAACCCTGCGAACTCTGGACTACGTCCTGAACTCCTTGCGGCGCTCACGCGCGTGCGTGATGCGGCGATCGCGCACCCGCGGCTCATTGCGGGTGGGGGATTCCTTGATACCGATCTGATTCGTGGTGGCGAAGGGGTTGTGGTTGCAAAGCAGGGGGCGGAGGGACTCTGCCTTGTTGGCGCACCTGGAATTGGGATTGCGCTACACACGGAAGACGGCGATGGCGCCGCCCGCGCCGGACGCGTCGCCACCGTTGCCGCACTCCGCGCCGCTGGCGCCGCAGTTGCAAGCGCCTCGTCGCTCGATCTGCATCGCTATGTGGAGTACCCCGACCCACGCGGCGGAGTGCCGCTCGCGCGCGTTGAGCCTACGGCGGCGCTTGCGAACCTGACGCTGAGCTAGCCATGCCGCAGGCGCGGATGCGAACGCTCGAAGCGTGGCGGGTACTGGGGCTCCCATCCGCGCCAACGGTTGAGGCGGTGAAGCAGGCGTACCGCGGACTCGCGAAGTCGCTGCACCCCGATGCTGCGGGTGGCACCGCAAAGCCTGCAGCATTTGCACGACTCACCGAGGCGTATGAGGTTGCGCTCAGTGAGGCGAGCGCTGCGAACCGGCACGGCGCGACGAGGTCTAGGCCGAGTTCACCGCCACCACCGCGGCAGCGCAGTGCGCCGCAACGTGAAGCGGCTCCGCGCGAGCCAGAAGCGCGCGGCACGCGCCCGCGTGCAACGCCAGGCTCTACGACATATGACGGTGCAGGGCCAGAGGATGGCGATCAGCCATGGGACGGCGCGGAGTGGGTTGGCGCCGACTCTGGGACGTACTGGCGCGTCAATCCGAAGGAGTACGCCGATCCACGGAAGCACGGCGCCGAATATCGCGCGCGCGGTAAGCGTCCGGTGCGACGCGATCGGAGTGAGCAGAGAAGTTCACAAGTTGGAGCCGCATACGCCACAGAAGAGGGGCGCGCGTTGGCGCCAGATCGTTGGCCCTCGATGGCCTTCCGACTCTTCTATGCGCTTGTTGGCTGTCTCCCATGGCTTGCGTTGCGGATGAGTCCACTCACCATCGGTGCTGAGCTTTTATTACTCGGCCTCTTCCTGCTGGTCCCGCGCGCTGCATGGGCGGCGGCGCATGGCACGGCGGCGCTGCTGCTGGTTGCGGCAGCATGGCTAACCCTCGGGCTGATCGGACTGCCACTCCCGGGGAGCGGCGATACGCAGCTTCTTGCTGGAGCCATCTGGGCGGCTATCTACCTGCTTGGCGCACTCCTCGCCGCAGCGGGGCGCCTCCGTGCGCGACCCTGGCTTACGCCGCACGCGGGGTAGGATGCACGCATGAGCAGTGAAGGCACGCAGATCCGCGTTCGCATCGCCCCTAGCCCTACTGGCCCCTTTCACATTGGGACGGCGCGTACGGCGCTATTCAACCTCCTCTATGCGCGTCGCAACGGCGGCACCTACATCGTGCGCGTGGAGGATACGGACGTTGCTCGCTCAACCACAGAGCATGAGGCGGACATCCTTGAGGGGCTGCGTTGGCTCGGCTTAGAGGCGGACGAAGGGGTCGTTGCCGCTGGCGAAGAGCGCGGGGATCGTGGTCCGTATCGGCAGTCGGCGCGAACCGCACGCTACACCGAAGTTGCGCAGCAGTTACATGCGCGCGGCCTTGCGTATCACTGCTTCTGCACTGCAGGAGAGCTTGAGGTAGAGCGGAGCGCCCGTGATAAGGCGAAGCTTCCGCCACGCTACTCAGGACGCTGCGCCACGATCTCAGCCGAAGAGTCGGCACGACGCCTTGCGGCGGGTGAGTCGGCGGCGCTTCGCTTCCGTATTCAGCCTGGCGTTGTGGTGATTGATGACCTCGTGCGCGGCCGCGTGGAGATCGACGCGGAGACGCTCGGTGGTGACCTGGTCATCCTGCGTGCCGATGGGAGTCCGCTCTACCACTTCACCGTGGTCGTGGATGACGCAGATATGGGGATCACACACGTGATTCGCGGTGAGGACCACCTCTCCAATACGCCGAAGCACATCCTCCTCTTCCAGGCGCTCGGCGTCCCGCTCCCAAAGTTCGCCCATCTCCCACTGATCCTGAATCCGGATCGCACCAAGATGAGCAAGCGGAAGAGTCAGACGGCAATCGCTGACTATCGTGCCGAAGGATTTCTTAAAGAGGCGATCATCAACTTCTTGGCGCTCCTCGGCTGGTCAACCGGAAGCGAGGACGAGATTCTCAGCGTTGAAGAGATCCAGGCGCGCTTTGACCTTGACCATGTCCAGAAGGCTGGCGCCGTCTTTGATCGCACGCGGCTGGAGTGGATCAACGGCCAGTGGATTCGCAAGCTGACGCACGACGACCTTCTTGCGCGCCTGCGCCCCTTCTATGACCGCGCGGCGGAGGATGGCCGCATCGGCCGTCCGGCGCGAGATGAAGAGATTGCGGCGCTTCTCCCACTCATCCGCGAGCGCATTCCGCTCCTCTCGTCAGTGATTGAGCTGACCGACTTCCTCTTCATTGAGACGCTACAGCACGACCCAGCGCTACTCGTCCCGAAGCGATGGGAGCCTGCAACGGCACTCGCCGCGCTTGAGGCGGCACGCCCGCTGGTTGCCGCTGGCATTGGGGAAGGTGACGCGCCACTCCTTGATGCAGAAGATCCGCTTGAGCTGCAACTTCGCGCGCTTGCGGAGGCAAACGGCTGGAAGGCGGGCGACCTCTTCATGGCGCTCCGCGCCGCCGCCACCGGCCGTACCGCCACTCCACCACTCTTCGACAGCATGCGCCTCCTAGGCCAGGCGGCGGTACTGGCGCGGATTGACCAGGCGATTGCGCTCCTTCGCGCCGCGTAACTGAGCATGGGACGCCTAAGTGTCCGTTCACACTCTGGTAACAGAGCCTGGAGATAATTAACGCGTGAAGAACGACTCGGCTCGGATTCTCCTCATCGAAGATGAGCGTGCACTCCGCGAGGCGCTAGCCGACGCGCTTGCCGCTGAAGGGTTCGTGGTTGAACAGGCGGCCACTGGCGGCGCTGGGCTCACCGCCTTTCGGGCAAATCCACCAGACCTTGTCCTCCTGGACTTGATGCTCCCCGAGATGAGTGGCATTGAGATCTGTCGCGCGATTCGATCAAACTCAAAAGTGCCGATCATCATGGTGACCGCCAAGGCGTCGGAGACTGATCGGATTGTTGGGCTCGACCTTGGCGCCGATGACTATGTGACGAAGCCCTTCTCTGCGCGCGAGCTTTCGGCACGGATCCGCGCCGTCTTGCGACGCGGGACTGCAACACCACCATCCGTTGGGCAGCGCCTAGTGAAGGTTGGCGAGGCGGAGATTGACCTCGAGGGGCAGCGCATCATGCGGAGCGGGAGCGCGGTTCATGTGAAGCCGAAGGCGTTCCAGCTCCTCGCCTTCCTGATTCAGAATGCAGGGCGCGTCTATAGCCGCGAGCAGTTGCTTGATCGGGTCTGGGGCTACGACTACGCGGGGGAGACGCGCACCGTTGACGTCCACATGCACGCCCTCCGCCAAGCGATCGAGGCGATCCCAGCGCAGCCCACGGCGCTCCAGACGGTTCGCAATATCGGCTACGTCCTTCGCCGCTCTGCCTGAGCAACAGCCCTGATCGCCCGCCAGGGGCGCGGCGCGGGTAGGATTCACCCATGAGGATTGGATCGCTCTTCTTTACGACGCTGCGCGAGGACCCTGCCGACGCGGAGATGCCATCGCATCGCCTCCTGCTGCGCGCCGGCTACATTCGGCCGCTCGGCGCGGGGATCTACTCCCTCCTGCCGCTCGGGATGCGCGTCAACATGCACGTCACCCAGGTGATTCGGGAGGAGATGAACGCGATCGGCGCCCAAGAGATGCTGATGCCCGTTGTGCACCCGGCTGACCTCTGGCGCGAGACGGGCCGTTACGACCAGATCGGACCCGAGATGGGGCGATTCCAGGACCGTGGTGGACGCGACATGGTTCTTGCCATGACGCATGAAGAGGTGGTTACCGATCTCCTCCGCAAGCTGATCAGCTCGTGGCGTCAGCTGCCGCAGCAGATGTACCACTTCCAGACGAAGTGGCGCGACGAGCCACGTTCGCGCGGCGGCCTGATTCGCGTGCGTGAGTTCACCATGAAAGATGCCTATTCAGCTGACCGCGACGAGGCGGGGCTCGACCACTCATACAAGCTCTATTACCACGCCTACACGCGCATCTTCGCGCGGCTCGGCCTGAAGACGATCGCCGTTGCCAGCGACGTGGGGATGATGGGCGGCTCGCAGGCGCACGAGTTCATGGCCTTCAGCGAGTACGGCGAGGACACACTCGTGATCTGCGACAGCTGCAACACCGCATCAAATCGCCAGGTTGCTCGCGTGCGCAGGGCGACCCCTGCGAGTGAGGCGCCACTCCCACTGGAAGAGGTGAAGACGCCAGACGCCCCAACGATCGAGGCGCTCGCGAAGCAGCTCGGCGTTGGAGCTGAACGCACCGCGAAGGCGGTCTTCTTCGCCGATCGCGATGCTCGGCTGATCGTTGCGATCGTGCGCGGCGACGACGATGTTGAGGAGACGAAGCTGACCAACGCGATCGGTGCGCGCGACTTGCGTCCGGCGCGTGAGGAGGAGATCCGCGCGGCGGGGATGGTGCCAGGCTACGCATCGCCGATCGGCGCGAAGGGTGCACTTGTTGTGGTGGACGAACTTGTTGCCGCGTCGGCGAACCTTGTTGCAGGCGCAAACAAGGAGGGCTACCACGTCAAAAACGTCAACATTCCGCGTGACTTTACTCCAGATCACATCGTGGACCTCGCCTCAACGAAGGCGGGTGACGCCTGTCTCGGCTGCGGCGGCGCCGTGCGCCTGGAGAAGGGGATTGAGGTTGGCAACATCTTCAAGCTTGGAACCCGCTACAGCGCCGCACTCGGTGCAGAGTACGCAGACGATGCTGGCGTCTCACACCCGATCGTGATGGGCTCATATGGCATTGGTGTTGGCCGCGCCGCCGCCTGTATTGCCGAGGCCTATCACGACGAGAAGGGCCTCGCCTGGCCAGCAGTCGTTGCACCGTTCGACGCGCAGGTCGCGCTCCTCGGTGCAAACAAGGATGCGCGCGTGGAGGAGGCCGCCGTGGCGCTCGAGCGCGCGGCGAGCGCCGCCGGACTTGAACTGCTGGTAGACGACCGCACTGAGTCGCCGGGCGTGAAGTTCGCTGATGCTGAGCTGCTTGGGGCCCCGTGGACGATCACCATCTCGCCACGCTCCCTCGATGCGGGTGGTGCCGAGTTGACACGCCGTTCTGATGGTGAGCGCAGTGTTGCTCCACTTGCAGAGGTCCTTGAGCGCATCACCGCAGCGAAGCGTGCCGAGCGGGAGCGGATTGAGGCGGATCTCGCCAGTAGCGGTTTCCCCGCAACTTATCAAAGCGGACCAGCGGCGGGATGAGCGGCGAGATTAGCCCCACACTCCTCCTCGCCCTCCTCTTTGGAGCGGTCGCGGTCCTCCTTGCGCAACGGCTTGGACGCCGTCGTGCTGAAGGGGACGACAGTGCATCACGAGCGAATCGAGAGGGGGAGCGTGCAGATCGCGAGGCGGCGCGCGCTGAGCGTCGTGCGCAGCGTCTGGACGCACTCCTTGAGGCCACTGATGACGCCGTACTTCGAGTGCTCCCGGACCTCACCATTCGCGCCGCAAGCGCCGCAAGCGTTGAGATCCTCGCGCGCGAGCCTGGGGACCTGCGTGGTCGTCCACTGATTGAGGCGACCGTAGATCACCGCCTGGAAGAGCTCGCAAAAGTTGCGCTTGGCGGGGTGATCGCGCGCGGAGAGATCGCGCTGCGCGATCTGCGCTCCGGCCACTCAGATGAGACGCGTCATGTGCAGGTGATCGCCGCGCCAGATGGTGATGACGGCGTATGGATCCTCCTCCGCGACCTCACAGAGGTCATGCGCCTCCGACAGATTCGCTCAGAATTCGTTGACAACCTTTCGCATGAGCTGCGTACTCCACTCAGCACGATCCGACTCCTCGCCGAATCGGTGGCAACAGCGGGCGAGCGGGGTGATGCGAGCGGCGCGCGCGAACGCGCTAGCCAGATTGAGGTGGAGGTGCTGCACCTCGTCCAGATGGCCGATGAGATGCTGGACCTCGCCACGCTCGAGGCGGGGGAGATCCCACTTCGCTCCGCTCCGGTCAACCTCCTTGAGCTCGCCAATGAAGTGGCAACGCGCTTCACCCCCGTGGCGACACGGCATGGCGGAGCGATCCGCGTCGAGAGCGAAGGCGTTGGGCCGTGGATCGTGCTGGGCGATCGTGATCGCCTACGCCAGGCCATGGCGAACCTTGTGCACAACGGCGTGAAGTACAGCCGACCAGAGGGTGTGGTGACGATTCACCTCTCCACGCCAGCAGTTGGCACAGGCTCCGAGTTGGTTCAAATCAAGATTTCGGATCAAGGGATCGGCATTGAGCGACGCCACCTCCCGCGCATCTTTGAACGTTTCTACACCGTTGAACGCATCGCTGGTGAGCAAGCATCGGTTGGTGGCGCGGGGACAGGCCTCGGCCTTGCAATCGCTCGACACGCGGTGCTGCGCCACGGTGGATCAATTGAAGTGGGCTCTGCGATTGGTGTGGGGACCACCTTCACGATCCTCCTCCCGATTGGCGGCGCTACGGACAGTCTGCCACCGCGCTGATCAAGCGAATGCGTGGTTCACCGATCGGTCGTGCTGCTGAGCAGCTCGGTCGCCCAGCCCTCCTTGCGCATCGCGGACTCCATGGCGACCTGAAAGAGAACTCGCTTGCGGCATTGGTGGCGGTTGCTGGATCAGGACTTGATGGCGTGGAGTTTGACGTTCGCTTCTCAGCGGACGGCGTGCCATGTATTTTGCACGACGCCACGCTGCAGCGAACATATGGTGATCCACGTGCAGCCAGCGAGCTCTCCAGCGAGACGCTGAGTGCGCTCGGCGTGCCATCGCTGCGCGAGGCACTCGCTGTACTCCCCGCAGAGCTCCTACTCGACGTTGAGGTGAAGGAGGCACCGCGTGATGAACTCTTCACTCTGATTCGTGAACTGCGCGGCGAGGGGGCTGAGCGGCTTCTCTTCTCAAGCTTTGATCAGGAGGTTCTTCGGGAGATTCATGAACGCGCTCCGGAGTGGCCACTCTGGCTCAATGTTGAGCAGGTGACGCCGAGCCTTCTCAATCAAGCACTCGACCTTGGCGTGAGCGGCCTCTCAGTTGAGAAGGGGCTCCTCGCGACGGATTTCGCACGCGAAGTGACCGTGGCGGGGCTTGAGCTTGCAACCTGGACGCTGCGCTCACGCGCGGATCGGGAGCACCTCACGCATCCTGGGCTTACCGCTGCCTGCGTGGAGGGCGAGGCGCTCTAGCGTTCGTCCTTCGGTGCGCGGAGCAGCGAAGGTGGCGCGATGGTGACCAGGCGACCAGCACCAGCGGCAACACCGTTCGGTAGGTCAATTCTGATCAGCGCACCCTTCTCAACGGCGATCCCAGAGGTGCCAGTGAGTTCGGCGACGATCTTGCTGAGGCTCGGCTCATGGCCGACCAGTGCAAGTCGCTTCACTCCCTTTCGATCAAACATCCGATCAAGGTCAGAGAGTGTTGGTCCATTCGCCAGTCGATCATCTGCCATTGCTTGAACCTCAAGCACTGCGGAGAGCACCGTTGCAGTTTCTACGCAGCGGCGCGCAGGGGAGTGACGGATCAAATCAAAGCGCGTCTCGGCGGCGAGGAGTGTTGCGGCGAGTCGTGCGGCCTGCTTGACCCCTTTGCCGCTCAGTGGCCGCTCTGCGTCCGGGCCGGTCCACTCAGAGGGATCTCCAGCATCGGCGTGTCGGACTAGGTAGAGGGTGCGCGCTGCGCTCTGTGTCTCCGCTGCGCTCACGGATTCAGGTCTTCCACCTCGCCAGAGACGAGGTAGACGATATCTTCGGCGATGTTTGTGGTGCGGTCGCCAATGCGCTCAAGGTAGTGCGCCGCGAAGAGGAGGCGCGTGCCGCGCTCCACATTCGCCTTGTCGGCCTCCATGAGCACGACGCACTCATCGAACGACTGTCGATAGAGCGCATCAATCTGGTCGTCGCTCACGGCAACTTCGCGCGCGCGGACCGCGTCCGCGTCAACGAGGGCGAGGAGCACGCCATGGAGTTGCGCTGCGGCAAGCTCACCGATCTCTGGGAGGTGCAGATAGCGCTGTAGTGCCGGCTCTGGCGCCAGCTGCTTCGCCACCTTCGCCACTGACGAGGCATGGTCGGCGATGCGCTCCAGTTCGTACGCAACGTGATTCATGGTGAGGAGGTTGCGCAGGTCGCGAGCAACTGGGCTCTGCGTGGCGATCGTTGTGGTAATTGCTGAGATCACCTCATGCTGCATGGCGTTGATCGCTCGATCGCCGACGATGATCCTCTCTGCGAGTTCAGCGTCATGGGTTGTGAGCGCCTTCAGCGCATCACGGATCGCTACTTCGGCGAGGCTCCCCATCCGGACGATGATCTCCTTGATCGATCGAAGCTCGCGGTCAAGAGGGTCACGCGCGCCCTGCTGCGCCGCAGGTCCGCTCGTTTCGCTTGATGTGCGTGCGAGGATCTCGTTGATCTCGTTCTCAACACGACCGGGCTCTTGCTCGTTGCTCATCCTCATCCCCCCTAGGCTCTCCGATTACTACATATCGTAGCGTGCCGCTAGGATGCCATGGTGAAGCGTAGCGATTTAGCCTCCACCCCGCGACGGCCTACTGCGAGGCGAAGCGCCGCAGATCAACGCGCGATTAACGCCAGGCCTCCTCGTATCGGCGCAGTCGCGGACATCGGCTCAAATTCGATCCACCTTCTGGTTGCCATCACCGATGGAGTCCGGCTCAGCCCGTTGACCGATGAGTCAATCCCCTCCGATCTTGGCCGACTGGTAGAGCGGCGCCAAGAGATCGGGAGCAAGGGGACAGATGACGTGATTGAGGCGCTTGAGCGCTTCCATCTTCGAGCGACGAGGCTCGGTGCGCACTCACTCTCCGTTGTGGCTACCGAACCACTGCGTCGCGCAAAGGACCGAAGTGATGTGCTCAAGGCGTTGCGCAACAAGGTTGGAATCGAGCCAGTTGTGCTCTCACATGAGGAGGAGGGCCTGCTCACCGTTCTCGGTCTCATCCATCCGCACGATCGATCAACGCCACTTTTGGTCGGTGATATCGGTGGCGGTTCAACGGAGATCGTGAGCCTCGCTCCAGGGAAGCGGCCAGAGGCGCACGGCTTCTCAATTGGATCGGCACGGTTGATGGCGCGGGTCAACTACAGCGACCCACCGAAGTTGCGCGAGTGGCGCGAGTTACGCGAGCAGGCGCATGACGCCTTTCAGGCGCTGCCGGCTACGGATGCGCGCCGCTTGGTCCTCGTTGGGGGCACTGCAACTCGACTCCTTAAGCTGGTGCCGGAGACCCTCCTCACGCATTCCATTCGCCCTGAAGATCTCTCCCTGATGGGGGAGCGGCTCTCATCACTGACATCTGTTGAGATCTCTTCCAACTTCGCCCTCTCTGAGCGACGCGCACGACTACTCCCCGCTGGACTCACGATCCTCGAGGCGCTCCTCAAGCAGACCGACGTGACAAATCTTTCGGTGGATCGCGGCGGTATCCGCGAAGGGGTGATCATTGCTGAGGCGCTCGGCGGTTCAGATTGGCGGAACTTGCTCGCTTCGCTCGTTACCTCACAGCGCTAGCCTTCGCGCACGTTCGGCCTTCGATTCGGTGCTGGGGGAGACTCCAGGCTCGTTACGCAGCGCGTCGTCAATCTCCTTTGCAAGCTCCGCAACCTCCTCCTCGCCGAGCGACGTGAGGAGCTCAATCTCAAGTTCGCTCCACGCATCTGACGCGGACTGAACCTGGTC
This sequence comes from Candidatus Limnocylindrus sp., assembly GCA_044343985.1. Classification (GTDB taxonomy): domain Bacteria; phylum Chloroflexota; class Limnocylindria; order Limnocylindrales; family Limnocylindraceae; genus Limnocylindrus. The sequence goes on from JBIJDR010000002.1 coordinate 10,932, forward strand.
AATGGAGCAGATGGCAACGGTGACTCCCGTATGCATCAGCGGCCAGGTGCGGCGCTGCTGGGTTAGCGTGACGGTTGGTTGTAGTTGCGTTGTGAGCTCTGCGCCGAACTCGTCCACGATGAGGTCACTGATCTCTGCTGGCAGTCCACTTGCGCTCGTAACGCCTGAAGCGTTACGAGCGAGCGCTTCAACCTCTTCCCTGTTGTGAAGTGCGCCGACCGTTCTAGCACCGCGCTTTAACGTGTACCCAGTCTCCCCACCGTTGATCGCGCGCCTACGTAGTGACCAGCCCCGCGCGTTGAGTAGCCCAGCGTGATCGAGGTAGGTGTCCTGCAACGTGAGAGGCGCCGCCTCCTCTCCGAGCGACCAGCCTTCCGGGAGTTGCGGGGGCTGCGTCAACGCATAGAGGTACTTGAGCTCCCTCTCGCGGGACGTGCTCACTCCGCGGCGGCGCTTGCGACGCGCTTGAAGTCAGCGAAAGCTGAGCGCATCTCTCTCTTCTCGCGGCCGCTCGCCATCTCCTCAAGTCGCAGCCAGGCGCCGTCTGGTTGCAAGATCCAACTGTTGCGAACGTCACCGAGGAGCACCTCAAGCACCTCCTCACAGCGTCGCACCGACTCGGCGTCAACAAGTGGGAAGAGCGCCTCAACGCGGCGATCAAGGTTGCGGTCCATCAGGTCGGCGCTTCCTGCGAACCATTCAGATCGGCCGTCGTATTCAAAGTGGTAGATGCGGCTGTGCTCAAGGAATTCGCCAACGATCGAGCGGATTTGTAGTCGATCACCGTGTCGGGCTGGGTCGGGGAGGAGCCCGCACATTCCGCGGACGATCAGGTCCACTCGCACGCCGTGCTCAGCCGCTTCATCAAGGAGGGCGATCATCTCCACGTCAACGAGCGCGTTCACCTTAGCGGCGATGTACGGGCTGCCACCTCGCTTCGCCTCCTCGGTTGCCGCGAGAATACGTTCCCGAAGGGCGCTCCTCAGCTGCGTTGGTGCTACGAGGAGGCGCTGGTATTCGGCGTGCTTTGAGAGGCCGGTCAGGTAGTTGAAGAGGGCGCTCAGGTCGTTGCCAAAATCCTGCTCAGCCGTAAAGAGGGCGATATCGGTGTAGAGGCGTGCGGTCTTTGGGTTGTAGTTTCCTGTTGACAGATGGATGTAGCGCCGAATGCCCCCCTCCTCTCGCCGTGCAATGAGCGTGGCCTTGCAGTGCGTCTTGAGTCCGCTCATCCCATAGATGACGTGAGCCCCCGCCTCTTCCAGTCGCCTCGCCCACTCAATGTTCGCCGCCTCATCAAACCGCGCCTTTAGCTCTACAAGGACGACGACCTCTTTCCCCGCACGAGCAGCCTGGATAAGGTGGCCAGGGATACTTGAAGTTGCACCAGTGCGATACAGCGTGGCGCGAATGGAGAGGACATCGGGGTCTGCCGCCGCTTGCTGGAAGAGTCGCTCCGCGCTCGCATCAAAGCTCTCATAGGGGTAGTGCATCAGGAGATTGCCCTCGCGAATCACCTCAAAGAGATCTGGCGCGCCATCGGCGGCGTGCGATGCCGCTGTGATTCTCGCTGGTGTGACTGGCTGCCATGTGGGAGCCCGCAGTTCGGGGTGCGGGAGGTTGGCGATCTCTGCGCCAACGGTGAGGTCGAGCACGCCGTCCACTTCAGCAAGCGCATCAGCGTTGAGCGAGAGGCCCGCAAGGAGGAGCGCGCGCACCTCCTCGGACATGCCTGCCTCCACCTCCAATCGAATCACCTTGCCGAATCTTCGCTGTCGCAACTCCTCTTCAATCGCTGCGAGGAGGTCATCGGCCTCCCCCTCCTCAACTTCAAAATCTGCGTCGCGCGTGATCCGGAATAGGTAGGCGTCAATAATCTCGTGTCCCACGAAGAGTTCGTGGAGGTGCGCCTTGATCAGCTCTTCGATGAGGAGCACGCGCCCGTCGCCAACTTCAACAATCCGGCCGAGAATTTGTGGAACCTTGACTCGCGCGAAAAAGTTTGCACCCCGCTCTGGATCGTTGAGGCGAACGGCGAGCGAGAGGCTGAGGCTACTGACGTACGGGAAGGGGTGCCCGGGGTCAACGGCGAGTGGTGTGAGGACGGGGAAGATCTCTTGTGTAAAGCGGGCGGAGAGGCGCTCTCGCACCGCGGCTTCCAAGTCGGCCCACTGCACGAGCGGCACCCCCGCAGCAGAGAGCTCACTCACGAGGTCTCTCCAGGTCTCTTGCTTCGCTACTGCAAGGAGGGCGGCCGACTCACGGATCGCGTGCATCTGTTCAAGCGGCGTGCGGCCGTCTGCACCAGGCACGCGCAGCCCTGCATCAATCTGTTCGCGAATGCCAGAGACGCGCACGCTGAAGAATTCATCCACGTTCGAAGAGACGATGCTGAGGAACCTGAAGCGGTCAAGCAGCAAGGTGCGCTGATCTTGGGCCTCATGCAAGACGCGTGCGTTAAAGGCGAGCATGGAGAGCTCGCGGCTGACGATCGGGTGTCTGCTCTGGCCGTGGTGCCCGTCGCTCATCAGCTGCTCTGGTTTTGCAGCCCGAGGCAGTCCGCGCAGGAGCAGTTCTTTCGGAGGAGTATCCAGGTGTAATAACCGGTGCGGTGCCCGTCGCCCCAGAAGGCGCAGAGCGCATAGCTGCCCACGAGCTCTCCGCCAGTCAGCGTCGTCTGCTGTTCGGTGAGCGAAGGGTTGGCATCGAGCCAGCCGGGGAGCCCAGCTTCACCGCGGCAGTAGGCGCATGGACAGAGCCAGCGCAGGGCGACCGCAGCGAATCGGCTCTGATGGCCGTCTGGCCAGTCCAACTCAAGCGCCTGCTGCTCGCGCAGGAGGCGGATCGCACTGGGGGCTTGGTGTGCACTCTCTGTCATGGGGGGAGTCTAGGGTTGCCACGTAAACACCTCGTAAAAGGCGGGTAAGGTACGCGCATGGCATCACGAGGCACTGAGCGATCCCCCGCGCAGCGGACTCTCCTTCGTGGCACACCGCTTGTAGCGGGGCTGCTCCTGATCTTCGTCCTGGCGCTCCTACCGAGCCCCTGGTCGCTCCCCGTCAACTCTGGAGCTTCAACGTTGCTGCGTGGGCGCCTCGCTACGGCGCCAACCCCTCCCGTTAGCGGCCTCTCTGGCAGCGTGACAGTTGAGCTACTTGAGGGTCCAGCACAGGGGGAGAGCGTCGTTGCAGCGATCGATCAGAGCGAGGAGGTACCGGGTTCTATCCCGTACGCCAAAGGGGATGAGGTCTTGCTGGTTGACCTCGGCGGCGAGTCTGATGCAGCGAAGTATGCCGTTGCAGATCGATCGCGAGGTGGTGGCATCGTGCTGCTGGCGATCGCTCTTGCTCTCCTTGTAGTTCTCGTTGCGGGCCTGCGCGGCGCACGCGCCCTCCTTGCACTCTGCGTCGCTGGCCTGCTGATCATTCGATTCGGCCTCCCCGCGTTGCTATCAGGAGCCTCTCCGCTCTTAGTTGCAGGGGGTATCGCGCTCACCGTTGGAACGAGCACGACACTTGTGACCGAAGGGTTCAGTCGCAGATCAACCGCAGCAATTCTTGGGATTGGCACCAGCCTGATCGCCGTTGGCGGCCTCTCCGTTCTCCTTGACAGGCTCCTCGCCTTCACGCCGTTCGCTGGCGATCCTGAGCTGCTGAATCTGCTGCCACTTCTAGGAAGCGGCGTTGACCTGCGGGGGATCGGCCTCGCCGCGGCGCTGATTGGCACGATGGGCATCATCGACGATGTGGCTGCAACTCAGGTAGCGGCGGTAGACGAACTCCGACAGAGTGCACGTCGAGCGTCAAACCGTGAAATCGGGCGGCGCGCGCTGCGCGTTGGCCGAGCGCACATTGCGGCGGTGATCAACACGTTGCCGCTCGCATACTTTGCCGCAGCACTTCCGCTTGTTGTGTACACGATGATTGCACCGGGAGAGATCCTTACGCGCATCAGCAGCGAATCGATTGCGGTGGAGATTGTGCGGGCAGCCGTAGGGACTGCGGGAGTTCTTCTCGTGATGCCGCTCAGCACGGCGGCGGCGATCCTGGTTGGAGTTGGCGAAGAGCGTTAGCTAGACGGCGTGTTCGGCGAGCCAGCGCTCAGCGTCAAGTGCGGCGCGGCAGCCATCGCCTGCGGCGGTGACCGCCTGGCGGTAGCGGTGATCATGCACATCCCCCGCAATAAAGACGCCGTCAATGGCGGATGCTGAGCTGTGCTCCTTCACCTGGAGGTAGCCAGCGGCATCTACTGGTAGCGCGCCGCCGAGCAGTTCGGTGTTCGGCTTATGGCCGATCGCCACGAAGAGGCCACCAACAGCGAGCTGCTCCGTTGCGCCGCTCACGGTGTCCTTCAACTTCAGCGCCTCGGTCTTCTGTTCGCCGATCACTTCAACGACTTCACGATTGAAGTGGATCTCGATCTTCTCGTGCGCCTGTGCACGCGCCACCATGATCTTGCTGCCGCGGAAGGTGTCGCGTCGGACGAGGAGGTGCACCTTGGTGGCGAAGCGTGTTAGGAAGAGCGCCTCTTCGAGTGCGGTGTCGCCGCCACCGACCACCGCCACCTCTTCGCCCTTGAAGAAGAAGCCGTCGCAGGTGGCGCACGAGCTGACGCCGCGTCCGCGTAGTCGCGTCTCGGATTCAAGGCCGAGCCAGATCGCAGATGCGCCAGTTGCAATTACCACCGCATCGGCGGTGAACTCGCGGCCTGCGCTCCAGGCGCGGAAGGGTCGCTTGGAGAGATCGACGCGTTCAACATCTTGGTTGACGATCACCGTGCCGAACCGCTCCGCCTGCGCGATCATCTTCGCCATCAGGTCTGGTCCATTGATCCCTTCCGGGAATCCTGGGAAGTTCTCAACCTCACTGGTGAGCATCAGCTGTCCGCCAGGTTCGTAACCTGCGAGCAGCGTTGGCTCCAACTGCGCGCGTGCCGCATAGATGGCGGCGGTGAGTCCAGCGGGGCCTGAGCCGAAGATCATCAGCTTGGAGTGCGACGTGGTTGTGGCGACGTTCGCTGCAGGGGCTGCGGTGGGTGTGCTGGCTGGCTCACTTGAGCCGAAGTCGATCGTGAAGCCCTTCTCTATCATGGCCTTATTGTAGGCGCTTGCTGAGCGGGGCGATCAGCGCACGGGGCGATCAGCGGAAGAGATCCCAGTCGGGGGGCATTAGGCTCTCGCGGACGCTCCCTGTCTCCGTGGGGGCTGGCTTCGCGCCGCGGATGAAGGCGAGTGGGCGCCCGGCACTCTTGCCGAGCGCAAGCTCCGCCGCGGCGGCGATCTGATCGGCGACGGCGCGCACGGTGGCCGCCATCACGCGACCATCCGCGTCTGGCTGACCGCGCAGATCGTCTAGTGCTGCGATCCCAGCGAGCCCGATCGCAACGTCGGTGATGCCGAGTCGCCAGGGGCGACCGAAGGAGTCGGTGATGATCACGCCTGGTGCAACGCCAGTGCGCGCGGCGATGGCGGCGCGGATCCGTGTTGCAGAGGCGTCTGGATCACGCGGGAGGAGGGTCACGATTTCACCGCTACGCGGACCCACGTTGCTCGCGTCAACGCCAGAGTTCGCCAAGACGAAGCCGTGTGCCGTCTCGGTGATGATCACGCCGCGATCCATGCGCACCACGCGCACCGCCTCCTGCAGCACCACCTCGACCTGCCGTGCGTCGCGCTTCCACCTCTCGGCGTACGCGACCGCCTCGGGTCGCGGGGTGATGCTGGTGAGATCAACGATCGCCCCCTCCGCCTTGGAGACGATCTTCTGCGTGACGCTGATCACGTCATCGGCGCGGAGTGGTCCGAGCGAGCGTTCGCTGACGAAGCGTTGGACGGAGTCTGCGATGAGCTGCGGAAGGTTGTCGTTCGGCTGGATCTCACCGAGCCCGTCAATGGGAAGTGCGATCAGGCCATCCTGGTGAACGGCAGTGCCGTGGTTCACCCCTGCAGCGCTGACGGCGTTCAAGTCTTCTGGTGTATCAAGGTCTGCTGCGAGCAGAGAGTTGAGCTGCTGCACGCTGCTGCTGATCAGCGAAAGCTCACGCAGGTGCAGCGCTGCGCTCCCTTCGCCATAGTGAAGGCTGATGCTAGTTGGGAGCGGTGTGATCAGCGCCGCGGTGCCGCCATCCAGTGCTGGGAGGATCCCGCTCGCCGCGCCGCTCGTGCGCCACGCGCTGACCAGTTCATCCAGTGCGCCGCCTGATACGTGCGCAAGATCGACAGGGATGATCAGTGCGGTCGATGCGCCGGAGGAGCTGGCGCGCTGCAGCCCGAGTCGGATCGCCTCGTTGAGCGGCACGCCGTGATCGTCGATCGCCTCAGCGCCGGCCGCTCGGGCAAGTTCGCGTGCCAACGGATCTGGCGAGACAAGGATCGTGCGTCCGATGCTGCGTGCGTTGCGAAGTGCGGCGAGGGTGCGGACGAGGAGACGCGCTGATAGCTCAATCCGCTCCTGCTCGCTGAGAGCGCTCTCCATGCGCCGCTTGGAGTCGGCAACACTGCGGAAGGGGAGGATCGCCGTGATCACGCAGCGTCGCTCGCAGCCTGCAAGAGGCGCTGCGCAAGGCTGAGCCGTGCGGCGTCGTCGTGCATCACGGTCTGCGTGCCAACGATGTTTGCGACGAGTGGCGCAAGGTCGGCGCGCAGCTCGCTCGTTAGGTCGCTCTCCTCTACGAGAAGCGTGTCGAAGAGTCCTGGAAGTGCGCGCGCCACACCAACTGGGGAGGCGGGGAGCTTGGCGGCGCTGAGCATGCGGTCGGCCGGTCCCTTGATCGCCTTTCCGGCAACGATCGGCGAGACGCCGATCACGTGAACGCCGCGCGCGCGTGCGGCGCTGATCGCTTCGCTCATGCCGCCAACCGCAAGGATCGGTGCGATGGAGATCATTGGATTAGATGGCGCGATCACGATGAGATCCGCCTCGCTGAGCACCCTCTCAACCTCTGGTGTGATGCGCGTTGCGACGGCACCATCAAAGGCAACCTCGAGCACCTCAGGCTTCGACTGTGCGCCAACGAACCAGGGCTGGAACTCCATCCAGCCATCCGGCGTGCGCAGTTTGGTGCGGAGCGGATCGTCGGTCGCCATCAGGATCGGTGCGTCGGCCAGCCCGAGCCCCCGCTGCAGCTCTCGGTTTACATCAGTGAGACGGCCACCCGCCTTAAGGAGTGCCGTGCGATGAATGTGGAGGGCGAGGTCGCGATCACCGAGCTTGAACCAGTTCGGTGCGCCGATCTTGCCGAACTGGTCGAGCGCGTTCCAGCTCTCGCCAGCGAGCCCCCATCCGCGTTCACGGTCGCCGAGTCCCGCGAGCGTGTAGAGGAGCGTGTCGTGGTCGGGGCAGATGGTGAGGCCATGCAGCTCAAAGTCGTCGCCAGGGTTGGCGATGATGCTCAGTTCACCGTGCGGGAGTGCGCGGTAGAGGCCGTCGCCAAGCTTTGCGCCGCCGACCCCGCCAGCGAGGAGTGCAACGCGCCGACTCACGCGGTGAGGCCGGGGAGCACCTCACGGCCGAAGGCTTCGGCCCACTCGGCCTGGTTGCGCCCCACGTTGTGCAGATAGATCTTGTCGAAGCCCATATCCAGGTAGCGCTGGATTGTCTTCTGATGTGCAGTGAGATCACTGGAGATCAGCATGCGCCCAGCGAAGTCTTCTGGTCGCACGAGCTTCGCCATCTGTTGGAAGTCGGCAGGGTTGCGAATATCTTGCTTCGGGAACTTCATCCCACCGTTCGGCCACTCACGCAGCGCGTTCGCGAGCGCCTCTTCGTCTGTTGGCGCCCAGGAGAGGTGGACCTGCAGGATCTTCGGCATGGTGTCTGGGTTCTTACCAGCCGCACGCGCACCTTCTGCGAACTTCTCAAAGACGGTCTGGATCTTCTCGTCGGCCGCACCCACGGTGATGATCCCGTCGCAGAGCTCACCCGTCTTCTTCGCCGTGATCGGCCCCGCCGTTGCCACGTAGATTGGTGGCAGTTCTGCTGGGAGCGTCCAGAGTCGCGTGCTCTCCAGCTGGTACCAACGACCAGCATGCTTCACCTCTTTCCCGGTGAAGAGCTTGCGGATGATTTCAATCGCTTCAAACATGCGCGCGATGCGTTCGCCAACCTCTGGCCAGTAGCCGCCCACAACATGTTCGTTGAGTGCCTCGCCTGAGCCGAGACCGAGCCAGTGTCGACCTGGGTACATGGCGGCGAGCGTTGCCGACGCCTGCGCCACCGTTGCTGGATGCATGCGCCAGCCAGGGCAGGTGACACCAGGGCCGATGTCACCCTTCGTCTTCTCTGCAAGAAGGGTCATGACGTTCCAGACGAACGGCGCGTTCCCCTGTTCTGGTACCCACGGCTGGAAGTGATCGGCGGCCATGATGCCACTCATGCCAGCGCGTTCAGCGGCAACGGAGAAGTCGACGATCTCCTGTGGCCCGAACTGCTCGAGCATCGCGGCGTAGCCGATCTTTGATGCACTACTCGCCATGATCAGGACGCTCCAACGGTGCGCTTCACCCCAGGTTCGCCGTGAGTGAAGATCGCGCTCGGGGTGAGTTCGAATCCGATTCGCTCCTGTGCACGGAATTCGGCAATGCGCGCCTCAAGAAGCTCCGGCTTTGTGATGTAGCGCGCGGTGATCTTCGCCATCTGCGCCTGTGCCGCCTCCTGGTCGTCAATGATGTGCACCCGTCCAACGATCTGAACGTAGTTGTAGCCCTCTTCAACCATTAAGGCGACGCGTGGGTCGCGGCGCAGGTTCGCTGGCCAGCGGCGCCCGTTGGAGCTATTGAAGAGAATGCGGTCGCCCTCAAGGGCGTACCAGACCACGGCGGAGAAGGGGGCGCCGTCCGCGTTCACCGTAGAGAGCGTGGCGAAGCGGGGCCGTTCAAGGAAGGCCCGAATCGCGGGGTCGTTCAGCCGCTCTGCGCTCATGAGGCGTACGCTACACGGAACGGTGCCCGCCGTCCCTGGTGGGCCCAGTAGTTGCGGAGGCACCATGGCGCAGATCCATCTTCATGCGGAGTCAGGGGATTACGCCCCAGTTGTCCTCCTCCCAGGCGACCCGAACCGCTCCAAGCGGATCGCGGCGCGCTTTGATGGCGGCCTTGAGAAGGCGAAGCTCGTCAATGATCATCGCGGCCTGCTCGGGTACACCGGCACGGTGAACGGCGTCCCAGTCAGCGTGCAGACAACTGGCATGGGGACACCAACCACCTCCATCGTTGTTGAGGAGCTGCTGAACCTTGGCGTTGAGACCTTTATCCGCGTTGGAACATGTGGTGGCTTCTTGCACCTTGATACGGGCGATGTCCTCGTTGCATCTGCAGCGGTTGCAAGTTCAGGGATCGGTCCGATCCTTGGCTTCAACGAACCCACCGCGCCGACCGCTGATTTTGATGTGACGAACGCGCTGGTCGCCGCCGCAAAGGCGGAGGGTCTCACCACGCATGTTGGTCCGATCGTCACCTCCGATGTCTTCTACGACCCAGAGCCGCAGGGGACGGCGCGATGGGGGACGCGCGGCTACCTCGGCGTGGAGATGGAGTCGGCGGCACTCTTCCTCCTTGCGATGCGCGAGCGCGCGAAGGGTCGGCCGGTTCGTGCTGGCACCATCCTCACCGTCTCCGACACGATTCGCGACCCAAAACTCGTTGAGGAGAAGCGGAAGGGGGGCAACGAGGCCTGGTACCGACTTCCGGAAGAGGAGCTGATCCAGCGCATCGATCGCACGATCGGCGCCGCACTGAAGGCGGCGGCACAGCTCGGCTCGCGTTGACTGGGAACACGCCGCGCCTCGGTGTTGCGCTCGGCACGATCGGACTACCAGCAAACGAGTGGCTCGACCTTGCTGGTGAGTTAGCGCAGCTACCGATCACACGTGTCTGGATATGGGATCACCTGATGGGGCGTGGCGCACCTGAGCGCCCAGTGCTTGAGGCGCTGACACTCGCCTCCGCAGCACTCGCTCGGCACCCAGCACTCCGCGTTGGCACGCTGGTGCTTGATGTCACCAAGCGTCATCCGGCGCTCGTTGCAAAGTCGGTCGCCACCATCACTTCGTTCGCACCGGGTCGACTCCTTATTGGACTCGGCGCCGGTGGCGATGCGGCTGAGCATCAGGCGCTCGGCATCCCATACGGCAGCAGCGGAGAGCGGCTGGAGCAGCTCGCGGAGTCCGTCGCAATCTTCCGCGCACTGCTTGAGGGCGATCCAGCGGCGCGGGTCGCGTACGTCGCACCGAGCGGCCGCGTTTCTCTTGATGGCGCCGCCTCGTCCCCGCGTCCGAATGAGCGCGTGCCGCTTTACGTTGCGGGCGATCACCCAGAGAGTATTCGCCTTGCGGCAACAGAGGGGGACGGCTGGATCGCCCCCGTCACAACCTTTGCGGCGGGGATCACGCGTTTGCGCGAAGAGGAGCGGCGCAGTGGCCGCGCGGCGGGGAGCGTCAGCGCCGTTGCCCTGCAGGAGCTCGGGAAAAACGAGTTGCTCGCAGAGACGCCGTTCGGCTCCAGCCCTGACGCTTGGCTCGCGGAGCAACGAGCGGCGGGTGCCGATGAGGTGATCATCACGGTGCGAAGCGCGCGTGACGTTGCCGCACTATCTGCGATGATGAACGTATGAGCAAAGTACTTACGCAACCATGTGTTCGTTGCGGAGCCCCCGTCTCACTACAGACTGCGCTCTGTGAGCGCTGCAATCCGCTGGGGCTCGCCCAACCATCTGCAAGCCAGACGCACGGCACCGTCTTCCTCGGCATCGGCGCCGCCGTTCTGATTCTCGCCTCGCTCGCCGCAAGTTCGGTGAAGGGGATCGGACCGTTCGACGTGCAGATGACGCCGGCGATCTCAGTTCCCGGCGGCCTCTCCGTTCAGGTGAGCGTGACGAATACTGGGAGTGGCGGCGGTGCTGCAACCTGTCGCGTCACCACCACCAAGCTCGGCAGCGCTGGCATTCAGGAGATCGTCACCACTGAGCGTATTGAGCCTGGCGCCACGGTGAGCGTGGAGCGCGAACTGCGCGCCTTTGGCGCCGAGCCGATCCCGCTGCTGATTAGCTGCGGCGGCTAACCCGACTCTACTCGTCCGCCTCGACGAGTCGCTTCAGGTGGCGTAGATCTGAACGGAAGATTGCGCCGAGGATTGGTCGCTGCACGAATCCTCCGATTGTTGCGAATAGTGGTGGCCGCAAGTACTCCGTCCAGTTGATCAGCGTGCCCCCCTCGGGCGTGGCGCTGAACAGCAGCAGGCCCTCGCCAGTGAATCGCCCTTCATGCCGAATGCCGAATGCGTGTGGGGGCTCAAGCCGCGTAATGACCACGTCGTCTGTGGTGGAGATGCCGAAGATGCGCACCGTTGCACGTCCGCGTGATCCAACGCGGATCGGTCCAGGTGTGATCATTTCGACGCGTTTCATCTCGTGCATCCACTCAGGCTGACGCTGAACATCCGCAGCGATCTCCCAGACTCGTGCTATTGGCGCGTTGATCGTGATTGACATTCGAATCTCTGGGCGCTCAAGGGAGCCACGCGTCACGGCGCGTGCGAGAAGTAGTTCAAGAAGTACGGCCAAGACGGTAGCGCCCACGAGGAGGAGCGCGATCAGCCCAACTGGCGGCATCAGCCTCTCCTTGGGTGGGCTGGCTGCACGGGGCGAGCCGATAGGAGGGGGCTCAGGAGCGGGGATCGGCGCCACTTCGTCACCCCCACATCCTCGCATGGGGCGCTACCCTTAGGGGGCAGTGCAAACCTTCGATTTCCTTGAACAGATCCCGGACACGGACCCCGCCGATACGGCGCGTCTGATCGCCGAGCTTGAGCGTTCGGTCACCGCCCACGGCCCTGAGCGGGCCAAGCTGCTGATGATGCGCCTGATGTCGCGGGCGAGAGACCTTGGCGTTGATCTCCCAACACTCGCCACCACCCCGTACATCAACACGATCAAGACGAGCGATGAGCCAACCTTCCCTGGCGACGAGGCGATGGAGACGCGCATCCGCCATATCGTGCGCTGGAATGCGGCGGCGATGGTGCTCCGCGCCAATAAGGAGCATCCAGGAATCGGCGGACACTTGGCAACGTATGCGAGCGCGGCGAGCCTCTACGAGGTTGGCTTCAACCACTTCTTCCGCGGGAAGCAGGGTGGCGCTGGCGACCAGATCTTTTATCAGGGACACGCCGCTCCTGGAATTTATTCACGCGCGTATCTCGAGGGGCGCATCAGCGCGCCGCAGCTCGACCGCTTTAGACAGGAGACGGCGGGCCCTGGCGGGCTTCCCTCATATCCGCATCCGCGGCTCCTCCCAGATTTCTGGGAGTTCCCAACCGTCTCCATGGGTCTCGGCGGGATCGGATCCATTTATCAGGCGCGCTACAACCGCTATCTGCACAATCGCGGACTCACGGATACATCTAATAGTCGCGTCTGGGCCTTCCTCGGCGACGGCGAGATGGATGAACCAGAGTCGGCTGGCGCACTCACGCTTGCGGCGCGCGAAGGCTTGGACAATCTCACCTGGGTGGTGAACTGCAACCTGCAGCGCCTTGATGGTCCGGTGCGCGGCAACGGGAAGATCATCCAGGAGTTGGAGGGCCTCTTCCGCGGCGCTGGCTGGAACGTGATCAAGGTGATTTGGGCTCGCGAGTGGGACGATCTTCTGGCGAAGGATGACGACGGCGAACTCGTCCGCAAGATGGATGCGACCGTTGACGGTGAATTCCAGAAGTACACCGTCGCTGGTGGCGCCTACATTCGAGAACACTTCTTCGGGCCGGAGCCGCTCCTCCAGAAGTTGGTGGGGCATCTCAGCGACGACGATCTTGTGAAACTCCGACGCGGTGGACACGATTACCGGAAGATCCACGCCGCCTACGCCGCCGCCGTTGCACACAAGGGTGCACCAACGGTGATCTTGGCGAAGACGGTGAAGGGCTGGACACTCGGCCCATCCGTTGAAGCAACGAACCCTGCGCATCAGGCGAAGAAGCTCTCTGAAGTGGAGCTGCTCGCCTTCCGCGATCGACTCGGCCTCCCGATTCCGGACGCAAAGATTCCTGAGGCGCCGTACTACCACCCGGGTCCGAAGTCTCCAGAGGTTGCCTACATTACGGAGCGTCGCGCCGCGCTCGGCGGGCCACTCCCGTCGCGCGTTGTGCATCCAGTCATGTGGACGCCGCCACTCGCAGCGGTTGATGACGAGTTCGCGGCGGGGAGCACTGCGCCAGTCAGCACGACGATGGCCTTTGCAAAGTTGCTGCGCAACCTGATGCGTGACCCTGCACTTGGGAAGTTGATCGTCCCGATCGTCCCCGACGAGGCGCGCACCTTCGGCATGGATCCGCTCTTCAAGCAGGCGGGGATCTACGCACCGTTCGGACAGCGCTATGAGCCGGTCGACTCTGAGCTGCTGCTCAGCTACCGCGAGTCGCAGAGTGGGCAGGTCCTTGAAGAGGGGATCACTGAAGCTGGCTCCATGGCCTCCTTCCAAGCGTCAGGGACAGCCTATGCAACGCACGCTGTGGGGACGATCCCGTTCTACGTCTTCTACTCCATGTTCGGATTCCAGCGAGTTGGCGATCAGATCTGGCAGAGCGGCGACGCGCGCGTCCGCGGCTTCCTGATCGGCGCAACGGCTGGGCGCACCACGCTCGCTGGCGAAGGGTTGCAGCATGACGATGGTCACTCGCAGCTGATCGCACACGCCATGCCACACGTCGCTGCGTACGATCCATCCTTCGCATACGAGATGGCGGCGCTGGTCCGCAAGGGGATCGAGCGAATGCACGAGCGCGGCGAAGATATCGTCTACTACCTGACCATCTACAACGAGAATCAGGTGCAGCCGCAGCTCCCAGTCGGCGCGTCGGTCGGCGAGGGGATCCATCGCGGCCTCTACAAGTTCGCCGAAGCGGATGCGGCATCGAGCGGACCGCGTGTCCGGCTCTTCGGCTCTGGCGCAATCATGGGCGAGGTGCTGAAGGCGCGCGACCTGCTCCGTGAGCGATTCGGCGTGCGCGCCGAGATCTGGTCCGCCACCTCGTATTCTGAGCTGCGACGAGAGGCGCTTGTTGTTGAGCGCTGGAATCGCCGCCACCCAGAGGCAACGCCGCGCAAGGCCTGGCTGCAGGAGCAGCTTGGTGATGACAGCGCACCGATCGTTGCCGCGAGCGACTGGATGACCGCCATTCCAGACCTTGTTGCCCCATGGATCAACGTGCCGTACCTGGTACTCGGCACCGACGGCTTCGGTTTGAGCGATACGCGCGAGGCGCTACGTGACTTCTTCTCTGTTGACTCCACGCACATTGCGGCGGCGGCGATGGTCGCGCTCTCGCGCAGTGGCGAGCGAACTCCTCGTGACGCGGCGGCAGCGATCAAGGAGCTCGGCATTGACCCAGAGCTGCAGCCAGTCTTCGTCCTAGATCGATAGCCGACACTCGTCGGCACGTGGCCACGCACAGAAGTGGCACCCTATTCGTATCGGGCAAGGGGCTTTGACGAATACCGCGTGGAGTGGGACGCTTGCCATGGCTGAATCATCTGATTAATTCGGCTGATTAGGAGGGCTTCACGCCATGGAGAACCTTTTCGGATGGGGGGTCGGCGGCTTTCTTACTGGACTCCGTGAGGGCGTCGAGGCGGCGCTCATCGTTGGAATCATCGCCGGATATCTCGTCAAGATTGGTCGTTCAGATCGCCTCGGCGTCATCTGGGCTGGCGTCGTGGCCGCGGTTGCCGCCTCAGCGGCGATCGGTGTTGCGGCATTTGTCATCCTTGGCGGGCTTGAGGGAGACACCGAGAAGCTCATTGAAGGGTTCACCTCGCTCCTTGCGGTCGTCATTCTTACCTACATGATCTTCTGGATGCGCAAGCAGGCGGTAACCCTCGGAGCAGAGCTCCGCAAGGGGGTTGATCGCGCGATCGCCTCCGCCTCAATCTTCGGACTCGCAGCCCTTGCGTTTACCGCGGTCATCCGTGAAGGCATTGAGACGGCACTCTTCCTTCTCGGACAGACGACCGCCGCAAGCGAAGCTGGAGCCGGCTCATGGGTCGCCGCTGGTGCCCTTATTGGACTCGCGGTTGCGACCCTGATTGGATTTGCAATCTTCCGCCTTGGCGTGCGACTAAACCTCGGTGCGTTCTTTAACGTCACGGGCGCCGCGCTGGTGGTGATCGCAGCTGGCCTTCTCTCTTACGGAGCACATGAGCTGATTGAGGTTGGACTTCTTCCAGCGATCGTTGCGCCGGTGTACGACCTCTCTGGGGTTCTCCCTCACACAGAGGGGATCGGACAGTTCCTCCGCGCAATTGTTGGATACAGCGCAACTCCAGAGTTGAGCGCACTCCTCTTGCAGGTGGGATACCTAGCGTTTGGACTCTTCTTCTACATCCTGCCAGTGCGCCACGCATCGGCAGCTCGCGCAGCGAGTAGCGCCACCTCCTAACTTGTGGCACGTGCGCTCGAACTTCGCCACGTCACACACTCGTTCGATGGCCGAAGGGTTCTTCACGGCGCATCGCTAAGCTTGGAGGCAGGGGAGTGCGTTGCACTCCTCGGTGCTAACGGAAGCGGCAAGACCACGCTCCTCCGCCTCGCCGCTGGCCTGCTGCAGCCTGACGCGGGTGAGATTCTAGTTTCGGGAACGCCTGCCCTGGCGGGACGATCGGATGTTGGAATCGCCTTTCAAGACTCCCGCCTTCTGAGTTGGTGCAGTGCGGCGAGGAATGTCGCTCTTCCACTTGAGTTGGCGCACGGTGTGACCGCTGAGGTGCGTGCATCCGCATCGGCTGCGCTCACGCGTGTCAACGGACTTGCCCTTGCGGATCGTGCACCAACTCAACTCTCTGGCGGTGAGAGACAGCGCGTGGCGCTTGCACGTGCGCTAGTTCGCGAGCCGGCGCTACTCCTCCTTGACGAGCCGTTTGCCGCGCTTGATGCGCCGACGCGAAACCAGTTCAGCGAAGAGCTCCCCGAACTTATTGGTGGTGCCGCCACGCTCCTTGTGACCCACGATGTGGCTGAAGCACTCTTAGTCGCTGATCGAGTGCTTCTCCTAAACGCCGGGGGAGAGATTGGCGGTGAGTGGAAGGGACTCCGGTCTCTCCCGGCGAGCCAGCGCCGAAGCGCGCTCCTTGCGCAGGGTGGCCTTTTGCAGCAGGCGGAGCTTCTCGCCGCACTCAGTGGAGTGGCCCGTGCGTAGCCTCCACCGCGTTCAGCCAGCGCTCATCGGACTTCTTCTACTTGGCGCATGGGAGGTTGGCGTACGCGTGAGCGGTGTTGCCACATTTATCCTGCCGCCCCCCTCACTCGTGGCGGCACGATTTGCCCAGGCGTGGGGCGACGGGACGATGATGCGCCACCTTCTCCCAACGGTGATAGAGATGACGACAGGCGGGCTGCTCGGCGGGTCACTCGGGCTACTGATTGGGATCGGTCTCGGCCTTTCTGGTTCGGCTCGACGACTCGCAAGTCCGTATCTTGTTGCTGCACAGTCAACGCCAATTCTGGCGCTTGGCCCACTCCTCGTTCTTTGGTTCGGACCTGGCGCTACGGCAAAGATCGCGATCTGCGCGCTCATCACCCTCTTCCCTATGGCGATCGCAACCCTAGTTGCGGTTCGAGACGCAGATCGAGGCCTCCTTGAGCTTGGCCGCTCAATCGGCGCTTCACGCATCCAGTCACTCCTGTTGATCAGACTTCCGAGTGCCCGTGGCGGCATCTTCGCTGGCGCACGAGTGGCCGCAACGCTTGCCGTTGTTGGCGTGATTGTGGGGGAGTGGCTCGGCGGGAGCGCGGGGCTCGGCATCCTGCTCAATCTCGCGCGCGGATCTCTCTTTGACACACCACTCCTTTTCGCCGCACTCCTGCAGATCGCGATCCTTGGTGTGAGCGCGTACGGGCTTGTACTTTTTGTAGAACGGCTAACATTGAGGCTGACGCGGTAATACTCGTAACCGCGCGCTGTACGAAGGAGAGAACCTGATGTTGCCTCGTAAAAATCTCCGCAGCTTCCGCGCAGGCGCACTTCTTCTCGTTGCCGCCACGCTCCTCTCTGCGTGTGGTGGTTCAGCCTCTTCTTCGGCAACACCAACGCAAGGAGCGGAGCGGACAGCGCTCAGCGTTGGACTCGGCTACATCCCAGGCGTGCAGTTCTCGCCTTTCTATTTGGCGCAGCAGAGCGGCGCATATGAAGCGGCTGGACTCGATGTGACGCTGCAGAACCAGATCGATCCAGATCTGATTAGCCTGGTAGGGAGTGGCGGGATTGACCTTGCCCTCGCCGACGGGACGAGCGTGATCCCTGCCGTCTCACAGGGGATCCCTGTGCGCTACATCACCACCATCTACGGCATCCTGCCGAACGTCGTGATCGCGCGCGCGGATGCGGGGATTACGAGTGCGAGCGACCTTGCTGGCAAGAAGGTTGCAACGCCGGGCCAGTATGGATCTGGCTACCTGACGCTGCTCGGCATCCTTGGTGGTGCTGGCCTCGGAATTGGCGACATCCAGCTTGACCTCTACCCAGATTTTGGACAGACGCAGGCGTTGATCAGCGGTGTCGCTGACGCGGCGACCGGCTTCGCCAACAACGATCTTGTGCAGGCTGAGGCGGCGGGGCTGGAGCTCAGCGTCTTCTACGCCTCCGCCTCCGCTCCGTTTGCTGGCCCAGGGCTCATTAGTTCGCCAGCAACGATCAGCGCAAAGGGCGAGGCGATTCGCGCCTTTATTCGTGTGACGCTCGATGCAATGGAGCAGATCGCCGCTAATCCTCAGCTTGGGGTTGACGCTGCAGGCCAAGTTGTCCCAGAGCTGATCGCAGATGCTGCGGCGAGTGCTCGTGCCCTTGCAGTGATGGAGGCCACCATTAAGATCTGGCGCGGGCCGGTTCAGGTTGCAAACGGTCTCGGCGCAATCGATCGCGACGGGTGGGGCACCTCAATGAAGTTCCTGCAGGCGCTACCAGACCAGAACGTCCGCGCCGATCTCACCGTTGATGAACTGATTGACGAGTCGCTCCTCCCATAGGAGGGCGTCGGGAGCAGCTCTAGATCAGCGGCCAGGGGAGCGGCGGCCAGTCGGGCGAAGGCTCGGGGAAGGTGCCGCGCTCCAGTAGCTCTTCAGTACGCGCGCGGAGTGCATCACGCTCTTCGGCGCTGATCAGTGCTGCGAGCCGTTCGTTGAGTCCGCCAGGCTCGTTGCTGCCAAGCGCCGTGGTGCCAGCACGCAGCGCGCTGAGCTCTGACTCGTTGAGCCGCTCACTGCGCCACTCCCAGAGCACGGTGCGAAGCTTCGGTTCGGTTGAGAAGGTCACGCCATGGTCAACGCCGAGGTATTGAGTTGCGCTGATCGGGAGGAGGTGCCCCGCCTTGCGGTCACCGTTGTTCACGATCGCGTCAAAGAGTGCGATCGGACGGAGTGATGCATCTGCGGCGTTCACCGCCGCAATCGCAACCTCCACGCCAAGGTGCTCAATCCAGAGCTGGACCGCACCCTCGCCAGCCGGCCCATCGCGAAGGATCGTTGGCGGGACAACGTGCAGGCCGAGTGCCTCACTCACCTCAAATGCGGCAACCTCGCGTCCAGCAAGCGTCCCTTCTGGGAAGTCCCAGAGTGGTCGCTCGCCGCGGATCGGCTTGTAGATCACCTGCAGCGCAGGCTCAACACCTTCGAGTTCGCAGAGGAAGGTGGCGTTGCTGGCGTCGGTGAGCCGGCCGATCGGGTGAAGGCTACTGGCACTCCGCATCGCGGCGAGCGCATCGTTCGTACTGATTGCGCCGCCTGGGATCGGCAGCTGCTCCACCGCGTTCGAGGAGGCCACGGAGTGCGCTAGTTCAGGTAGGCGGCCTTGCGAGCACAGCGATGCCCGGTGGCCTCAAGTGGGACGCCACAGTTTGGGCAGGGTGGGCGACCAGCAGCGGCGAGTTGCAGCGATTGTTCAGCAAAGGCGAGGGCTGCGGCAACAGTGAGTGAGACGCGCAGAACGTCTGGGCCGTCTGGCGCATCGTTGATTGGCGGCGGCGCGTCTGACGCCTCCTCCTCACTCATGTCGTCACGGAACTCAAGGATCAGACGGCTCACGGATGGATCCCAGGCGAGGGCGATCGTGCCAACGCGGAAGGCGGGATCAACGGGCTCGCTCAGACGTGGCTGGGTGAGTGAGAGTGGCGAGTCAGCCGCGGGGATCTTCAGTGCCGAAGAGCCCTCGCCAAGGTCTTTCAGCATCTCGGCGATTCGTCGAGCAAGGATCGCCACCTGTGTCTTCTCAACCACCACGGTGGTAGCTCTTCCGCCACCGATCGCCTGCAGATGAAAGACGCGCTTCCCGGGTTCGCCAAGCGTGCCTGCAATGAAACGATCTGGCGGATCAAAGGTGAGAATCTTGCGCGCCATTAGTTGTCTCCGCGCAGTCGACCAAAGAGTGAGCGGCGCTTCTCCTTCGGAGCGAAGAGCGACTCAATGCCAGCGGCAGATTCATTGAGTCGAAGGATTGTTGGGCGCTCAGAACCGAAACGGATCACGGTGATGCTGGCAGGATCAATGGCGATTCGCTGAAATAGATCGAGTGGTGCCCCTGTTGCCTCAGAGACGATCGCCTTGATGATGTCACCGTGACTTGCGGCGAGCCAGATCTCATCGTCCTTGAAGCGGGCATCCCACGCACGGATCGCCTCAGTTGCACGCGTCGCCGCAGCGCGGAGAGACTCGCCGTCAGGGAATTGCATTGCGGAGGGTTGGCGCTGCACGGTGGACCAGAGCGGATCTTTCGCCAAGACCTTCAGCTCTTTACCAGTCCACTTTCCGTAGTCAACTTCGGTGATTCGCTCCTCAATCTCAACGGAGGGTCGTGCTGAGATGCTTGTGCCGCGCGTGGAGCGGATCGCCTCAACCGTCTCAAGGCAGCGCTGCATTGGAGAGCTAATGATTCCAGCGAGGGGAATGCTGGCAAGGCGCTCACCGAGCTCCTTCGCCTCGCGGACGCCCTGTTTGCTCAGCGGGATGCCCGCCTTTCTGCCGCTGAGGAGGCTCCCCGTCTCCGCGGTGCGTGCATGGCGGACAAGGATGAGTGTCGCCACGATCAGGCGAGTGAATCGAAGATGCGCAGATAACTTGCGTCGAGTGGGCGGTTCTTCCCGCCAACTTCGGCGAGTGGAACCTCAACGATCTCGCCAGCTCGAAGTGCAACCATCACGCCCCAGCGTCCCGTCTCCAGCGCGTCAACGGCGGCAACGCCGTAGCGTGCGCCGAGTACGCGATCGGCTGCGGATGGGGGACCACCACGCTGCAGGTGGCCGAGCCTCGTGCAGCGCACCTCAAGGCCGGTCCGCTCCTCAAGGATCGCAGCGATCGCATCGCCAACAGCGATCTTGTCCAGACGTGGATGACCGAACTCATCGCGCGGGACGTCACCGCTCAAGTTGAGCAGCGCCTCTGGGAGCTGCACCCCTTCGGAGACCACGATCACCGATGCGCCAGTGGCGTAGTTGCGGCGCCGCGTGACAAGTTCAACGAGCCGATCAATTTCGGCAGAGTCAACTGGCGACTCGGGGACGAGGATCGCATCGGCGCCGCCGGCGAGTCCGCCCCATGCGGCGACCCAGCCCGCATCTCGCCCCATCACCTCAACAACGGCGACACGGTGGTGCGATGAGGTGGTGGTCTGGATACGGTCGAGCGCCTCAGTGACGATGTTGGCGGCGGTGTCAAAGCCGAGGCAGCCCTCTGTCCCCCATACGTCGTCATCGTCTTCGGAATTGCTACCACCGCGGCGCCGCGCTTCGCAAGGCCCGCCGCAACGGAGAGGGTGTCGTCACCACCAATGACAACGAGCGCATCGAGTCCGAGGCTCTTGATTGACGCCTCTGCCGCATCAAGTCCGCCTTCGCGCTTCAGTAGATTGGTGCGGCTAGATCCGATGATCGTCCCGCCGCGTGTCTGGATGCCACGCACCTCATTGCGATCGAGTGGCCGTGTCAGCGTTGCCGCAGGATTCGCGAGCCCAGCCCAGCCGTCCATGATCCCGACGACGCTATGTCCGCCAGACTCGGCGCGCCGCACAACTGCGCGGATCGCAGGGTTAAGTCCAGGGCAGTCACCGCCGCCAGTGAGAACGCCGATACGGAGCCGCTTGGAATCCATCGTCGGGCTCATCGCTGCGGCCCTGTCATCTTCGCCGGCTGTACCAGCCTGTCGTACTCCTCGGCACTCACGTAGCCGAGCTTCAGCGCTGTCTCGCGTAGCGTGGCGCCACTCGCGTGCGCGCTCTTCGCAATCTCCGCCGCCTTGTCGTAGCCGATCGCTGGCGTCAGCGCCGTCACCAACATGAGCGATGCGTTGAGTAGTTCGCCGATTCGTTCGCGGTTCGGCTCGGTCCCGTCAATGCAGTGCAGTGCGAAGGAGCGCGAGGCGTCGGCGAGGAGTCGGATCTGCAACAGGAGGTTGTGCGCGATCAGCGGCTTGTAGACGTTCAGCTGGAAGTTCCCCTGGCTCGCCGCAAAAGCGATCGCCGCATCAAGGCCGTAGACCTGGGCGCAGACCATGGTGAGCGCCTCGGCCTGGGTTGGGTTCACCTTCCCTGGCATGATCGAGGATCCAGGCTCGTTCTCTGGAATGTTGAGTTCGCCGAGGCCGGCGCGCGGACCAGAGGCGAGCCATCGCACATCGTTGGCGAGCTTCGTCAGCGTTGCGGCGAGTGTCCGCAGCGTTGCGGAGAGCTGCAGCGTTGGCTCTTGGCCTGCGAGCGCGGCGAATTTATCCGCTGCACCAACAAATGGTTGCTTTGTGGCCGCGGCGATCTTCTTGATTGCGCTGGTAGAAAAGTCTGGGTGGCTATTCAGCCCAGTCCCTACGGCGGTCCCGCCGAGCGCGAGCGGATGCAGCCCAGCGGTGGCGGCGCTGATGCGTTCGAGGTTTGCAGCGAGTGCCGACGCGTGAGCGCCAAACTCTTGGCCGAGCGTGAGCGGCACCGCGTCTTGCAGATGCGTGCGACCGATCTTGACGATGTTGGACCAGGCGGCAGCCTTTGACGCAACGGATGAGTGGAGCTGCTTCAGCGCAGGGAGCAGCTCTTCGCTGATCGCAAGTACTGCGGCGATATGGATTGCGGTGGGGAAGACATCGTTGGAGGATTGCGAGAGGTTGACATGGTCGTTCGGATGAATCGGGCTCTTCCCGCCGCGCGTACCCGTGGCCGCCTCATTCGCACGCGAAGCGATCACCTCGTTGACATTCATATTGCTCTGCGTTCCCGAGCCTGTCTGCCAGACGGAGAGTGGGAACTCGTTGGCGAGGTTCCCAGAGAGGATCTCGTCTGCCGCCTTGGTGATCAGCGCGGCACTCTCCTTCGGGAGGAGGCCGAGTTCGGCGTTCGTCTCTGCGGCGGCGCGCTTTACCAGCGCGAGGGCGCTGATGATGCGGCGCGGCATCTCCTCTTCGCCGATGGCGAAGAACTGCAGCGACCGGGCTGTCTGCGCCCCCCAGTGGTGCTCGCCCGGCACGTCGATGGCGCCGAACGAGTCGCGCTCGCTGCGGATCCCTGCGCCCTTTGCGTCACTCATTGCTGCCTCCGAATCTAGACGCTTGCGGTCTGCCCCCCTAAGTGTAGGATCCTGGCGATGGATGCGGTAAAGATCGAGCTTGACCCCTTCCGAGCCAGCGACGGCCTGCCGCTTTATCGCCGTGTCTACCGCCCAGTGGCTGCGCCGATTGGCGATCTCCTCCTCGGGCACGGCATTGGCGAGGACTCGTCGCGCTACATCCAGGCGGCACGTGCCTTCGCACAGGCTGGCTGGCGGACGGTCACCTGGGACCTCCGTGGGCACGGGCGCTCTGAGGGCCCGCGCGGCTATGTCTCTCGTTGGAGTCGATATCACGACGATCTCGCCGAGCAGGTTGATGCGCTGAAAAGCGAGGGTCGTCCACTTGTCGTTGTGGCTCACAGCATGGGCGGCCTGATCGCCTTCGGCGCCACCGCTGCAGGGCGTGCTACGCCGGACAAGCTAGTCCTCTCGGCCCCAGCTCTTGAGGCAGAGGTCGCCACTTGGAAACGTCTCGCCGCGCCGCTTCTCTCTCGCGTCGTGCCGATGTTGCGCATTCCAACGGGGATTGGCGCCGACACGGATCCAGGAGAGCGACTGCCAAACGAAGATCCAGAGCCGCCACCTTACCTTCACGCCGTTACAACCCGACTCGGTGATGAAGCATTCCGCGCGCAACGCGCGGCGCGCGCGGTGGTTGCACGCGGCGGTGACTTCCCAGTTGAGACGCTAGTGATTCACGGGACGCGAGATCGCTTAGTGCGACCAGAGTGGTGCCAGCCGATCGGCACGCTCGGCAGGGTTCGCTATCAGCCACTTGAGGGGTTCAACCATCACCCGTTCGCAACGCTGCGCTATCAGGATGCGGTGGAGAAGATTCTGGAGTTTATCGGTAGAGCGTGAGCGCGAAGGCGGCGTCTGCGACGTTGCCGCTGAGTTACGCCTTCTCGAGTGCCGCGCGCGCCTTCTCTGGATCGTCAACAACGAATGAGAAGGTGGCGCGATCGCCCCATCGTCCGGTGAAGAGGTGACCGTAGACATTCACCCCAGCGTTTGAGAGTCGCTCAAGGACGGAGAGCATCCCGCCCGGCTTGTCATCAACCTCTGCGAGGACGGAGTCGCCTTCAATGAATTCATATCCGCCCGCCTTCAGCACCTCGCGCGTTGCGGCGTCATCTGCGGTCTTCAGGATGACGTGGCCGTGTTCTCCAACGCCGCCGCCGCCGATCGCCTTCAGGTCGACGGACTTCGCCTCAAGTTCGCGGCAGAGCGCGGCGAGGGAGCCTGGCTTATGCGCGAGCTGGATCACGAACTGTCTTGACATGAGTGGATCCTAGCGCCGCAGCGGGGTGTGCGCCACCCCTCCCCAGGCTGGGCTGGGCGGCGGTAGGCTAGCGGCAATCTTCGGTGGGCGCCGCCCCCGATAGGTGAAGCGGAGGAGGAGTCATGGCGGTCTTCAAGCAGTACATCAACGGTAAGGCGGTCGCCGCGAAGTCTGGGAAGACCCTCAGCGTTGAGGACCCATCGACGCGCGCCAAGATTGCAACGGTGCCGCACAGCGGGAAAGAAGACATCAACGCAGCAGTTGCCGCCGCGCGTGCCGCCTTCCCCTCCTGGTCATCTACCACGCCAGGTGAGCGGAGCCTTGCGCTGCTCAAGCTTGCCGATGCGCTTGAGTCACAGAAGCGAAAGTTCGTTGTTGCTGAATCACAGAATGCGGGGAAGCCGATCAGCGCGGTTGGCGTTGAGGTTGATGCGGTGGTCGATAACCTGCGCTACTTCGCGGGCGCCGCGCGCAACATGGAGGGGAAGGCGGTCGCCGAGTACCTTCCTGGTCGAACGAGCATGATTCGTCGCGATCCGGTTGGCGTGATCGCCTCCATCGCGCCGTGGAACTATCCGCTCCTGATGGCGGGCTGGAAGATCGGTCCGGCGCTCGCAACGGGGAACACCATCGTCTTGAAGCCTTCAGCGCGCACACCGATCAGTGCGCTGATGCTCGGCGCGCTGGCGCAGGAGATCCTGCCGCCAGGCGTCCTCAACGTCATCACTGGGCCAGGCTCTGATGTTGGCGCGGCACTCTCGCGTCACCCGGGCATTGACATGGTCTCCGTCACTGGCGACACGGCAACGGGGAAGCGGATCGCCGCCGCCGGTGCCGAGAGCGTGAAGCGACTCCACCTAGAGCTCGGCGGAAAGGCGCCAGTGCTCATCTTTGATGACGCTGACCTTGAACTTGCCGCTGAGACGATGCGCGCGGCGAGCTTCTGGAACGCGGGGCAGGACTGCACCGCAGCCTGCCGCATCGTGGTGGGGCCAAAGTCGTATGAGAAGTTCGTGGCGCTCCTTGAGCAGCAGGTGAAGACGATCAAGGTGGGAGCGACAACGGATAAGGCCACTGAGATGGGCTCGCTGATCAGCGCAGAGCAGCTGAAGCGCGTTGAAGGATTCGTTAGCCGCGCAGCAAAGAAGGCGGAGATCGTCCATGGCGGCAAGACGATTCGTTCAAAGGGGCACTACTACAGCCCAACGATCATTGCGGGACCGGCGCAGTCCTCGGAGATTGTGCAGGACGAAGTATTCGGCCCAGTGGTCACCGTGCAGCGTGCCAAGAGCGAAGAGCAGATGGTGGAGTGGGCGAACGACTGCCGCTTCGGCCTCGCTTCGTCGATCTGGACGAACGACGTGGCGCGTGCCTTCAAGGTCTCCAAGGCGCTGCAGTTCGGCACCGTCTGGGTGAACGATCACTTCACGCTAGTGAGCGAGATGCCGCACGGCGGCTTTAAGCAGTCGGGCTACGGGAAGGATCAGTCCATGTATGCGCTTGAGGACTACACCGTGGCGAAGCACATCATGGTGCGAAGCGAATAGCGCCCAGCATGTTCTAGGCTGCAGTCATGCAGCAGAACCAGCCAGCACCACCACCGTTTGAGCCCGGCCTCGCACAGGAGTGCTGGTTCAGCGTTGATGTGGAGTGCTCCGGCCAGACGCCGCTCGAGGGGAGCCTCATCAGTATCGGCGCCTGCCTTGTGGATGATCCGTCGCGTACTTTCTATATAGAGCTGCGTCCAGATCCAACAAAGGCGTGGGGCCCTAAAGAGGAGCGCGTCCATCACCTCACGCGCAGGCACCTTGAAGAGAGTGGTGTAGATCGTATTGAAGGGGTGCGCAAGTTCGCCGAATGGGTGCGCAGCACCTGCGAAGCGGTTGCGCCAGAGTCGGCCCCACTCTTCGTTGGCTTCAACACACCGTTCGACTGGATGTGGCTGACGATGGCCTTCACAGAAGCCGGCGTGAGGAATCCGTTTGGCATGTCGGCGATGGATCTAAAGAGCGTCTACTACACGCTGCACGGTGGCGAGAACCTCACCTGGAAGAAGACGGTGAAGCGATTCGTTCGCCAGGTCTATCCAACCGATCTGATCGCCGACCATAATGCGCTCGCCGACGCACTGGAGCAGGCCGAACTGGCGCGGACACTGCGCGAGGTTGCACTGAAGAACAGAATTCCGCCCACGCTCCCGCGCGGACGCTAGGCGTCGCCAGGCGCGCTATGGCGCTCACAACAAAGGAGATCAGGAGCGTCAACCAGCTCCTCCTTCGCTGGTATGCGAAGAGTGCACGTCCACTAAAGATTCGCGAGCGGAGCGACCCCTACTCGGTGCTCATCGTTGAGGTGATGGCACAGCAGACACAGATCTCGCGCGTTGATCAGCTGGCCGAACGATTCCTCTCTCAATTTCCAACGCTCACAGCACTCGCCAAGGCTGAGACGGCGGAGGTGCTTGAGGCGTGGCGAGGGCTCGGCTATAACCGCCGTGCCCTCTTACTACACCGAGCGGCGCAGGCGGCACATGCCGCTGGTGGTCTTCCAGCGACCCATGAAGAGCTGCAGCTCCTCCCTGGCATTGGGCCGTACACGGCGCGGGCGGTCGCGGCGATCGCATTCGGTGGCAGCGAGATTCCTGTTGATGTGAACATTGCGCGCGTTGTGCAGCGCGTGATCGGCGAGGCGAAAATTACACCGAAGCCGCTCCAGGCGGCGGCAAATTTATTCGGTGCGGAGCTGAAGGTGAACGAGGCTGGGGCGTGGGCGCAGGCGGCGATGGATCTCGCCAACGCGCACTGCCGTGCGAGCACACCCGACTGCGACTCATGTCCGCTACGCAGTGTCTGTCACTCGGCGGGGAGAGTTGCAGCCCCTCCGCCGCGGAAGAAGGGGGTCGCGCCGCGATTCGGCAGCACACGACGTTGGCTCCGTGGCCGGCTACTCGATGAGTTGCGCGACGCGGGGGCGGCGGGGGTTCAACTTCTTGGCGCACGCGGTGAACACAGCGCTGAGGCTGTCACCGCTACCATTGAGCAGTTGCAGGCGGAGGGGCTAATTGAGCGACTCCGTGGTGAGGTGTATCGACTCCCTCGCCGGACATAGCAGCCGCGCGACGTGCAGTTGCACGCAGAGAGGAGAAGACGCATGAGAGACCTAGAGCTCCTTGACGCGCTCCTCTTCGACACGATCGTGGAGCAAGAGGGGGCGGCCTTCGCTGCTTCGTATCGCAAGATGATCGACAGCCCCACGCTGCTTGACGGGGCAAGCAGGCAGGATGCGGCGCGCCTCATTCGCGCACTCACCTTGCGCTTTCGTTTGGCGAGCCTCGCAGAGGAGCGTGGTCGTGCCATTGAGATTGCGCAGGCGGCCCGGGTCGCTGCATCTGGAGGCGCGAGTGCTCTTGGGGCAGACTCCTTTACTGAGGCGGTTCGCGCCGCCACCGCCGCTGGCGCAACAGCGGAAGAGATTCAAGCGAGCGTTGCAGGGCTTCGATTCCACCCTGTGCTCACCGCGCATCCAACGGAGGCGCGTCGGCGCACGCTGATCGCACTCCTCGGCAGGATGCGCGTCCTGCTTGATCGGCGCTCGGCCGCCGTTGACCCTGCTGAAGCCGCTCTCTGTGTGCGCAGGTTGCGCGAAGAGGTGACGAACCTCTGGCGCATGGGGAGCATTCGTACGCGCCCCGTTACCCCGCTCGATGAGGTTCGCTCCGCGATGGTCCACTTCGACGAGACGATCTTTCGCCTCGCGCCGCGACTTCTTCGTGGCGTTGACGAGGCGCTCCGGCAACTCGATCCCGCCGAGGGGGAGAGCGGCTCACGTCCGCCACACCAGATGCCAACCATCCGATGGGGGAGCTGGATCGGCGGCGACCGTGACGGAAACCCGAACGTCACAGCTGTAACGACGCGAGAGGCGGCGCGCATTCAGGCAGACCATACGCTTCGCGCCCTTGGGGCTGTTGCGCAGCGCCTGACGCTCTCTATCGCCGCAACGGTTTCCGAAGATGCGATCCCAACGTCGCTCGCGGCAGCGCTCGAGCGCGACGCAGGTGATCTTGGCGACGCCGAGCGCGTCTTGAGAGAGCGCTTCCCAAATGAGGCGTACCGACGCAGGCTCGGCGCAATTGCTGAACGCCTCTGGCGCACGCGACAGATTCGCATCCACGGCGAGAAGAAGGGGAGTGAAGGGGCGTACGCGGATCCGGGTGACCTTGTGCGTGAGTTGAAGGAGCTTGGCGAAGCACTCTCCGCCGATCGCCTGCAGCGCTCTGCGTACGGCGAGCTGCTCGAGTTCCAGTGGCAGGTTGAGACGTTCGGCTTCCACTTCGCAGCGCTTGAGGTTCGCCAGGCTCGCGCAGTGCATGCGGCGGCGCTTGAAGTGCTTAACGGAATCAGCAGCACGTCAAGCGGCGAGGCGCTCACCGCCGCCCTCACAGTAGAGCTCGTTCCAGGGGTGAGTGTTGGCGAGGTGCTCGCCACAATTCGCGTCGCCGCTGAGGTGCAGCGAGTGCACGGTGAAGCGGCGCTGACCAACTATGTGATCAGCGGCTTTGAAGGAGCTGAGGATTTGCGCACGCTGCTCGCCCTCTTTACATGGGCGCGTGATGAACGCATTCCGCCCTCCGCCACAGCGGATGCAGTCCCTGGTGCGCCTCTGGTCAACCTTGTTCCACTCATGGAGTCATCTGCCGCACTCGATTCGGCTGGCGAGATTCTTAATGAGGTCCTTGCCGATCAGCGCCTGCGCGAGCAGATCAGATCCCGAGCCGACCATCTGGAGGTGATGCTCGGCTACTCAGATACGAATAAGGAGAGCGGCTATCTCGCCAGCGGCTGGTCACTTCATTTAGCGGAAGACGCGCTCGTTCGAGCCGCAGCCGCGCACAAGATGCGCATCACACTCTTCCATGGTCGCGGTGGCGCGATCGGTCGCGGTGGTGGACCAACGCATCGCGCCATCCTTGGACAGCACCCGGGTGGTCTCCTTGCTGGTTTCAAGATCACCGAACAGGGCGAGGTGATTGCGTCGCGCTACGCAGACCCAACGATTGCCTATCGCGATGGTGATCAGATCCTTGCAGCGCTTCTCACCGCGACGCAGCCGAGCGCCGCCAAGCGCCTTGAGGTTGAGGAGCAGAAGTATCGTGAACTTGTAAGCACGCTCGCCAGTGAGGCGCGTGGCGCATACCTGCGCCTAGTCCGCGAGGAGGAGGGATTCGAAGAGTTCTTCCGCGCTGCAACACCGATCGCAGAGCTCGGCGGAATGAACCTCGGCTCGCGTCCAGCCGCTCGCGGTGCGCGCGGCGGTCAGCCAGGCGCCGGAGCGCAGCGCGCCAGCATTGACAGCCTCCGCGCCATCCCGTGGGTCTTCGCCTGGAGTCAGTCGCGTATCAACCTTCCGGGCTGGTACGGGCTCGGACTGCTTGAGGCGGCGCTCGCCGACCCGAAGCGACGTGAGGCGTTGCAGGAGGCGTATCAGCGCTGGCCCTATTTCAGTTCCTTGATCGACAACGCGGCGATGATCCTTGCAAAGTCATCGCCCGCAGTTGCAGAGGAGTTCGCCGCACTCGCCTTGGCCGGTGGTGGCGCTCCAGTGCAGCGTGTCTGGGAGCTAATCATTGCGGAGCGCGCCGCCGCTGAGCGCGGCCTGCTCGGGGTGACTGGCGCTGCGCGCCTCCTCGGCGCGGAGCCTGACCTGCGGCGTTCACTTGAACAACGCGCTCCAGACCTTGATGCCCTCTCGCGGATCCAGGTTCGCCTCCTGGCGCAACTACGTGCCGCGACGGGGGAGTCGGAGCGGGACGAGCTTGCATACCTCGTTCGGCTCACCGTGAGTGGCGTTGCGGCCGGTCTCCGCAACACCGGCTGATTCGCGTCTATCCTCACCTGATGAAGAAGACTGTTCCAGCGAAAAGCGGTGGTCCAACACAGGCGAAGGCGATACGACGCCGTACCGCAACGGCGTCCGCAGATCAGGAGCAGATCGCCGCTGCGATCGCACCACTACAAAGTCGCTGGTCCGCTAACGCGCAGCTCCGCCCAGTGACGGCGGCATCAATGCGCGGCATTCGCGCGAAGGCGGCGCGACTCGGTCTGAGTCCAGACGAGATCGCCGCACGCGGTGGCGCTGCGATTGCAGATGTCGTGCGCGCAATTGCTGATGCACGCGATGCTTCAGGCAAGTTGCCCATCTTCTTCTTGGCAGGATCGGACCGCGACGCGGCATATGGACTAGAGGCGGCGCTTGCACTCGCCGATGGGGAGCGGCGTTTGGTCGTTGCGCTCTTCGGCACAAAGGCGCGACCAGAGCATGCCTCTGCTGCTGGCGTGTGGGATCGATTGGAATCTGCACCGCGCGTGGAGCGCTACCGCATCCCAAACATGCGCGAAGCGGCACACTTCCGCGCTGGCATTGAAGAGGTTGCGGTGCTCGTTGATGCGCTCGGTGGTGCGCCAACAAGCACAGCGCCACAGGTGCCGCTCCTAGCAGCGATTGATCTGATTCGGCGTGCGCGATCTGTTGGAGTTCCATGCGTTGCTGTTGGCGGACCGATCGGGCTAGATCCAGAGAGTGGTGCACGTCGACGAGGTGCCCCTGGCGCAGATGTGAGCGTACTCTTTCACCGTCCGCTCACAACACATCAGTCACTCCCCGCGCAGAAGCTGCTCGGTGAGGTGCTCGTTGCACCGATCGGCATTCCAGACGAGGCGGATGCGCTCGCCGTATGAGGCGCTCAGCTGCGCTTAGCGCGCTTGCCGCAGCGCTTGCGGTGGCCGCGGCTGTCTTAACCCTTCAGGCGTTGAGCGCGCTCATCCCGCCGCTCGGCCTTGCGATTCGTCAGCTTCCGCTTATTCCCGCTGCGCTGATCTGCGCAACGCTGCTGATCTCAATCAGGATGATCCGCTCCCGCTAGTTAGGAGCCTCTCTAGTCGCGCTGCAGCATCCCCGCATCAAAGGTCCGCTCTGTCCCGTTACGTAGCCGCGCAATGTTGTCTGCGTGCGCGAGCCAGACGAGTGCTGGGCCGACCAGGCCGTATGCAATCAGCGCGCCATCTAGCCCTCCAGTGGTGGCATAGCTGATGAGAAAGAGTGCTGGCGCAAAGAGCGCCGCTGTGACGAGCGATCCGAGCGAAACGAGTCTGGTCCGCCAGATAATGATGATGAAGACGGGGGAGACGGCGGCGAGTGCGAGCGGTGCGACGGCGAGCGCCGTGCCGAAGCCTGTTGCAATCCCGCGACCACCCTTGAAGCCGACCCAGACGGAGCGCGTTGCACCGATCACCGCAAAGAGTGCGGCGATCACCGTCCATGCGCTGGTCCAAGCCTCGGCACCCTCTGCTGCGAGGGCGTGAACGGCGAGGACGGGGAGCGTCCCCTTCAAGATGTCGCCCGTGGCAACCACGGCGGCGCGACGGCGACCGAGCGCTCGCAGTGCGTTCGTGCCGCCGGTGCGTCCAGAGCCGATCGATCGCGGGTCGGGACCGCCGGTGAGGCGCGCCACAAGGAGGCCGAACGGGATCGAGCCCGCGAGGTAGGCGCCTAGGGTGGCGGCGAGGAGGAGCGGTAGGTCCATCGCGGCGGAGGTTAGCAGCGCGCGGCAAGGGTCGGCGGTGGGGCGTAGGATTCACGCATGGCCGACCACGATCTCCTCGTACTCGGCGGCGGAACGGGCGGCTACGCCGCCGCCTTCCGGGCGGCGCAACTCGGGAAGCGTGTGGCGCTGGTTGAGCAGGCGAAGGTCGGCGGCACCTGCCTCCACTGGGGCTGCATCCCCGCCAAGGCGATGCTCGAGACGGGCGACCTTCTCGCCAAGATTGGGAAGGCGTCCGATTTCGGAATCCAGATCTCTCCCGCGACTGGCGTTGACCCAGCGGTTATTGGCGCGCGGCGCGACAAGATCGTTGCGCGCATGCACGCGGGGCTGAAGAGCCTCTTCAAGAAGAACAACGTTGAACTCATTGCAGGGCGCGCAACGCTGCTCGGTGGCGGTTCGGTGGGGGTCTCACTCGTTGATGAGAGCGGTACGGCGACTGGCGAAAAGAGGACGATCAGTGCAACCGATATCGTGGTCGCTACAGGTTCAAGCGTTCGCCGCATCCCTGGCTTAGAGACGGATGGACACGTGATCGTTGATAGCGATCAGATCACTACGGGGACGCTGAAGCCTGCCAGCGTCATTGTGGTTGGCGGTGGCGCCGTTGGCTGTGAATTCGCCTCCTACTTCCGCGACCTCGGTGCCGAGACCACCATTGTTGAGATGCTCCCAGCACTTGTGCCGCTTGAAGACCGCGACGCCTCGAAAGAGCTGACGCGCGCGTTTACAAAGCGCGGCATTGCGATCCACGTTGCCCACCGCATCAAGGAGGGTTCATTCGCGAAGTCAGCGAGTGGGGTCACAATGCAGATTGAGCCGATTGAAGGTGGCGAAGCGATCTCGCTTGCCGCTGAACTGCTCGTTGTTGCCGCCGGTCGCGTGCCGAACAGCGGCGAGATTGGCCTAGAAAACACCAAGGCGATCGTTGAGCGCGGCTTCGTCAAGGTTGATGCGCAAATGCAGACTGCGGAGCCACACCTCTATGCGGTGGGAGATGTCATCGGCGGGCTGCAGCTCGCACACGTTGCGGCACATGAGGGGATGATCGCGGCACACGCAATCGCGGGGGAGCCACTGCACGCCATGGACTATGTGAAGCAGCCGCGTGCAACTTACTGTCGCCCCGAAGTTGCCTCCGTTGGCTACACGACCCAGGAGTTGGAGCGAGATGGCGTGCCGTTCGTTGCCGGCCAGGTTCCATTCCTCGCTATTGCTAAGGCGCACGTTGGCGGCGATGCCGATGGTTTCTGCAAGGTGCTCCGTCATGCGGAGAGTGGCGCGATCCTCGGCGTACACATGGTGGGGCCGAAGGTGACCGACCTTATTGCTGCGGCGAGCCTGGCGATGGAGCTTGGTGCAACGGCAACACAGGTTGGCGGCACTACGCATCCACATCCAACGCTCTCGGAGATCGTTGGCGAGGCGGCGCTCGTCTCCATTGGCCGCTCGGTGAACTTCTGATGCGTGATCTGCCGATCTTCGGCCAGCCGGCGCCAGCAACAGAGCGCCGCCATCCAGACTGGATTCGCTCAAAGGTTCCAGGCGGGGATCGCTACCGCGAGCTGAAGCGGCTGATGCGTGACAAGACGCTGAACACCGTTTGTGAGGAGGCGCGCTGCCCGAATATCGGCGAGTGCTGGGATCAGGGGACGGCAACGGTGATGATTCTTGGCGATACCTGCACGCGCGCTTGTGGCTTCTGCGCGGTGAAGACGGGTCGCCCGGCTGGACTTGATCAGGATGAGCCGCGACGCGTTGCTGAGGCGCTCGCCTCACTCGACCTGGATCATGTGGTGATCACGAGCGTTGCCCGCGACGATCTCCCAGACGGTGGCGCCGCCATCTTCGCCGAGAGCATTCGCGAGCTGCGGCGCCTGGCGCCAGGTACAGGCATTGAGGTGCTGATCCCAGACTTTGACGGGAAGGACGAGCCGCTTCGCCTTGTGATGGAGGCCTCACCAGACATCCTTGACCACAACCTAGAGACCGTAGAACGGCTGCAGAAGCCGGTGCGCAAGCGCGCCCGCTACGACCGATCGCTACAGGTACTCGCACGCGCAAAAGCAATGGCGGCGGAGCTCGGCAATCCGGTACATACGAAGAGCTCGATAATGGTGGGGCTCGGCGAGGAGCACGACGAACTCCTCACCACCTTCCGCGACCTTCGCTCCGTTGACTGCGACATCCTGACGATTGGCCAGTACCTACGCCCAACGATGGAGCACCTCCCGCTGGTTCGCTACTACACGCCAGAAGAGTTCGCCTCACTGCGCGAGGAGGCGTTGGCGATGGGTTTCAAGCACGTTGAGTCGGGTCCGCTGGTGCGCAGCTCGTATCACGCGCGTGACCAGGTGCCGAGCGACTCGCCAGCGCTGCGCGGTCGCCGCGCCCGCGACGCAGCACACGCCACTGAGACAACCGAAGCGCGCGAAGTGAGCGCATGAGCCCGCGCGTCACCAAGAGAGCGGAGGAGAAGCCGCGCGGATTCGGGACGCTGAGTCCCGCAACGCCACTTGCAGAGTTGCACTGCCACCTTGGTGGCTCAGTGACGCCAGCGATCATGTGGGGGATCGCCCATGCGCAGGGGATTCGACTCCCGTCCAAGGACTACTGGGCCTTCCGCAAGATGATTACGGCGGGATCAAAGCGGACGCGCAGCTTCAACGGTTACCTCGACCTCTTCCACTGGACGGAGTTGATTCAGTCGTCGCCGATCGCCGTGGAGCGTTCCGTGTACGAGGTGGTCGCTGGCGCGTATCGGAAGAACCACATCACCACCATGGAGCTGCGCTTCAATCCGATGAAGCGCAATCGCAACGGTGAGCAGGACCTTGACCACATCATCGCCGCCGCCATCCGTGGCGCCGATCGCGCCGCGCTCGAATACCCGGTGAAGCCTGGGATCATCCTGATCCTTGATCGCGAGTTCACGCTACGACAGAACGAGATCATCGTGGAGAAGGCGATCGCCTGGGCGAGTCGGGGGATCGTAGGGATTGATATTGCTGGGCGCGAGAGCGCCAACTTCAAGGTGACCGAATACAAGCGGATGTTCCGCGCCGCGCGCAAGGCGGGGCTCGGCATCACCGTGCACACTGGCGAATCCGGGCCAGTGAGCGAGATGCTTGAGGTGGTGAAGCAGCTCGAGCCGGATCGCATCGGCCACGGTGTGAAGGCGGCGCAGGACGCGAAGACGATGAAGCTCCTTGCCGAGCGGAAGATCGTGCTTGAGATCTGCCCAACATCGAACCTGATGACGCAAGTGGTCTCCGATTGGGAGGAGTTCCGCCAGATCTTCGCGCGCCTACGCGAAGGGAAGGTGCGATACGCCATTGGCACAGATGGTCCTGAGATGCTGCAGACCTACATTCGCGACGAGCTTTCGGCGCTCGGTCGCCACGGCATCCTCTCCGTAGAGGAGCAGCAGGTTGCCGCCGTAACCTCAATCAAGGCTTCGTTCGTGAAGGGTGCCGCCTCAGTAGCAATCCCACGCAGCGACGGTGCTGCACCGCGCGCGAGCCGAGAAGAGGCGTAACGCCTCTCGCTTAAGAGCGGACTACTCGCCAGCCGCCTCGCGCACCGCGGCTCGAATCGCATCCGCTGCAGCCCCCGCAGGAACCCCTTCGGTCACCAGCACGTAGGGAGAGGCGTCAACCATTAGCAGAGTCGCTGGTTCGTTGATCCACTCTGCGGCACAGGTGTCAACGCTTGCACGCAGCTTCTGGTAACTCTCATCATTCTTGAAGCGGTAGACGCGAGCCTGGACGGAGCCTTCAAGGCCACCGCCGGATACATCAAAGGCGATCGCCATCGGCACCAGGGCCTGGTCACTGCAGCCTGGGTCACCGCTCACCACGTTGGCAACGGAAAACTCTCGTGCTGCGAGCTGCTCAACGAGCCCATTGAAGTTGGTGGGTGTAGCCGCTGGCTCCCCGCGAGCGTCATCCAGGACGGAGCCGCAGCCAGCCGCAGTTAGCAGCAGAAGCGTCGCCAGGATGAGTGGGGTAACGCCTCGCTTGTTGATCTGCATGTGCCAAGCGTACACCGCAGGTAGAATCAAACCATGAGACGCGTCCGAGCCTTCCGTGCAACCACCTTCGCCGCCGCACTAGACGGATCGCCGCGTGGCGCCCTCGACGCGCTCCTCAGCCCGCCGTATGACGTGATCAGCGCCGATCAGCGGCGCGAGCTTCTTGCCGCACAGCCACAAAACTCGGTCGCCCTTGACCTCCCGATCCTTGAAAAGGGTGAGTCAAGCGGCGCGCAGTATCAGCGCACCGCCGCAACATGGAGCAGCTGGCGAGGTGACGGCACACTCGTTGATGACAAGTCGCCGCACATCTATCTGTATGAAGAGCGACCTCCAAGCGGACGTACGATCAGAGGGATCTTTGCTGGCATCCCCATCGGAGCGTATGGCGACGAGACGGGCATCTTGCGCCACGAGTTGACACTCACTGGGCCGAAGGCTGATCGCCGGGCGCTGATTGAAGCGGTTCAGGCGAATCTCTCACCCGTGATCCTTCTCCGCGCAGGTGGTCAGGATGAATTCGCAAGCGCCGCAGATGCCGCCTCAAAGTCCGCACCGTGTGCAACAGGTCTCACCCCGTCAGGAAGCGACTTCACCCTTTGGCGCGTTGACCCCGCAACGCAGCACGGCACCGCACTCCTTGCCTGGGCGAACGGTGCCGACCTTGTGATCGCTGACGGGCATCATCGCTACGAGACGGCGCGCGACTACGCGGAGAGTGGCGGCCTCACCACCGCACTCGGACTCATCATTGAGTCTGATCGCTGTGCCCCTGCGCTCTATGCCACGCATCGGATCGTCGCCGCACCCGACCCTACGGCGCTCCTCGCCAAACTCTCCGCCTCGCCACTCGTTACGCATCACACCGCAACAACGCGCGAACAGCTCGCGGCACGTTTTGCGGACGGTGCTCCAGCGAGCGCTGAGCTGCAGATTGGCGTTGTGACAAAAACGGGGGCAGCACTGCTGAAGCTTGACCGCGCGGCGATCAGCGCAGCACTTCCCGGGCGCTCCACGGCATATCAGTCGCTTTCTGTCACCGCCCTCGCCGTGCTCCTTGATCAGGCGCTCGGTATTGACGCCGCAGCGGCGGCAGCCGGCGCGCTTCGCTATGTTCGCGGCGCGGAGCAGGCGATCAGCAGTGCACTGGCCGACCCCACGCCGAGCGCCGTGCTGCTCCTGCATGGCGAGCGGCCAGAGCAGGTGGTGGCGGTGGCTGAGGCGGGGGAGACGATGCCCCAGAAGTCGACCCTCTTCGCCCCGAAGCCCCCAACGGGCCTCCTCTTCCTCGCCCACGAGATCAACCGCGTCGGCTAACTCGCTGCTAGACTCTCCCCCCGCGGGCTCTGCCCGCATCTGGCGCATTCGTCTAGCGGCCTAGGACACTGCCCTCTCAAGGCAG
>JBIJDR010000061.1:0-4530 GCA_044343985.1 Candidatus Limnocylindrus sp.
CGAAGGTTGAATGAATTAATCTTCGTGACGCTGGAGAGAAGTCGCAGCACGAGCTGCTCTTTGCTCATTTCTAGCGAGAAGACGCCGACTGACTTCCCTTCGCGAACTGAGACGTTCTCCGCAATAGTCAGTGCAAGTGACGTCTTACCAACTGATGGTCGCGCGGCGAGGACGATGAAGTCGGAGTTCTGCAGCCCCTGCATGATCTTGTCAATGTCGGAGTAGCCGGTGCGCAGGCCCATCAACTGTCCGCGATTCTGGTGCATGTGATCCAGCTGTTCGTACGTTTCGCCGAGCAGCGTGCTGATTGATGAGAAGCCTGTGACGGCGCGTCGCTCACTCACGGCGAAGAGTTCCGCCTCTGCGCGATCAATCGCTTCAGAGATGTCAGAAGGATCTTCGTAGCCGATTGATGCAATGCGACCAGCAGCGCCGATCAGGCCGCGCAACATCGCCTTTCGCTCCACGATCTTTGCGTACTGTTTGGCGTGTACCGCCGTTGGTGTGCGATCACAGAGATCGGCGAGCGCGGCGCGACCACCGATCTCCTCAATCTGCCCGCGTCGCTCCAGCTCTTCGGAGACGGTCAGGATGTCGATCGGCTGGCGCTGCTCGTAGAGCTTCATGATCGCCGAGTAGACCTTGCCGTTCGCCGGCTTATAGAAGTCGCTCGGCTTTAGGCTCTCGGCGATCTCGATCATCACATCGCCGTCAATCAGTAGCGCGCCAATGATGCTCTCTTCGGCGTCACTCGATTGTGGGGGGAGTTGGTTGCTCATGCGCGCATCATCGCAGTCGTGACGAGAAGTCTCCAGTTAGATCTCCACGAATACATGCTGAACTCTCCACGAAGCGGGCAAAGGCCGCGTCGGCTGTGGATAAGTCGGCGCCCTAGCGCGCCGATTTGTGGATTAGTGAACGCGTCGGAGAACGCCAACGAGCACGCCCTGCACGTTGACCGTCGGGTAGTACATCGGCGCATACGCCTTGTTCGCCGGCTGGAGGCGCACCCGACCGCTCTCGCGGAAGAGCTGCTTCAGTGTCACTTCGTTCTCTTCTACCTGGGCGACCACGATGTCCCCATCTGCCGCGACCTTGCTCGGCTTAATCACCACGTAGTCGCCGTCGGCGATCTGGGCGTCAATCATGGAGTCGCCACGAATCTTCAGTAAGTACGAGTCTGCGGTGGACATGAACTCCGGCACCGCGACAGACTCCGATCGCTCCTCGTACGCCTCGATCGGCCCGCCGGCGGCGATCTGCCCCACCACAACGAGCTCGCGCGCCGCCATCGGGAGGTTGGTCGTTTCGACCGCGTCATCAAGCTCAAGGAGGGAGCGACCGCGGGCGGTGAGGCGGACCGACCGGGAGAGGCCCGAGTCACGCTGGATCAGCCCCTCACGCTCCAGCGTCTCAAGGTGGTGGTGGACGGCAGACGGTGCGGCGAGCCCCACAAGGTCGGCGATCTCTCGCACGGTAGGGGGCGTCCCCGAGCGGCGGCTCCCCTCGGCAATGGCCTGAAGGATCCGCGTCTTCCTGTCCTGATCGTGCTTCGTCATGCACCCATTAGAACGGCTGTTCGGAATCCTGTCAAGTAGCTGGCACGCTCCCTCTATTTGAGCCGAAGCCGTGGCGGAAGAGCGGGTCTTCGGTATCGAACGGGAGATCCTCCTTGGAGCGCTCGACGGCGGCCATGGAGCGCGGGAGATCGAATGGGAGGCGGCCAATAAACGGCGCTTCGCCGAAGAGCAGCTGCAACAGATTGTTATCGGACGCGCCAAAGTCGCCGATCAGCACGCTTGCGTGCGGGAGGAGCGGCGTCAGGATTGCCGGCCGTTCAAGGAAGACGCTCACGATGACTGGCGCAATGTGCGAGAGATCGCGCACGTGATCTACGACCGCTTGTGAGAAATCAAGGCTCCCGCCATGGAACCACTCGTCAAATCTTCCGTCGCCAACTTCATATGGTGCGTTGAGTCGAACCACGATGAGGTCAGCGCCCTCCGGATCTTTCGCTTCGGCTGCAAATCCGTCAAGGCTCGCAGCGGAGAAACCCTCGCAGTAGATGCGCACACCTTGGGGGAGCGGCAGTGAGAGTTTCGTTGCGTCGTGTTGCAGCAGAACAAGCGAGTTGCGCTGTGCCGCTTCACCACGCGCGCGAAGCTCTGGCGTCCCAACGTGTGCCGCCGCAGCCGCTGGGTCTACGCGACGCTGCTCAAAGAGGCCGAGCTGGAACTTCTCGGTGAGAAGGCGCAGTGCGGACTCGTCAATGCGTGCTTCGGATATTGCGCCAGTTCTCACAAGGTTGATAGCAACGTCCACACAATCATCACCGCCGAACTGATCAACACCAACACTCAGTGCGCGCGCCATGCGCTGCCGCGGTGTGAGGTGCTCAAGCCCCCATGCATTCGGACCGAAAGTGAATCCTTCACGTGGCGCGCCATCAATCACATTCCAATCGGCGCAGATAATGCCCGTGTATCTCAGCTTCTTACGCAAGAGGTCGTGGACCACCGGGCGATTGAATGCGAATCCGACCTCTTCCCATTCAGTTCCGATCGGCATGCCGTAGTAGGTCATCATCTGCGTGACTCCCGCGGCAATCGCGGCCTCAAACGGCGCAAGGTGCAGCGCTTGTGCGCCACCCGGATACACCTGCTCGCGGAATCGTGAATCGTGTGCATCGCGGCCATCTTGTTGTGGCCCTGCACCAGGGAAGTGCTTCACCATGGCGGCGACACTCTCTGGCCCAAGTTGCGTGCCGCCTCGGAGGCCTTCAATGAAGGCAACGGTGAAGCGACGCACAACGTCTGGATCTTCACCAAACGTTCCGTAGCCGCGCGACCAGCGCGGGTCACTAAAGATGTCCGCCATGGGGCCAAGCAGCACGCGAATCCCTAGGGCAGTGAGCTCTTGACGCACCGTGTCGCCACAGAGCCGCGCCACCTCCTCGTCATCGCTCGCCGCAATTCCCGTGGTTTCCGGCCAGCGCGAAAGCGCCGCAATACTCTCTCCCGCAACCGGGCTACTTCGTACGTGGTGGCGGGGGTCAGATGAGAGCGTGACGGGGATCTTGAGCCGAGTCTCTTCGGCCGCCTCCTGCAGCGCGTTATGCCAGCGCGCAATCTCTGCAGGATCACTCCCGTCAACAATGTTCAGGTGCGAAATACCGCGCTTCCGAACGAGCTCTAAGTCTCGCTCGCGGCCAATGTAGGTGGCGGGATGGAAGAGGAGGCCCGCCTTCTCTTCAAGCGTCGCTTCAGCAAGGAGCGCCGCAGCCCGCGTCGCCGCAGCCTCGCGCGAGTTACTGCTCATCGCTCGGCTCAATCAGGCGGGCGCGGGTGATCGCGTCATCGCCGTATTTTGCGCGCATCTTGTCGGCGGCGCCGGTGATGGCGCGTTCTCGCGCCGACTGCGCACCACCGAAGAGGGGGAGCTGCTCGTCGGTTGTGAAGTCGGAGGTGGAGACACCAATGAGTCGGTATGGCTCGCCGCGCGCCGCCTTCTTGAGAAGCGCGCGCGCCGACTCAAAGATCGGTCCGCTCAGGTCACTCGGCTGCGGTAGCTTCACCTGCCGCGTAATGGATTGAAACTCGGTGTCCTTCAGTTTCAGCGTGACGGTGCGGGCGAGCAGGTGCTCGTTCCGCAGTGAGTGCGAGACGGACTCAACAAGGCCGAGCAGCAGCGTCTCAAGTGCGTGCGGGTCGGCAACGTCGTCATCGAGTGTCATCTCGCGACCGAGCGACTTGCGGTCGTCACCCGTATCAACCGTGCTGTCGTCTTCGCCGATTGCGAGCAGTTTCAAGTCTGGGCCGTGCGCGCCAAAACGGCGGAGAAGGTGATCGTCGGGTGCGGCGGCGAGTTGCCCGCACGTTGTAATGCCGAGTTCACGAAGTGTGCGCTGTGCGACAGGGCCGATCCCCGGGATCTCACCAACTGGCCGTGGCGCAAGCCAGGCAACCTGTTCGTCTGGCGGAATGATGAGCAGACCATCCGGCTTTGATGCGCCAGATGCGATCTTGGCAACAAGTTTGCTCGCAGCACCACCAACGCTGATCGTTAAGCCTGTCTTCTCTTTCACCGCGCGCTTCAGTCCGCGTGCAACGCGATCTGCATCGCCGTGAAGTTGCGTGGTGCCAGCGAGATCGAGATACGCTTCGTCAACCGAGACCTGCTCAATCACTGGGCTCCACGCGTCGAGCAGCTCCATCACCTCATCTGACGCTTCGCTGTATCGCGCATGACGCGGCTCGACCAGGATCAGTTGCGGACAGCGTGCGCGAGCGAGTCGCGTAGAGATGGCGGCGCGGACGCCGAATGCGCGCGCCTCATAACTTGCGGCGCAGACTACGCCGCGCTGCCCTTCGCTGTATCCGACTGCAACCGGCTTCCCCGCCAGCTTCGGATTGTCGCGGACCTCTACCGACGCGAAGAAGGCGTCAAGGTCAACGTGAAGAATGCTGCGCGGCGCGGTGCCCTTCGTTGTGGTCAGCCGTTTCTCTTGTTAGCTCTTTGGCTCAACGGTGA
>JBIJDR010000062.1:0-4250 GCA_044343985.1 Candidatus Limnocylindrus sp.
GGGCACCGACTTCGGCGCGTAGCGTCTAGGCTGTACGCATGGCACTCACCATTGGCATTGTTGGTCTTCCGAACGTGGGCAAGTCCACGCTCTTCAACGCGCTCACCAAGAACAACGTGCTCGCCGCGAACTACCCCTTTGCCACCATTGAACCGAACGTTGGCGTGGTGAACCTCCCCGACTCGCGTCTGGATGAGCTCGCCAAGATCTTCAGTTCGGAGAAGCTCCTCCCAGCGCCCGTCTCCTTTGTTGACATCGCGGGCATCGTGCGCGGCGCATCTACGGGCGAAGGGCTCGGCAACAAGTTCCTCTCACATATTCGCGAGGCGGATGCCATTGCGCAGGTGGTGCGCGGCTTCGCCGATGAAGACATCATTCACGTGGACGGGAAGGTAGACGCAAAGAGCGACATCGGCACCATCAACACCGAGCTGATCTTTGCGGATCTGGAGACGCTGGAGAAGGCGCGCGGCCGCTACGAAAAAGAGGTGAAGGGGAAGAAGCTGGACGCGGAGGTGCTCACCGTTGTTGACGCCGCCGTTGCCGCGCTGAATCGCGGTGAGCCGCTCTCCACCACCGGTCTAGACATTTCACTGATTAAGGAGCTCGGCCTGCTCACCGCGAAGCCGATCATCTACGTCTTCAACGTGGACGAAGCGGTGCTCACATCTGCGGCGAAGCGCGCCGAACTCGCCGCGCTCGTGGCGCCGGCAGAGGCGGTCTTCCTGGACGCCAAGATCGAATCTGAACTCGTGGACATGTCTGAGAGCGAGGCGGCCGAACTGCTCGCCTCCATGGGCCAGAACGAATCGGGTCTCCACCAGTTGGCGCGCATCGGCTTCGGCGCACTCGGCCTGCAGACGTACCTGACGGCGGGACCAAAGGAGGCGCGCGCCTGGACCATCCATAAGGGCTGGACCGCACCACAGGCGGCGGGCGTGATCCACACCGATTTCCAGCGCGGCTTCATCAAGGCCGAGATCGTCTCCTTTGACGATCTCATCAGCGCCGGATCCATGAACGCCGCCAAGGCGGCCGGCAAGGTGCGCATGGAGGGGAAGGAATACATCATGCGCGACGGCGACGTGGTGGAGTTCCGCTTCAACGTATGAGGTTCAACCTGCGCAGCCTCCTTCCCCAGAACCCACACACGTATGCTGGGATGCGTCTTGTTCGTCCCCTCACGCTGCTCGTCTTGCTACCGGTCGTTGTGCGGAGCTGCATCCATCTCCTTTCGGCGGATGGCGGGGCGCAGAGCATTGCTGGCATAGACATCAGCGTTGCTGGTGGCAGCAACATCGTTGCCCTCTTTCATCAGTGGGGTGCAATCCAGCTCATTCTCGCCGTGTTGCTGCTCGTGATCTTCTTCCGCTATTCGGGTTTCACACCGCTCGTCTTGCTGACGCTTCTCGCCGATCCTGTGATGCGAGAAGTCGCAGGGAAGATCGCGCCAGTCACCGCCGTTGGGACGCCGCCAGGCGCTGCCCTCAACACGCCGGCGTTTATCGTGGTCCTTCTGCTCTTGCTCCTCTCACTTGTTGAACGTGGAGGAAAGCGGCGTGTCTAGCACGTCACTCTGGTCGAACGGACTCTTCGCCATCACCATCTACGCTGATGACCTTGTCGTATCGCGGAAGTTCTACGGCGAGATGCTGCAGATGCAGGAGATCTTCTCCAATCACGACTCGGTCGTGTATCAGATGGGGAGTGCCTGCCTGAACGTGTTGATGAAAGAGAACGCACCAGAACTCGTGGAGCCACTGCCGATTGCGCCGAGCAGCGCAGGTTCGCGTTCTCTTCTCACCGTGACGGTGGACGATGTTGATGCGGCGCATGCCGCGCTCGTGGCGCGCGGCGTGGTGTTTCTAAACGGGCCGTTGGACCGACCGTGGGGGATGCGCACCGCCGCATTTGCCGATCCGAGCGGCCACTGTTGGGAGCTCGCTCAAAAGACCAGTTCGTGACCACCACAAGCATTCGCTATCTGAGCGAAGCGGATGTTGCGTCACTCCTCCCTTCTATAGACGAGCAGATCACGCTCGTGGAGCGTGCGCTTCGTGATGTTGCACGTGGCGCTGCGCATCAGCCGCCGAAGGTGCCGCTCGACCTTGGTAGCGGTGCGCCGTTTGCGCATGCGATGCCAGCGGCGATTGATGGACTGGGCGGCAGGGTGGCTGGCGCGAAGTGGATCAGCGGTGGCGGCGGCGCGCCGATCGGCGGCGTGGTGCTGGTAGAGCGACCAGAGGCTGGCGGCCTGCGCGGGATCGTTGCCGCAGCGGCGCTCACCGCGGCGCGCACCGCGGCAGTTTCCGGCGCAGGGCTCCGTGTGGCGCCGCCAACAACGGATCGCGCGCGCGCAGGCGGCGCGCTTTCAGCCGCAATTATTGGTGGTGGTGTGCAGGCGGTGACGCATCGTGCCGTACTACAACTGATGGCCCCTGGCGCGCCAGTCGCCTTCTACTCACGCCGTGCAGCGAGTGAGCTCCCACTTCTGCCGGGAGATCGTGTTGCTTCATCTGTTGATGACGCAATGAAAGACGCAGACATCATCGTGACGGCGGTGGCGTTTGATACTGCGCCGCGCAAGATTTTGCTGGATTCAATTACGCCTGGCGCAACACTGCTCGTGATCGATTACGCAGCAACCATTAGCGGCGCACTCATTGAAGCACTTCGTGCGCGCGGATCAGTTCGCGTGATCACAGACAGCGCGGCGCAGTTTGATGCAACGCGTGCGGCGGGGAAGCTCGGGAGTGCGTTGACTGGTGCCTGGCCCGCCGCAGATGCGCAGATCGGTGAACTGCTCAGCAGCGCCGCGCCGTCTGGCACCGTGACGACGCTCGTGAACCACCTCGGCATCTCCGCCTGTGACCTGGTGCTGGCAGACGCGATACTCACCGCCGCAGAGGAGCGCGGAGTGGGTACGCTGCTGCCACGATGAGTTCACAGCCACTCCGCCTGAACCTGAGCGCGCCGCCGGCAGCGAGCGGCCGCGCCATTGAGGTGCTCGACTATCACACGGCGGGTGAGCCGTTCCGCATCGTGATCTCCGGTTATCCGGAGCTTCCTGGGCGCAACATCTTGGAGCGACGCCGAGCCGCACTGGAACAGCACGACGATCTGCGCAAGCTGCTGATGTGGGAGCCACGCGGCCACGCCGATATGTACGGCGGCATTCTGGTGCCACCAGATCACGCCGAGGCGCAGGTTGGCGTCCTCTTCATGCATAACGAGGGCTACTCCACGATGTGCGGGCACGGTACCATTGCACTCGCCACCGCACTCATTGAAACGGGAGCTGTGCCCGCTGTGGGCACCGAAACGCCAATTGGCATTGACGCACCGTGCGGCCTGGTGCGCGCTACGGCAC
This sequence comes from Candidatus Limnocylindrus sp., assembly GCA_044343985.1. Classification (GTDB taxonomy): domain Bacteria; phylum Chloroflexota; class Limnocylindria; order Limnocylindrales; family Limnocylindraceae; genus Limnocylindrus. Next base: position 3,371 of record JBIJDR010000062.1, read on the forward strand.
TTATTGATGCCGCAGAGCTCGCCGCTTCGCGCGCCGCAGGGCGCACGCCGCGCGTGCGCGAGGTGCGCTTTGAAAACGTGCCGTCGTTCGCCGCCGCGCTTGACGTGCCGCTCGAAGTTCCTGGTCTTGGTCGTGTCACGGTAGACGTTGGGTACGGCGGCGCCTTCTATGCGCTGATCAGTGCCGCATCACTGGGGCTAGAGATGAGCGCTGCAAACGCAGCGCAGATCGCCGCCGCCGGCCGCGCCATCACCAGCGCTGGTCGCGCCGCACTTCGTGCAGGTGGCGCACTCGCCGATGCGCTCGGCGTAAAGCATCCCGAGTCAGACGATCTCTCCTTCTTGTACGGCACGATCATTGACGGCCCACCAGAAGACGCATCACACCACTCGCGCAACCTCTGTCTCTTCGCCGAAGGCGAAGTTGATCGCTCACCAACGGGCTCTGGCGTCTCGGCACGACTCGCCGTCCTGCACGCACGCGGTCTTGTTGCCACTGGAGAAGAGATTGCGATTGAATCAATTCTTGGGCGCGACTCACTCTTCCACGGCCGCGTCCTGCGCAGCGAACGTTGGGCGAATCGCGACGCGGTCATCCCCGAAGTGCGTGGCAGCGCGCACATGACTGGCAGCGCGCGTTTCGTTCTTGACGAGAACGATCCGATCGGCCGCGGCTTCCTCGTGGCGCGCTAGCCGCGCTCGCGTGTCGCTGCAGACGCTGCTCATCGTTAATCCCGCCGCAGGTGGCGGTCGTGCCGCGCGTGCACTCGATCGCGTCCTCGAAGAGCTCGCGCCACTTCGTCCATTTGATGTCTTTGTCACGCAGCCTGGCTTGGAGCGGCCAGCGGAGCGCGCGGCCCGTGATGCGGTGCTTGCGGGGG
>JBIJDR010000063.1:0-4228 GCA_044343985.1 Candidatus Limnocylindrus sp.
TCCGCCGCGAGGCGCGGACTAGTGCCACAGAGACGAGTCCGCCACTGAGCTTCGGCTCGGAGGCGGGGTGAAACGCGGCAAACTCTGCCTGGAGCAAGGTCAAATAGGAGGACGTTTCGGCCCTTGTGGCTGGAACTGGCGCACCGCCAGGGTCCTCGGGTTGATCGCTCGAGCCACCGAGCAATCGGTGGTCTAGATGGATGGCCGTCCCTCCCGCAAGGGGGGACAGAACCCGGCTTACAGACCATCTCGCCGGCTCCTCCTCACGCTCACCCCCCGCTCAGCGGCCCTCTCCCCACGCACCCCTTGACAGGTGGGGATGGTGGGGGCAGAATGCACCGAAGTGGCTGTAAGTGGGGTGTGGTGGGGGTACCCACCCCCGAGGGCCACCGCGGAGGGGGTACAGGTGTTTACTGGCGAATATCGCCATACGATCGACGGCAAGGGACGGGTCGCCGTTCCCGCGCGCTTCCGCGCGCAGCTCGACGACGGTGCCTTCGTCTCCCGTTGGCTTGATAACTGCCTCGCGATCTTCCCTCGCGCCGCCTGGGACGACCTCGCCGCAAAGGTCGCGGCACTCCCCACCGGAAATGCGAGTGCACGCGAGTTCGGCCGCTTCCTCTTCGGGAGCGCATTCGAGGTTGAGCTTGATGCGCAGGGACGCCTCCTCCTTCCCGGCACGTTGCGCACCTGGAGTCGCCTTGAGGGTGAGGCAATGGTCGTTGGCGCGCGTGATCACGCAGAGATCTGGACACCTGCACGCTGGGATACGTATCGCGGCGGGATGGAGTCCTCTGATGCGCTCGCCGCGCAGTTGGAAGGGCTCGGCTTCTAATGTCGCAGGCGCGCGGTGCTGCGCATGAGTCGACGCTTCATCAACCAGTGTTGCTGCGCGAATCACTCGATGGCCTTGCAATTCGCGCTGGCGGGCACTACATCGATGCAAATCTCGGTGGCGGAGGTCATGCAGAGGCGGTACTGACGGCGAGTTCGCCAAACGGTCAGCTCCTTGGCATCGACGCAGACCCAACGGCGATTGCACGTTCGCGTGTGCGACTCGAACCATTTGGTGATCGCCTGCACACCTTCCAGGGGAGCAACGCCCGCATCGCCGAAGCAGCGGCGGCCGCTGGGTTTACGAGCAGCGACGGAATCCTCTTTGATCTTGGCCTCTCGTCGGATCAGCTGGTTGATCGCGAGCGCGGCTTTGGAATTCGCGCTGGCGGCGCACTTGATCTTCGATTTGATTCTTCGCAGGGAGAGACCGCGGCGGCACTCCTTGCACACTTGAGCGTTCCAGAAATTGCTGGGCTGCTTCGCGAATATGGTGAAGAGCCACAGGCGAACAAGATTGCGCGAGCAATTGTGGCTCGCCGAGCCGCAACACCGATTACAACTGCAGAGGATCTAGCAGCGCTCATTGAAGAGGTTGCAACGCGACCAGGGAAGCCATCGCGCATCCATCCGGCAACACGAGCCTTCCAGGCGCTGCGGATTGCCGTTAACGATGAGCTCACCGCACTCGCTACCGCACTTGATGCTTCAATCCGCCTCCTCGCGGCTGGCGGAAGGATTGTGGTGCTGACGTATCACTCGCTGGAGGATCGAATCGTGAAGCGCGCCTTCGCCGCCGCAGCACGGGGCTGCATCTGTCCGCCGCGACTTCCAGTCTGCGGATGCGGGCAGCTTCCAACGCTTCGGCTGATTACAGATAAACCGATCACGGCGTCTGAAGAGGAGATTGCGGAGAATCCGCGCAGTCGCAGCGCAAAGATGCGCGTTGCTGAGCGCTTGGCGGTGGCCGCATGACGGCGATCGGTCGACCACTCCGCGGTGCGCAACTGATCGCGCCGATCACGCAACAGCGCGTTGCTGATGGGCGCTCCGCCGCTGCCGCACGACAGCGAGCTGCAATTCGACAAGCCTTCCAGCCGCTCGCTGGAGTGAGCGGGAGCGGTTCGATTCGCACCGGTTCACGCCCCCTCCCTGGCGCAGCGGTGCCGCGCACCGCAGTGGTGCCTGGGCTACGGCCCCGTGGCCGGGTTGGCGTATCGGCTTGGAACTCTACTGACCGATCTGGACTCTTCGGCACGCAACTCTCGAGCGTGATCGCTGCGGGTGCGGCGGTCTTCGCCGCCGCCTTTGTGATGCTCATCCTTAGCCTAGAAGTCACCACCGCTGCGGCACGAAAAGAGACACTTATCAGTGAACAGGCGCGCATCGTTGAGCAGATTCGGATGGGCGAGACGGATATGAGTCGCCTCGGACGCGAGCCGGCGGTGCGACGTCGCGCCTTTGAGCTCGGGATTAGTCAGCTGACCGATCCACTGATCGTAGAGGGGCGCTGAGATGGCGCACGATCCGCGCGTGGTGCGGACCGATGCGCAAGGAAGAGCCCTCGTCGTTGCCGCCGTCCTGATCGTTGCAGGCTCGCTCTGCTTCGGCCGTCTGGCGCAGTGGCAGCTCGTTGACCGTGAGCGCCTCCTCGAAGCGGCAGGGAGTCGAATCACCGATACCGCCGTTGCCGATCCACTCCGCGGCACCATCACCGATCGGAGCGGGAGCGTGGTCCTCGCCAGCACCGTGATGCGCCAACAGCTCGTTGCGCAGCCTTCGGCTCTTAGTGCCGAAGAGAAGGCCTCCGTGCGTGACACGCTGGTCACGTTGCTGGAGCTTGATGGGGAGGCCGCCTCACGCCTTACCGTGGGGCTCAACTCCACGCGTCAGTGGAGCATCCTTCACCCTGGGCTTACCGACCAAGAAGCCGATCTAGTGAGGTCTGCCGCTTCCGCCGGAGAGCTTCCAGGTATTGCACTGACTCCAGTTCGTATGCGCTACTACCCGCAGCCGGGTGGTGCGTCAGAGAGCAGCCTTGCGAGCCACGTGCTCGGATTCGTCAACGGCGATGGGGTGGGCCAGTACGGTATTGAGTCGTACTACAACGAGCAACTGGCGGGGAGCAGACAGATCACGCGAACTGAGCGCGGTGCGGATGGCGCTGAGCGACAGGTTGAGGTCTCAGCTGCACTTCCTGGAACCGATTTACAGCTCAGCATTGACGCGGGATTACAGACACTCGTTGAGCAGGAGATCGCCGCCGCTGGGGTTGCAAATCAGGCTGAATCGGTCAGCGTGGTGGTGATGGATCCCTACTCTGGAGATATCCTCACCTCCGCTTCATGGCCTTCATATAACGCGAACCGATTCAGCGTCACCGCCGCTCGCGATCCGCGTCGCTTCATTGATCCAACAATCAGTAGCGTCTATGAGCCGGGCTCCGTGATGAAGGCGATCACTAGTGTTGCTGGAATTGAAGGCGGCATCGTGACGCCACAGACGGTGATCAACGATCAGTCAGTCCTTCGACTAGACAACGGCGTGAACGCTGTCCGTAACGCCGACCATCGGTCGAAGGGCGCGCTCACCCTGAGTGAGGCGTTCGCGTGGAGTCGAAATGTCATCTTCTCAAAGATCGCACTCTCTCTCGGCAAGAGTACAAGTGAGGCCTCACAGCGACTCTATGCAACCTGGCTGCGCTTCGGCTTCGGGGGAAAGACTGGGATTGACCTCTCGGGCGAAAGTCAGGGACTCGTGAATAGCCCAGCAGAGAAACGGTGGAGCGAGCTTGACCTTGCGAACGGATCGTTCGGACAGGGTGTCAGCGTGACACTGATGCAGCTCGCCACCGCATACTCCGCAATGCTCAATGGTGGCGTGCTCGTTCGACCTCGCGTAGTTCACGCAATTAACGGTGTTGAGCAGCCGATTACGACACGTGGACTCGCAACGTCGGGGCGAGTCTCGTCGCAGATCATTGAGATGACGAAGGGACTCACACGGATCGTGCCGCTCTACACCCGCCTGGCGAACATCCCCTCTTACGCCTCTGGAGGGAAGAGTGGCACTGCGCAGATCTGGCTCACCAAAGAGAAGAACGGTGGCAAGGCGGGCTGGGATAAGCGCCACTTCAACTTCACCTATGTGGGCTGGATCGGCCGCACCGCCCCTGAGTATGTGGTGGCGGTCTCAATTCGACGCGGGACGCCGACTGTGAATACGCAGGGGAACATCCAGAACAACATTGAATCCTTTGAGCTCTTCCGCAGGATTGCAGAGGAGATTGCCTCACTCTTCAACATTCCTCCCGCCGTACCCACGACTGGGAGCGGCTCAACTTCCCCCGCCCACCACAGGGCACCGGAACCCTCCGCTCTGGTGGGTCTGCTGG
>JBIJDR010000023.1:0-14361 GCA_044343985.1 Candidatus Limnocylindrus sp.
GGCGTCCTCCTCGCCACGGTGTTGAACAACTCCGGCGGGGCGTGGGATAACGCAAAGAAGTACATCGAGTCGGGTGGACTCAAGGACGCCAAGGGGAAGGTTCTTGGCAAGGGGAGCGACGCGCACGCCGCAGCGGTGGTGGGCGATACCGTTGGCGACCCGTTCAAGGACACCGCTGGCCCGTCGCTTCACGTGCTCGTGAAGCTGCTCGCCACGGTGACCCTGGTGCTTGCGCCACTCTTCATCGGACCAGCCTGATCTAGGGCTGAGGCGAGCGCGGGGCGCTCGTACGGCGTACGAAACGGTTGCGAATGGGCGGCACACTCCTCGTGGAGGTGCCGCCCAACGCTATGGTTCAGCAATAGCGGACGAGAGAGAGGAGGTGCGGAATGCCTGATGCGAGCGGGATCAACGATCTCTTGCTGGCACTCGCCCTCGGCGTTGTGCAGGGGTTCACCGAATTCTTCCCGATCTCCTCATCTGCGCACCTCTATGCGATCCCGTATCTCTTCTCCATTAACGATCCACTGCTCGCCTCACGCGCTTTCGGCGCCGTACTGCACCTTGGCACGCTCGCCGCGGTGCTCGTTGCACTTCGGAGTGATGTGACGCGACTGCTTAGCTGTGCGCTCGCGCCGATCTTCTCGCTCGGTCGCCGTCGTGGAGATCCGGCGGATGAGCGGCTCATCATTGCAATCCTGGTCGGTACGATCCCCGCTGTCATCTTTGGACTCTTCGCAGGAGATTTTCTTGACACGAGCGTTCGCACTCCACTCGTTGTTGCGGTCGCTGTCCTCGCTGGTGCGGCACTGCTTTTGGTTGCCGATCGCGCGCAGTCGCTGCAGCGTCCGCTCACCGGCATCGCAGCGCTTGACGGCGTCGTCGTTGGCCTCGCGCAGGCGCTCGCACTCATCCCTGGGATCAGCCGCTCTGGCGCAACAATCAGTGCTGGGCTCCTGCTCGGCTTTAGCCGAGATGCTGCGGCGCGCATCAGCTTCTTGATGGGGATCCCCGCCATTGCGGGCGCTGGCGTCCTTGAACTTCGATCACTGCTTCAGGAGGGTGGCGACATCCAGCAGGCGGCCCCACTCCTTCTCGTTGGTCTTCTCGCATCATTCTTCAGCGGCCTCATTGCGATTCGACTCCTGATCCGCCTGCTGAGTGGCGGAAAGCTCTGGAGCTTTGCGATCTATCGCGTGGGCTTTGCGCTGCTGCTCGTTGCAGTTGCACTGCTGCGCGGCGAGATTTAGTGCGGCGCGTGGCGAAGGCAGACAAGCGACGATGGATTTAGGGAAGGATCTGCGACACCGTGCACTGCGCGACCTTGTGGCGCGCCGTGCGATTCGTACGCAGCGTGAGCTTGTCTCCGCGCTGAAGTCGCAAGGGATCCCCGCAACGCAGGCAACGGTGAGCCGCGACATCACTGAGCTCGGCCTCACCAAGGTGGATCGGAGCGGTTCCCCCGCCTATGCGCTTCCTGCTGGCGGGAGTGTGGAGCAGGTCGCTGAGGCGCGGCTCTCCGCGCTTCTCGGCGATGCGCCGCTGGAGATATCGACTGCAGGGGCAATCCTTGTGCTGAAGACGCTCCCAGGGAGCGCACACGCGATCGCCGCATCACTCGATCGCCTCCGCCTCCCCGAGGTGGTGGGGACGGTGGCGGGTGATGACACCCTCTTCGTGGCGGTGAACGATCAGGCGGCCCTGCGCGCGCTTCGTGCGCGATTCCGCACCCTCGCCGCCCAGAAGGGGCACGGCGCAGGCGAGCGCTAGGATTCGCTCATGTATTGGGCAGACGAACTCGCCGAACGCGTCTCCGGACCCCAGGTGGTCAACGACTCTAAGACGCCGTCTGGCACCGTCCATGTGGGGAGTCTCCGTGGCCCCGTTGTCCATGACGTGATCGCGCGCGCCCTGCGCGCACGTGGCGTCCCAGTGGAGTTCCGTTACGGCGTGGAAGACATGGACGCAATGGATGCACAGGCGCTCCTCACCCCTGACGCCGTAGAGAAGTACATGGGCGTGCCGCTCTCCCGCGTCCCTGCGCCAGAGGGTTCAACGGCGAAGAACTACGCGCGTCATTTTGTTGAGACGCTCTTCTTCCCCACCTTCGCGCGACTCGGCATTCGACCAGAGTTCTACTGGCTCTCCGAGATCTATCCAACAGGGAAGATGGATCCGTTCATGCGCACAGCACTCGACAAGGCGCAGATCATTCGCGATCTCTACATCCGCGTCAGCAACGTGGAGCGGCCGGCCGGCTGGCTCCCCGTCCAGGTGATCTGCGAAGCGTGCGGTCGCCTTGGGACAACGCTCGCCGATGACTGGGATGGGAGCACCGTGCACTATCGCTGCCTCCCCGATTACGTGAAGTGGGCAACGGGCTGCGGTCATGAGGGGCGCGTGGCACCGTTCGGTGGCGCCGCGAAGATGCCGTTCAACGTTGAGTGGGCGGCGAAGTGGTCGCTGATGGGGATCACGATTGAAGGGTGTGGCAAGGACCTCTCAACGAAGGGTGGCTCACGAGATCGCAGTGAAGCGGTCTCGCGTGAGGTCTTTGATCGCGAGCCGCCGATCAACGTGATGTACGAGTTCCTCAATGTGGGCGGAAAGAAGATGTCCACCTCTAAGGGGCACGGCGCTGCGGCACATGCGGTCGCGGAGTCGATCCCGCCGAGTGCACTGCGCTTCCTCTTCTTGCGTCCACGCCCGAATCAGGCGATCGACTTTGACCCATCTGGCACCGACGCGATTCCGCGACTGATGGACGAGTACGACCGCATCAGCACTGCGACGGCGGGGAAGCCGGTGCGCGGCGAGCTCCCGACCGATCACGATCGGATGCACTTCTATAGCCAGGTGGCGGATGTTGATGCGGCAGGGGCTGCAACGGCTGCGGCGGCCTGGCGCCCAGCCTTTGGTCAGCTCTCGCTGCTGCTGCAACTCCCGGGCGTTGATGCACCGGCTCGCGCCGCGGAGGAGAAGGGGAGCCCGCTGACCGCCGCTGAGCAGCAGGAGCTAGATGAGCGCATTGATGCGGCGAAGCACTGGCTCGCCGACTACGCGCCAGATGAGGCGCGCATTGCGGTGCGTGACGAACTTCCAGAAGATGTGGTGCGCGAACTCTCCGCTGAGGAGCGCGCCTGGCTTCTCGCCCTCGCCACGGCGGCAGATGCGGTGAAGCCAACGGGTGGCGAGGCGTGGCAGAGCCTGATCTTCAGCGCCGCAAAGGAGGGGGGCCTCCAGCCCGTGCGCGCCTTCGCTTCGCTCTACGCCGCCTTCCTCGGACGCACCAACGGCCCACGCGCCGGCTGGCTCCTCGCCGCGCTTGATCCCGCACTTGTGGTGACGCGCCTGCGCGCCGCCGCCGCGATTGAGTAGAGTGCGCGCATGAGTGGAGTAAGGCGATGAGCGTCGGCACACAGCGGCTCCGAGACGACGCCGACCGGCTGCGCGCTGGTGCGATCGCGAAGCGCGAAGACCCCGCCGTTGTTGACGCCGCCCTCGCCGCCGACACGAGTCGTCGCGAACTCTCGGTCAAGGTGGACGCGCTCCGTGCCGAGCGGAAGAGCATCTCTGCCGAAGTTGGTGCACTCCTCGCCGCCGGCACCGCGAAGGACGACGCGAAGGTGGTTACTGGGAAGGCCGCCTCACAGAAGATCGCCGATCAGCTGACGCAGCTTGAAGGGCAGCTCGCAACCGCGGAGGCGGCGCTTGAAGATGCACTCCTCCGTATTCCGAATCCGCCCGACGAAGATATTCCGGTTGGCGGCGCGGAGGCGAATCGCAGCATTCGGACCTGGGCGCCGAAGGGGCACCCAGAGATCCCTGCGGACGGCAGCGCGCCAGCAACGGCGCCAGCACCAGAGCACGACGCGGTGGCGGAGCGCCTCGGCATCTTTGACTTAGAGCGCGGTGCAAAGGTGGCAGGCGCCGCCTTCCCTGCGTATCGCGCGGACGGCGCGGCACTCATTCGCGCGCTGATCAATCTCTTCCTTGACACGCATGTGCGCGAGAACGGTTTCACCGAGATCTGGCCGCCAATCCTTGTCAATGAGGCTTCTGCGCGCGGCACAGGGCAGATCCCCGACAAGGAAGATCAGATGTACGTGGTTGGTCGTGACGGCTTCTATCTTGCCCCGACGGCTGAGGTGCCAGTGACGAACCTGCACCGCGACGAGATTCTGGACGGTACGCACCTGCCGATTCGCTACGCGGCGTACACCCCCTGCTTCCGTCGTGAGGCGGGGGCTGCTGGGCGGGAGACGCGCGGCATCCTGCGGCTGCATCAGTTCGACAAGGTGGAGATGGTCAGCTTTGAGCGCCCAGAGGATTCGCGCGCCGCACTTGAGTGGCTCACCGAACGCGCTGAGATCCTGCTGCAGCGCCTTGAGCTCCCGTATCGCGTCCTGCTGATGGCAACGGGGGACATGGGCTTCGTCCAGATGCGCAAGTACGACCTTGAGGTCTGGGCGGCGGGATCGAAGCGTTGGCTTGAAGTTTCATCGTGCTCCAACTTTGGCGACTACCAGGCGCGACGCATGGCAATCCGTCATCGCAGTGAGGCGGGGGCGAAGCCAGAGCTCGTTCACACGTTGAACGGTTCAGGCCTCGCGATCCCGCGCGTTTTGGCGGCGCTGCTGGAGAATGGCGCGCAGCCAGATGGGAGCGTCAAGCTCCCCGCCGTGCTGCATCCATATCTCGGCGGCCGCACGCACCTCGCCCCGCCCGCACCGCGCTGAGATAGCCTCGTTATGAGCCACCCAGCCAACATCACCACGAAGGCTGCGCTCATTGCGCACATCGATATCGTGCGGCGCGCACTCGATGATGCGATCTCAATGACGCGTGCAGACGCCTGGAACGAGCGCGCCGACGGCAGCTCAACGCGGACGGTGCTGCTCGCCCACATTGAGTGGTGGGAGCGTCGTGGCAGCTACGAGATCGGTGTGATGAAGAGCGGCGGAACGCCGCACCGGACCGCAGAGTCACTTGATCAACTGAATGCCCGTATTGACCGCGAGAGTGCCAAGCGTGAGGCGGCGGAGGTGATCACCTCTGAGGCTGGCGCCTGGTGGGAGTTCCGCACCCTGGTTCTCTCGCTCAGCGAGGCGGAGCTTTTTGATGAGCGCGCCTTCCCCGCCCTTGAGGGCGAGTCCCTGCAGCAGCTGGTCCAGCAGGAGAGCAGCGCGCACTGGGCCGACCACATCAAGCACTTCGGCTGAGCGGCAGCCCCGCATCCGATACACTGCGCGGCGGAGGGGTGCCGGAGTGGTTGAACGGAGCTGTCTTGAAAACAGCCCAGGCTGGTAACGGTCTGCGGGGGTTCGAATCCCTCCCCCTCCGCCACACCGTATGAAGCGGTTCGGCCTTTGCGGCGGCTGTGCGGAGGCACGCGAGATCACCAGTGGACGAGGATCTGACTTCTTGCGCTGCGGCCTCTCTGACCGCGACCCACGCTACGTGCGCTATCCGCGCCTCCCAGTGATGCGCTGTGCCGGATTTAGCGCTGCGACTCCGCCCGACGTGTTGCCGCCATCAGCAGCTCCCAAAGCGCCCGAAGATCCTCAGGACTGAGTGCGCCAGCGCCGTGCGCGCTGATGCGCGACAGGAGCTGCGCCTCTCGCTCTGGATCGTGCACTGGCCGGCCGAGTGCCGCCTTCGCGGCGCCCGCCTCCAACGCGAAGTTCGTGCGCTCTTCCAAGAGTTTCAGCAGCTCGCTATCAATGCGATCGATCTCGCTGCGAATCTCAGCGAGCCGGGCGGCTGGATCACCGCTCACTTCGTTGCCTCTGCACGCAGCTCGGCGATGAGTGCAACGGCGCGTTCGTAGCCTGCGGCGAGCATCCCGCGCACGGCGACTGCGGCAACATCTTCTAGCAGGCTGATGTGGCGGAAGGCTTCGCGCTCCTCTGGATTAGAGAGGTGCACTTCGGCGAAGGGTCGCTCTACCGCCAAGAGTGCGTCGCGGAGACTGACGCTGGTGTGCGTGAGCCCGCCGGGATTGATGATCACCCAGGAGAAGTCGCGCACATGTAGCCGATCAATAAGGTCGCCCTCATGATTTGATTGGAAGGCGTCAACGAGTGTCATCCCCGCCGCCTCTGCTGCAGCGGCAACGCGCGTCTCGATCTCATCCAGTGTGGTGGTGCCGTAGCGCTCGGGCTCGCGTTCACCGAGCAGGTTCAGGCTGGGGCCGTTCAGCAGCAGGATCTCGTCGCCCGCCGCATGCGCGCGTGCGCGCGGAGAGAGGGCGCTGGCGCTGATGCGCGTTGCTCGCTCGGTCATCGTGTCCCTCCGCTTCCTTTGTTGCCCGCCAGCATCTGTGTTGCGGCGCGTAGGACGAGGCTAGCAGGGACGTCGTCACGAGTCACGAAGCTCTTCGCGGTGGGGAGGACCCAGCGAATCTTCCCGCCCGCCACCTTCTTGTCGTGCGTCGTTGCCTCAACGAGTGCGGCGGGGGACTCACGGCGTGGTGCAGCACCAAGGCCGAGCGCATCAAGGAGTGCGAGCGCGCGTGCGGCGCGCGCGGCTGGCGTGACGCCAAGCTCAACGCCAATCGTGAGCGCGGCGCGAAGGCCGTAGCCGACCGCCTCGCCATGCAAGATCCCCTTGTAGTTTGCCGCCTGCTCCAGCGCATGGCCGAGGGTGTGGCCGAGGTTGAGGCTCATGCGGAGGCCCGCCTCTCGCTCATCTGCTGCCACCACGTTGCACTTCCACCATCCGGCGCGCTCCACGATCTCCGCGTAGGTGCCGTCCTCATGTAGCTCTGGGTCGCCCGCAACGAGTCGCGGCGCCACCTCTTCGAGCAGCGTGAAGAGCCGATCCTCACCGAGCAGAGCAATCTTCACCGCCTCGCCTGTTGCGGCGAGAATCTCGCGCGTTGGGAGGGTGCGCAGCGCATCCAGGTCGGCGATAACGGCGAGTGGCTGATGGAAGGCGCCGACGAGATTCTTCCCTTCAGGGAGATCAACGCCAGTCTTCCCGCCGAGTGATGCATCCAACTGCGCGGCGAGTGTGGTGGGGACGGCGACCCAGTCGATGCCGCGCAGATAGAGCGCAGCGAGCAGGCCCGCCGTGTCACTCAGTGCGCCACCGCCAACTGCAACGAGAAGATCGCCGCGCTCAACGCCAGCGGCGGCGAGGCTTCGTGCCGCCTCATCAATCACGGTGAGCTGCTTCGCCGATTCGCCAGACTCCAGCGTGAGCGGGATCACGGTGATCTTGGCGCGCTTCAGCGCCGCGGCGATGCTGCCACCGATCGCACGCTCTGCATTTGGTTCGCTCACCAGAACGACGCGGCTCGCGTTGCGTGCCTTCAGCGCGCGCACGAGCGACTCGGCGGCGATGCCAACGCCGAGCTCCCAGTGGCTGCTCGGCAGGGCGGCGGAGAGGAGCATCCGGCCGGTGTTGCGCGGCGTGGCGCGTAGCAGGTCAATCGCAGGCTGAGAGAGCGACCCTGGGCTCTTCTTGCTCTCGAGTCGTGTGCCGATGGCGTAGAAGCGCGCACGCTCCGTGCGCAGCGTGCGCAGCGACGCCTCTGGGTTCCCCTTGCTCATCAGCGGACGGACAACACGCGCCGTACGGAGGCGCCCAGCGATCACCGCATCTGGTGCGTCGAGCCACAGGATGCGGGCGCGTTGGCTCAGCGTCCATCGGTTACGCGGGTCAACGAGCGTCCCACCGCCGAGCGAGATGATGCGCCCAATGCCGAGCGCGGCGGCAACGTCGCCTGCGGGTGGAGCAACTTCGTCGAGCGCCGCAACAGCCGAGCGCTCGCGGATGCGGAAGCCCTCTTCACCTTCGCGCTTGAAGATCTCATCGACGCTGTCCTTCGGGACGCCAGTGCTTGCAATGATGCTGCGGTCAAGATCAAGGAGTGGCACATTGAGCGTGGTCGCAAGGCGACGGCCGAGTGAGCTCTTCCCCACGCCAGGGAGGCCGACGAGTGCAAGGTTGCTGCGCCGCGTCGCCATCAGCGTCTAGTCGTCGCCGCCGGACCCCGCGGCGCTGGTGCCACTTGCGTCCGTCTCGGGATCAGCCTTGCCACCCGCTGCAGGTGCGGATCGCGGGATAGCGGCACGTGTGCGGAGCGCCGCAAGGTTCGCCGTGATCTCTTCGAGTGAGTCGCCACCGAGCTTCTCCAGGACGAATGGAACCAGGGCGAGTGCCGCCATCGCTTCGCCGATCACGCCAGCGGCGGGAACCACGCTGATATCTGAGCGTTCGTAGTGCGCCTTCTCCACCTTCTCGCCGCTGATCAGGTCGGCAGATGGGAGTGGTCGGGCGAGTGTGCTGATCGGCTTCACCGCGGCGCGGATCACGAGCGGCTCGCCGTTGCTGACGCCGCCAGTGAGACCGCCAGCGCGATTGGTGCGGTGTACCCAATCGCCTGTGGGTGTGCGCCCCTCAATGACGTCATGGACTTCAGAGCCGAAGATGCGCGTCTGCTCAAAGCCTAAGCCGAACTCCACGCCCTTCACGCTCTGGATGCTCATCATCGCCTGCGCGAGTGCCGCATCAAGGCGACGATCCCAGTGCACATAGGAGCCGAGTCCGATTGGCAGCCCCTTCACGACGACTTCGAAGATGCCGCCCACGGTATTCCCCGCCTCGCGCGCTTCATTAATGCGAGCGACCATCCGCTCCTCTGCAGCGGGGTCTGGGCAGCGCAGCGGGCTCTCCTCCGCCTCCTCGCGACTTCGTGTGCAGTTGGCAGGATCCACCGCAACACCGCCGACTTCGGCGGTGAAGGACCAGATATCGATGCCGAGCGCGTGGAGGAGTGCCTTCGCAACGCCACCAGCGGCAACGCGCGCCGCCGTCTCGCGCGCCGATGCGCGCTCCAGCACATTGCGCACATCATCAAAGCCGTACTTCAGTGCGCCGGCAAGGTCGGCGTGCCCTGGTCGGACGCGCGTCACGGGGATGGCGCGCTTCGTCCCTTCGGCGGCACTCGCCGCAAGTTCCGCCGCCTGCTCTGCGCTGAGTGGCTCTGACTGCATCACGCGCGTCCAGTTCTCCCAGTCGCGGTTCTCAATCAAGAGAAGGATCGGTGAGCCCATGGTGAGGCCGTGACGGACGCCGCTGCGGATTCGCGCGTGGTCCTGCTCAATCTTCTGACGCGCGCCGCGGCCGTAGCCGCCTTGGCGACGCTTGAGATCGATCGCGAGCGCCACCTCGGTCAGTGGGACGCCGGCTGGCATCCCCTCAACAATGACGCCGAGCTCTGGCCCGTGTGACTCACCGGCGGTTAGGTAGCGGAAGCTCATTGCGCCCCTCCAATCACTGCGGGTGACTCACCCGTATGGGTAGATGATGCCGCGGCGGCGGCTAACGCGTCACGCATGATGCTGATCGGTGCTGGTCGCCCCGTCCAGAGTTCAAATGAGGCGGCCCCCTGAAGGAGGAGCATCTCCAGTCCGTCGGCCGCTTCGGCGCCTGCGGCGCGTGCACTACGAACGAGCGCCGTCCCACCAGGGGCATAGACGGCGTCGATCAGGAACTGCCCCTCACGGAAGGCGGCGGCGGGGAGTGGCGGCGCATCCTTTAAGGAGAGTCCGAGGCTGGTGGCATTGATAACGATGCCGACGCGCGCCGCCTCCTCCACCAGGATTGACTCGTGCCACGGCACGGCGCGGATGGCGAGGTGTGGCCAAGTCTTGGAGGCCGCGGCGGCAACCTGCTCGGCGCGGCGCAAGTGACGATTGGTGATGCTGATCTGCCCCACGGCGGCGCTCACGAGTGCGGCGACGGCGGCGCGCGCGGCGCCACCCGCGCCAAGGATCAGCGCGGCGCGCGGGGTGCGTCGCCCGTCGAGTAGCGCATCAAGTGCGCCGCGCAGCCCCGCCACGTCAGTGTTGCGCCCAACAAGACGGCTTCCAGCGCGCGTGATCGTATTGACGGCGCCGATCGCTGTGGTCTCTTCGGTCACCGAGTCGAGCAGCGCACCGATCGTCTCCTTGTGGGGGATCGTGACGTTGGCGCCGATTAGATCTGGATCGGCGCGCAGCGCGGCAACGGCGGCGGCGAGTCCCTTCGGCGAAACATCCATCAGCTCGTAGCGCACTGGGAGGCCGAGATGGTCGAAGGCGGCCTGCTGGAAGGCGGGGGAGAGGCTGTGCGCCACCGGGTGCCCTAAGAGCACGATGCGTTTGCTCATGCGCGTACGTCCTGCTCAGCGCCACCAGCGAGACGCACCGCATCATCGAAGAAGGTGGGATAGCTGACCGCCGCAGCTGCCGCGTCATCGATCTCCACGGCGGCGTCGCCAACGAGCGCCGCAACTGCAAAGGTCATCGCGAGGCGGTGATCGCCGCGTACCTCAGGGCTCCCGCCCTTCGACCGCTCGCTTCCAACGAAGTGAAGATCATCGCCCTCCACGCGAACGGTGAGCCCAAGCCGCGTTAGGCCATCGGCAACACCGGCGATTCGGTCGCTCTCCTTGGCGCGCAGCTCCCCTGCGCCGCGGATGCTGCTTGCGCCGCGCGCCGCCGTTGCGGCGAGCGAGAGGATCGGCATCTCATCAATGGCGAGCGCCACATCCTGTGGGGTGATCTCCACGCCGTGGAGGTCGGCGCTGCGGACGCGGAGGTCGCCGATCGGCTCCCCCGAGCCGTCATCTGGGCGCGGCGTCTCTTCGATGGATGCACCCATGCGGCGGAGGATCTCAATGACGTGGCGGCGGGTGGGGTTCAACGAGACGCCGCGGATCGTCAGGTCGGCGTCTGGATGCAGGCTCGCCGCAACCAGCCAGAAGGCGGCCGACGATGGATCGCCTGGCACCTGCACCTGCGGGATCGCCCGCAACCACGTGCCACCCTGGACGCTGACCGACCAGGCGCCATCAGGCCCCTGCACGCGGCTGATGCTGGCGCCACGTGCCGTGAGCATCCGCTCGCTGTGGTCACGTGTGGCAACACTCTCTATATAGGTGGTTGTGCCGCTTGCGGCGAGGCCAGCAATAAGGACGCAGCTCTTCACCTGGGCACTCGGGGTGCTGGAGCGCCACTCGGTGCCGTGCAGCGTGCCCCCAACAATGCGCAGCGGCGCCGTCTCGCCGCGCTCGCCAGCGGCGCCCGTGGCATCGGCCCCCATGGCGCGGAGCGGCTCAAGAACGCGTGTCATGGGGCGGCGGCGCAGCGACGCGTCGCCATCTAATACGTGGGTGCCAGCCACTCCCGCCACAAGCCCTGCGCCGAGTCGTGCGCTCGTCCCCGAGTTGCCGCAGTCAAGGGTTCCGTCGCCCTGCGCGGCGAGTCCGCTGCGACCAGGGGAGAGGACGCGCCAGCGCGCCGTACCAGGCGCGTCGTCAGGTGCCGCTGGGAGCCGTTCGCAGGTTGCGCCGAGTGCGCGGATGATCCCCGCCGTGGAGCGCACATCGTGGCCGTCACCAGCACCAGAGATCAGTGTCTCACCCTCCGCAAGCGCCGCAAAGAGCAGCGCGCGGTGGCTGATCGACTTGTCGCCGGGGAGGCGCAGTTCACCCCGCAGCCGCGCTGCGGGGTTGACGCGGTGCGACATGCGCTACTTCTTCGACGGGCTGGCGCCCGCCGCCCCTGGGTCGTTATGGAGTGGCGTCACCAGCGTGTGAATGGAGCGCAACTCGCCGGCGAGGCGCTGGAACATTGGGATGGTGAGCGACTGCTCGCCATCCGACCAGGCCTCCTCCGGCTTCGGGTGCACTTCAACCATGATGCCGTCGGCCCCAGCCGCAACTCCGGCGTATGACATCGGCGCAACCATCCAGCGCTTCCCCGTTGCGTGGCTCGGATCCACGATGACTGGGAGGTGTGTCAGTTTGCGGAGGATCGGCACCGCGTTCAGGTCCAGCGTATTGCGCGCCGCCGTCTCAAAGGTACGGATGCCGCGCTCGCAGAGGATGACCTGCGTGTTCCCCGCCGCCAAGATGTACTCCGCGGCGAGCAGCCACTCCTCAATTGTCCCCGAGAGGCCGCGCTTCAGCATCACTGGCATGCGCGTGCGCCCCACGGCGTTGAGGAGCGAGAAGTTCTGCATGTTGCGCGTCCCCACCTGAAGCACATCTGCGAACTCGGAGACCATGTCGACCTGTGCAGGCTCCATCACCTCGGTGATGATCGGGAGACCAGTGCGCTCCCGCGCCTCGGCGAGCAGTCGAAGGCCATCAAGGCCGAGCCCCTGGAAGGCGTATGGGGAGGTGCGTGGCTTGAAGGCGCCACCACGTAGCAGCGTTGCCCCCGCATCGGCCACCCCCTGCGCGACTTCGAAGAGCTGCTCGCGCGATTCAATGGAGCATGGACCCGCCATAAGGGTCAGCGTGCCGCCGCCGATCACCGCATCACGCACCTTCACCACCGTTGGCGTGTCGCGGAACTCGCGCGAGGCGAGTCGGTAGGGCCGTGTGGCGCGGCTGACACTTGCAACGCCGGCGAGTGCGCCGAACTCTTGCTCAAGTGTGGCGTTGACGCCCGATGGCCCAAGGATGGCGAGGGTGCTTCCGGTCGTACCCTGCTCTTCGTAGACGGCGAGACCCGCCGCAACGGCGCGCTCGCGGACGGCGCTGAGCTGTTCGGCTGTTGCCGCCTTGACCATTCGGACGAACATTCTTTACTCCTGGTTTGGTGCCGGCTTACCGGCGGGGTGGGGGAAAAGAAAAGAGCAGAGGGGACCCCTCTGCTCACATCCCGGCCGGACCGCCGGTCAGACGCTAGGCGTCTGGGCGGGTCAGACCGGGCTCCTAAAGTAACGATACGTCGTCATGTGGCTAACCCTACGGCGATCTGCCCGCTGGGTCAAGATCTCCCCGCCGATTTAGCGCGCCGAGACCCCGAAAACCCCCGCAGAACGCCACCAGACGCATCGTCTCGATGTTCGTCGTGCCACGTTGATGTGCCGATTTCTCGCACGAAATCGCCGTTTTTCAGAAAAAGTGGCACCGCCATCGCCAATCTGTGCAGCGCTGCGCGCAATCTGGCGCGATGCGTCACACGTCCGCTGTTTTTGACGAAAAAGGGTGTCGTTTTTGTCGCCAGGCGGGCCCGAGAGGGGTCGAGCTGGACCCCGCCCGGACCAACCCTGTTGCGCCACGCACAAAAGGGCTTGCACTTATCCACATTGTGTTTTACTTTTCAACAAGCCCCAGTTTTGGGGTGGAGTATGGTCAGGCCGCTAGTCGGGCTGGCCAGAGTGGAGGTCCAGAACATGGCAGTAAAGAAGAAGCGCAAGGCCGCTGCGAAGCGTAAGCCTGCCACCAAGCGTAAGGCCAAGCGGGCTGTTGCCAAGAAGGCTCCTGCGAAGCGCAAGCGACGCAAGTCAGCCAAGAAGGCAGTTGCCAAGAAGGCCCCAGCGAAGCGCAAGAAGCGCAAGTCGGCCAAGAAGGCTGTTGCCAAGAAGGCTCCTGCGAAGCGCAAGCGACGCAAGTCAGCCAAGAAGGCAGTTGCCAAGAAGGCCCCAGCGAAGCGCAAGCGACGCAAGGCAGCCAAGAAGAAGTAACTTACTGCGATCCGTCGGGATCGCTTCGAGAGGCGTCTGGGGAAACCCAGGCGCCTCTCTTCTTTTCCGCACATACTGATGCCCATGAGTAGCGCAGTGATCGTTAGCGACATGGACGGCACCCTCACCACCGCAGAGACGTGGCGCGGCGTCCTCGCGTGGACCCTTCAGTATCGACCGAGTGCGGCGGCGCGCCGGTTTGTTGGCATCAGGCTCCCACTCGTTCTTCTCGCCAAGCTCGGCGTCATCAGTAAGGAGCGCTTTCGCGCGCGCTGGCTGAGCGACCAGGCCACACTGCTGCGCGGCGCGACCGCTGATGAGCTCGCGGCGATGGGGGAGTGGGTGGTAGAGCACCACCTCTGGCCGGCGCGGCGCACTGAAGGAATCAACGCTGTAGCGGCGGCGCTCAGCGCGGCGCGCGTCACACATCCGCTGACAGAACTGCTGCTGGCCACAGGCGGTTATCAGCAGGTGGGCGATGCGTTCGCGCGACGGATCGGTGCGGTGGCGGCGCTCGGCACTCCGCTCCAACTTATAGAGGGGCGAGCGACCGGGCGACTCGCCGCCGCAACGCAGAGTGGGGAGCAGAAGGCGGCCGCAGTGCGAGCTCGCGCCGCGGGCGCCCCGCTCCTTGCCGCGTTTGGCGACACCGCGGCAGATATCCCGCTGCTCTCAATGGCGCAGCGCGCCGTTGCCATCGCACCAGACACCCAACTCCGCAAGGAGGCCCTTCGGCGTGGCTGGGAGATCGTCGGCTAGCGCTGCAGGGCGCCATCTGGGATACTTCCCGTCGGCAAGCCTCGGAGAGGTCGCATAGAGGTCTAGTGCAGCGGTTTGCTAAACCGCCACGTGGGGTTTTCCTGCGTCGAGGGTTCGAATCCCTCCCTCTCC
>JBIJDR010000003.1:0-42851 GCA_044343985.1 Candidatus Limnocylindrus sp.
TGCCGCCGGACAGAACATGATCCCTACAACCACTGGCGCCGCAACGGCGCTCGCGCTCGTCATCCCAGAGCTGAAGGGGAAGTTTGACGGATACAGCGTGCGCGTCCCAACACCAACGGTGAGCCTCGTCGACTTCACTGCCGAACTAGAGCGACCAGCAACGATCGAGCAGATCAATGACGCATTCCGCGCCGCAGCGAGTGGACCAATGAAGGGGATTCTCGGCGTTTCAGACGAGCCACTCGTCTCCTCCGACTTCCGTGGCGACTCGCGCTCCGCAATCATTGATTCTGCAAGCACCATGTTGCTTGGCGACAACTTCGCCAAGGTGGTCGCTTGGTACGACAACGAGTGGGGCTACAGCTGCCGCATTGCGGACCTTGTGAAGTTTGTGGCCGCCCGTGGCTGAGAAGAAGGGTCTCCTCTCGCGCATCTTCTCCGCGCCGCCTCAAAAGAAGCCAACGGCAAAGAAGCCTGCGGTGAAGAAACCCGCCGAAAAGAAGCCGGCGCCAAAACCAGTAGCAAAGGCGCCAGTAAAGGCGCCAGCCAAGCCAGCGCCAGCGAAGCCGGCAGCTAAGCCCGTTGTGAAGGCCGCACCAACGATTACGAAGTCAACGCTTGTCGCGCCGAAGCCATCGGCGGGTAAGCCTGGGGTGAACCTGGGCGCGCCGAAGATGGCACCGAGCCGCCCAGCAAATCGGCCGCAGGTGAAGCCTGGTGCGCCGCTTCCGCCGAAGGGGGCAACGCAGGCGTCTGGCGCATCCATCGGTGGACCGAGCCGCCCAGCAAACCGGCAGGCGAAGCCTTCTTCAAAGTCAGGCACGTCAACAGAGGCGCCGCGAGTTGCAGTGCGTTTTGTCCC
The DNA here is from genome assembly GCA_044343985.1 of Candidatus Limnocylindrus sp. GTDB lineage: Bacteria > Chloroflexota > Limnocylindria > Limnocylindrales > Limnocylindraceae > Limnocylindrus. Next base: position 863 of record JBIJDR010000003.1, read on the forward strand.
GCGACCACGGCCAGAGGGGATTGGGCCGCGCCGGATCGCTACGTCGTTTGAGTCTGCAACGGGAAAGCGCACGATCCGCGAACTTGATGCCCGCGGCCAGCGCGTCCTCTTGCGCGTCGATTTCAATGTGCCGCTCTCGGACGGCAAGGTGGTGGACGACTCACGCATTCGCGCCTCTATTCCAACGATCAAGGCGCTCCTTGAGGACGGAGCATCGATTGTGCTCGCCTCTCATCTCGGTCGCCCAGACGGGAAGGTGGTTGACGGTCTGCGGCTGCGACCGGCGGCAGAGCGACTGGCGCACCACTTGAAGATGATGGTTCCAACCACGGGTGATGCGCTCGGCGTGGGGACCGATGATGCGGTGAATCGACTCCGACCAGGCGAGCTCCTCCTGTTGGAGAACGTTCGCTTCCATGCCGGTGAAGAGAAGAACGACCCAGCATTTGCGGCACGGCTCGCCTCCTACGGCGATGTCTTCGTGAACGACGCCTTCGGCACGGCGCATCGCGCCCATGCGAGCACCGTCGGTGTCGCTGGCCTGCTGCCGTCGTACGTTGGTCTTTTGATGGAAAGCGAAGTTGAAGCGCTCTCCAACCTGCTGGATAAGCCGGCACGACCGTTCGCCGCCATCGTCGGCGGCGGGAAGGTCTCAGGGAAGGTCGCCGTTCTCGAGGCGCTGATCAAGAAGGTTGATCTGCTCATCCTTGGCGGTGGTGTTGCGAACACCTTCCTCGTTGCCTCTGGTCGCAGCGTTGGGAAGAGCCTCTATGAGTCAAAGATGGTGGAGCATGCGCGTCGCATCTTGAAGCTTGCAGCTGAACGTGGCGTGAAGGTGCTCCTCCCAGTTGACGGCGTTGTTGCAAAAGAGGTGACGCGCGGCACAGAGTTCAAGGTGGTCTCCACAGAGAAGCTCCCCGCGAGCTGGCACATGGTCGACCTTGGCCCTGACTCAATCAACGCGGTGCGCGATGCGCTTGGGCCAGTGAAGACGATCCTTTGGAACGGGCCACTCGGCGTCTTTGAGATCCCTGCGTTCGGCACGGCAACGCGCGAGCTCGCCAAGCTTGCCGCCGAGAAGGCAGAGGCGGGCGCCACCGTGGTGGTTGGTGGCGGCGACAGCATCGCCGCGCTACAGCAGCTGAACCTCGCCGGAAAGATGACGCACCTCTCCACTGGCGGCGGCGCCTCACTTGAATTCCTTGAAGGGCGGGAGCTTCCAGGCCTCGCCGTGGTCCCAACATCTGGCTCGCCGTACGAGACGCTACCGATCATCTGGCACGGGCCAGAGGTAGAGAAGAAGGCGAAGGCCCCAGCCAAGAAGAGCTCATGAGCGATCGGATCGCGCGGATCCACGCACGCGAAATCCTTGATTCGCGCGGCAATCCAACCGTAGAGGTTGAGCTGCACCTTGAGAGTGGTGCCCACGGCACCGCTGCCGTCCCATCTGGCGCAAGTACTGGTGCCCACGAAGCGGTGGAGCGACGTGACGGTGACAAGCGCCGCTTCGGCGGGAAGGGCGTCCTCCAGGCCGTTGCCGCAGTGAACGGCGAGATCGCGAGCGCGCTCTCCGGCGTAAGCGTTGACGACCAGCGCGCCATTGATGAGCAGTTGATTGCACTCGATGGCACGGCGAATAAGGGTCGGCTTGGTGCAAATGCGCTGCTCGGCGTCTCACTCGCCGCAGCACATGCGCGCGCTGCGTTACACGGCGTTGAACTCTATGAAGAGATTGGCGGCGAAACGGCGCAGACGCTCCCCGTCCCGCTCCTCAACATCTTGAATGGTGGGAAGCACGCGGCGAACTCCACCGACTTCCAGGAGTTCATGGTGGTTCCGGTTGGCTTCACCACCTACGCCGAAGGGCTGCGCGCTGGCGCGGAAATCTTTACCGCGCTCCGCACGCACCTTCACGATCGTGGCCTCGCAACAGGGCAGGGTGACGAGGGGGGATTTGCGCCGAGCTTGCCATCGAACGAGGCGGCGCTCGAGGCGTTGATGACCGCCATTGAGCGCGCCGGCTACAAGCCAGGCGAACAGATTGGGATCGCTATCGACGCCGCAGCGACGGAACTGCTCACCGCTGATGGCCGCTACACACTTGAACGCGAAGGGCGCATCCTTGAGAGCGGCGAACTGATTGATCTCTGGGCCGGATGGTGCGCGAAGTTCCCAATCATCAGCCTTGAAGATGGCCTCGCCGAAGACGACTGGAGCGGCTGGAGCGCACTGGTGCAGCGCATCGGTAGCACGGTGCAGATTGTTGGCGATGATCTCTTGGTGACGAACGTTGAGCGCATCCAGCGCGGCATCAAAGAACGTGCCGCAACGGCGCTGCTGGTGAAGCCGAACCAGATCGGGACCCTGACCGAGACCCTAGACGCCATCACCACCGCGCGTGGGGCCGGCTGGTCCACGATTCTCAGCCACCGATCGGGCGAGACAGAAGACACCACGATCGCCGATCTTGCCGTTGCAACGAACGCCGGTCAGATCAAGACCGGCGCACCATCCCGATCTGAGCGTGTGGCGAAGCTGAATCGACTCCTCCGTATTGAGGAGCTGCTTGGTGATCGCGCCCTCTATCTCGGTCGCGCAGCATTCGCACACAGCGGCGGTGTGAAGTGAGTCGCTTCGTTGATCGCGGCGCGAACGTCGCCGCAGTTGTTGGTATTGGTATGGCGCTCACCATCGCCGTGAGCTTCCTGATGGTGATCCCGATCGATCCCGCCTACCTCGTCCTCGCCCCACTCTCTGGACTCTTGATCGGCTGGTACGGCAATCAGCGTGCCGAGCAGCTGCGTAGTCGACCGGGCCGCGTGCTCGCCAATGCGGCGTGGAGCGGTGCGATCACCGCCGTGACGTTCGCCATGCTCTTCCTTGGCGTCAAGCTCTTCTTCTTCTCACTCGACCCTGGCTACCGCGACGAGCGAAGCGGCGGCTCCTTCACATGTGCCGCAGGGCCAGCGTGTGTCTACGAGCGCTACCAGGCGGCAGACGGCGGCGCCGCTGCGCTGGCCGAAGTGGGCATCAACGACGTTGAAACCTTCACGGCCTGGTACTGGGATGGTCAGATGGGGAGTGCGCGACTCCTGATTGGCACAACGCTTGCTGCCTCACTCCTTGGTGGTCTGCTTTATCTTCCGAGCGCACCGCGCACCGCGCGCGAAGAGACGAGCGGCTCAGCCGCGTCGTAGCTCAAGCGTCCCAACGCGCGGATCGCTCCGCGCGGAACTATTCGGCCTTTGCAGCCTTCTTTGGCGCGGCCTTTGTCTTCTTGGTGGCGGGCTTCTTCGCTGCAGGCTTTGCAGCGATCGCCTTCGCTTCGATCGCCTTGGCGGCGGCGGCCTTGGTTGCTGCGGCGCGCTTCGCACCGGAGATTGCCGCCTTCTTCGTTGCCTTCTTCACCACGATCGCGGTGGTGGTGCCGGTTGGGCTCGCCTTCGCGGCGGCGGCCTTCTTTGCGAGGCGTGACTTGCGTCGCGCGGCGGCGTTCTTATGAATGGCACCGCTCTTTGCGGCGCGGTCGAGTGCGCTCGCCGCCTTGGAGACGGATGCGGCGGCATCGCCCTGCTTCTGACCGGTGAGGATGGCAACGGCGCTCGCGACGCGACTCTTCGCTTCGGTGCGCTTCGGCTGCTGGACGGCGCCGCGTCGTGCGGAGGCGCGAACCTCCTTGAGGGACTGCGGCGTTCGTGCGCCCTTGTACTTGCGAGGGGTCTTTCCCATTGGTCACTCCATACAACTTCAGGGGCTCGATGCGAGCCGTCGGGCGATCGTAGCAGAGGGGAGCCCGCCGCTCGCCGAGAGGCGGGAAGCCCCCGAGAGGGGAGCCGCCTCTGGCCGACCGACGGCAAGTCCCCTGTCGTGCGATTCTTGAGGGGATATGAGCAACATCCCCCAGTCCCGACTGCGCAACTTCAGCATCATTGCGCACATTGACCATGGCAAATCCACGCTCGCCGACCGGCTGCTGGAGGCGACCCATACCGTTGATCCGCGGCAGATGACCTCACAGGTGCTCGACTCCATGGACCTTGAGCGCGAGAAGGGGATCACGATTAAGGCGCGCGCCGTCCGCCTGGAGTACGTGGCGAGCGACGGCCTCACCTACGGCCTCAACCTGATCGACACGCCGGGGCATGTGGACTTCGCCTATGAGGTCTCGCGCAGCTTGCAGGCCTGTGACGGCGCAATCCTTGTGGTGGACGCGAGCCAAGGGATCGAAGCGCAGACGCTCGCAAACGTGCATCTCGCCATGAAGATGGGCCTTCTCATCATTCCGGTGCTGAACAAGATCGACCTCCCCGCCTCCGATCCTGAAGCGGTGATGAACGAGTTGGAGGAGACGCTTGCGATCCCGCGCGAAGAGGTGATTCTCGCCTCGGCGAAAGAGGGGAAGGGGATCCCAGAGATTCTTGAGGCGCTGGTGAAGCGCATCCCTGCGCCGAGCGGTCCACTTGATGCGCCGCTGAAGGCGCTCGTCTTCGATTCGCACTACGACACATACAAGGGCGTCGTGAACTATGTCCGCGTGCAAGAGGGTCGTCTGAGGATGGGTGAGGCGATCACGATGATGGGATCTGGCGCGCAGTGTGTCCCGGTGGAGATTGGCTACTTCCGACCGCAACACGTGCCAGTGCAAGAGCTGCAGGCTGGCGAAGTTGGCTACGTTGCAACGGGCCTAAAGAGCGTGCGCGACGCGCGTGTTGGCGACACCGTCACCACCACACTGAACTCTGCGACTGAGCCACTCCCTGGATACCAGGTTGCGCTGCCACTCGTCTTCGCGGGGCTCTACCCGCTCAGTGGCGAAGATTATCCGGCGCTGCGCGAGGCGCTGGAGAAGTTGCACCTGAACGATGCGAGCTTCACCTTTGAGGCGGAATCGTCTGCGGCGCTCGGCTTCGGCTTCCGCTGCGGCTTCCTCGGACTCCTGCACATGGAGATCGTGCAGGAGCGTCTTGAGCGCGAGTTCACCCTGCAGCTGATCGCCTCTGCACCTTCCTGTAAATACCAGGTTCATCTGAACAACAGCAAGGGAGAGATGCTGATCAACAATCCGGCGCAGCTGCCGAGCCCAAACCACATTGATGAGATTCGTGAGCCGTGGGTGAATGCTTCCATCGTCACGCCAACCACCTATATCGGCACGATCATGGATCTCTCCACAGATAAGCGCGGCATCTTTGATGGGATGGAGTACCTGGACGAGAAGCGTGTGGTGATGAGCTTCCAGATCCCGCTCGCCGAACTGATCGTGGACTACTTCGATCAACTGAAGAGCAGGACGAAGGGCTATGCGTCGCTCGACTACGTTGAGTCGGAGTATCGCGTGGCGCCGCTGGTGAAGCTCGACATCCTGGTGAACGGTGAGCCGGTCGACGCGCTCAGCACGATCATCCATCGTGACCGAGCGCAGAGCGCCGGCCGCGTCTTGGCCGCCAAGTTGAAAGAGTTGATTCCGCGCCAGATGTTTGAGGTGCCGATCCAGGCGGCGATCGGCGGAACGATCATTGCGCGCGAGACGGTGAAGGCGGTGCGCAAGAACGTGCTCGCCAAGTGCTATGGCGGAGACATCACGCGAAAGAAGAAGCTGCTTGAGAAGCAGAAAGAGGGGAAGGAGCGGATGAAGCGCGTCGGCTCCGTTGAGATCCCGCAAGAGGCCTTCCTTGCCGTCCTCCGCACCGACGCCGATTAACGCGCAACGCGCGCAACCGCCGCGCGGCCTCTACCTGCACGTCCCCTTCTGTCGCTCCCTCTGCCCATACTGCGACTTTGTGGTGATCGCTGGCGCCGCCGCGTTCGGCCCGCGCTCACGGATGGGCGGCTACTTGAGCGCCGTGGAGCGCGAGATTGATCTACGAGCGAACGCAAGCGATGCGGCATTTGCGGCGCTCGGCGGGGTACGTGATGACGTGCAACGTCTACCACTCGAGACGCTCTACCTTGGCGGCGGAACACCATCGCTGCTTCCAGCAGAACAGCTGGCGTCGCTGATCAGTCGCGTGCGCGATCGATTCGGCCTGGTGGACGGTGCTGAGGTGACGCTGGAGTGCAATCCTGGTGCCGATGAGCGCGGCGACTTCACCGCTTCAGTGCAGGCTGGCGTCACCCGCTTCAGCATCGGCGCGCAGAGCATGGACGTTGCGGCGCTACGCGAGCTTGGTCGCCGACACGGGCCTGATGATGTTGCGGAGAGCATCGCCGCGGCACGCGCCGCTGGAGCGACAAGCGTCTCCATTGACCTGCTCGCCGATCTCCCAGGCGTTTCGCTGGATTCGTGGGCTGACTCGTTAGACGCTGCACTTGCGCTGCAGCCCGATCACATCAGCGTCTATGCGTTGACGCTTGCCGCGGGCGGCGCTGATGAGGGTGAGGGGAGCGTTGATGATCGGCTGGCGACACCGGCGGGCGCGCTCGCCTGGCGACGACGCGCCGCCGCGGAGCAAGACGAAGAGCGCGGCGCACAAGAGTTGGAGCTGCTCGATACGCGGCTCCCCGCCGCTGGGTTCAACTGGTACGAGATCAGCAACTGGGCGCGCGAGGGACACACCTCGCGCCACAACCGTCTCTACTGGGAGCGCGCGTCAGTTGAGGCGGTGGGACCAGGGGCGCACGCATTTGATGGGGCAACCCGGCGCTGGAACTCGGCGAGCCTCGACGCATGGGAGGAGGCGCTGAAGAGCGGTGATCTTCCGCCTGGCGGCGCCGCGGCGCCAATCAGTGATCGCGACGCAACTGCCGAAGGGCTCGTCCTCTCACTGCGGATGTCGACCGGAGTGGATCGTGAAGCGGTTGTTGCCGCGGGCTTCGCTGAAGTGCTGGAGTGGGGCGAAACGAACGGACTCCTTCTGCCGCATCCAGAAGACACCGCACGCGTTCAGCTAACGATGCGTGGTCGGCTGTTGAGCAACGAACTCTTCTCGCGGATCATCTAGCGCCGCGCGTCCGGCGCTGCGATCAGTTCGGCGCGGCGAGGTCTCGGCGAGGGAACTTGTAGAAGGCCCAGGCGGCGGCGAGTGCCGTGAGGGTGACAAAGATCAGCGCCTCTGCAGGATCGGCCGTCTGGTCAAGGATGCCTTCTGGCGAGAAGTGATTGAAGAGCGAGAGGAACTGATACGGCTCCATCACATCCCAGAATGATCCAAGGACCTCCACGATGTAGTTCGCCATGATCAGGCCGACAGTGATCGCCATGGCGGGAGGCGTTCGGTCAAAGCTGGCGCTCGCCGCAATCGCCAACGTGGCGAATGATCCCCAGAAGAGCGTTCCTGCGGCGAAGAGTGCGGGGAGCTGATCGAACGCAAGTTCACTCGCAACCCCAGCGATCTGCGCGCCGATCACGGTTCCAAGTACGTATGCGGCGGAGGCAAGGGTTGCGCCGATCCAGCCCTCAAGCATCATCGTGGCCACGATCGTGCGCCGAGGGATCGGTCGGCTTAGAAGGAGCTCCAGTGTTCCGCGCTGACGTTCACCACTGATTGATCCAACGGTGAGTCCTGCGCTCAGGATGCCGAAGAGTGCGATGGAGATTGGATGAATGAAGCCCACGGAGATTGTCCCCGAGAGCGTGGAGAAGTTGCCAGGCGGGGTGGGGCGACCGTCAAGCTGGTCAACAAAGGCCTTGTAGATCACTGGGAAGAGGAGCGACCAGACCACCACCACGGCAAGTCCAACCGCGAGGCGAATGCGGTGCCCGCGCACGAGCCTGCGGAGGAGCACCACGTTGATCATCGCGCCACCCGCTTCTTGGTGGCGCGTTTAGCGGGCGCTCGCTTCTTGCTCGTTCGAGGTGCCGCAGCCTCTGGTGTAATCTGCACGCTGTTTCGTGTGCTGTTGCCGTAATAGGACATGAAGGCCTCCTCAAGGCTCGCCGCCTCAACAAGGAGGTCGCGTAGCCCAGCCGACTGGAGGCGCTTGATGAAGGCGGGGATCGCCGATGCTTCTGCGTCGCAGCTGATGCGGAAGCCTGACTTCCCCTCCGACTCAATCTTCAAGTTGCTGATACCGGTTGATGCGGTGAGGCGCAGCGGCTTGCGCGCAACGAGCGCTTCAATGCGGCGACGACGGAATCGAACGAGCGACTCAACGCTCTCAAGTGCAACGAGCTGTCCGCCGCGCACAATGGCGACGCGGTTGCAGATGCGCTCCACTTCGCTAATAAGATGACTGCTGAAGAAGACGGTGCGACCGAGCGCAACGCGCTCAAGAAGCAGCTCTTGGAGTGAACGCTGCATCAGCGGGTCGAGCCCTTCACTCGGCTCGTCAAGGATCAGCAGTTCTGGGTCGGTCTCCATCGCCTGGACCACGCCGATCTTCTGGCGCATGCCGCGGCTGTAGTCGCGGACCGGTCGCTTCAAGATGGCATCGGAGAGTTCGAGCGCCTCCATGATGCGGTGGCGCAGCAGCGACGGGCGGCCGCTCAGCTCGCGCATATGGTCGAGATATTCGCGACCGCTCATGTAGTCGTAGACGGCGAATCCGGAGGGGAGGTAGCCAACACGTCGACGGATCTCTACTGAATCCTTGACAACATCAAGGCCGAGAACGCTCGCCGAACCGCTCGTTGCGTGGAGGAAGCCAAGGAGGGTGCGGATCGTCGTGCTCTTCCCAGCGCCGTTGGGCCCGAGGAAGCCGAAGAGTTCGCCCTGCTTGATCTCTAGGTTGAGCGACTGCAGCGCCTTGATCTCACCACTCTTGCCGTAGTGTTTCGTGAGGGCACGCGTCTGAATCGCAAGGTTCGTATCGGTGGACATGTACATATCGTACGCCTCCTCCCAACCCTCGTCGCGGACTTTGACCGCGTGGCGGGGGAGCGCGTAGACTCGTCTTGGCACTCGGAGGGTTGAGAGTGCCAAGAGAGGAGGCCACAGATGGTGCGACGGCAGCGACGAACCGGACTTCTTGACGACCGCGCCCGCCTCATCCTCCGCGCCTTGGTGGAGGAGCACATCCGCACCGCCCTCCCTGTTGGGTCGTCCTCTATTGCCGCCTCCTATCGCCTCGGCGTCTCATCGGCAACGGTGCGTGGCGTCCTCGCCGAACTCGAAGAGCTCGGCTTGGTTGCGCAGCCGCACACATCGGCCGGCCGCATCCCAACAGACCAGGGGTATCGCACCTACGCGGTGGAGATCGCCGTTCCGGATGAGGTCACTGAAGTTGATCGACTCATGATTCGCCACCAGTTCGGCCAGGCCGAAGGCGGCGCCGATCAGTGGTTCCGCATTGCGGCGAGCACCCTGGCGCACTCCACGCACGTTGCCGGTCTCGCCACACCGATGCGTCCCACATCAGCAAGCCTCCGACACGTTGACCTGGTGAGCAGCGCCGATCGCTTGGCCACCCTCGTTGCGGTGGTGAGTGACGGCAGCGTCCGCCCCACACTGCTGCCGCTGCCAGAGGGCGTTGATCAGGAGCAACTCACCAGCATTGCGAACAGGCTCAACGCAACACTGATCGGCTGCACCGCCGACCATCTTGAGGCGCGCGCCAGCGCGCTCGCCGAATCCACACCGCTTCGCGCGGTGACGCACACCGTGATGGAGCGGCTCGCTCGGCTGCTGCGCGAAGTGGACGCCGCCTCAGTGGAGCAGGTCTTCAGCGACGGCCTCCTCAACGTGATGGAGGCGCCAGAGTTCGCCGACAGCGCTCGACTCCGCAACGTCTTCACCGCACTCGAAGGGCGTGGCTACCTCGGACAGCTCGTACGCGAAGTCTCACAGGGGAACAGCGTGCAGCTCTTCATTGGCACCGAGAATGCGCCGACCGAAATGCACGGGGTCTCACTCGTCCTCGCCCCCTACGGAATTCCCGGTCGCGCCCTCGGCGTTGTCGGGGTGCTCGGCCCAACCCGGATGCCGTACCCCCGCGCGGTGGGGACGGTTCGCTACGTGGCCACCCTCCTTTCGGAGCTGGTCGGCCGCTTCCACGCCGCCTAGCCCGCACCCTTGACGATCGCTCCCTGCCGTCGTATTCTCACCCCAGTGAGTTAGCACTCGCATCAAGAGACTGCTAACTTGTGCGAGAGGCGGGGCTGAGCCCCGCACGAACACGAAGGAGAGCACGATGGCGGGACGACCCTGGAGCACCAAGGAGCGCGAAGAGCCAGCTGGCGAGGCGGGCGCAGAGCCGGCCGCCGCTGAGCAGGTCGCCTCGGATCAGGCTTCCTCGGATCAGGCCCTGAGCCCCCTTGAGGCCGCCCTCCTGGAGCGCGACGAGCAGATCGCCGCACACCAGCGGACCGCCGCCGACTTCGCAAACTTCCGCCGCCGCACCGCCGAAGAGCGGGAGCGCGAGGCGGGACTCGCAAGCGAGACGCTCCTTCTGAAGACGCTCGCTGTCCTTGACGACCTCGACCGCGCCCTCGCCTCACTCCCAGAAGGGCTGAAGAGCGAGCCGTGGGTTGAGGGGATCGCCGCGATTCATCGCAAGCTGCTCGCCGTGATGGAGAGCGAAGCGGCGCGACCGTATGAGTCGATCGGCCAGCCATTTGATCCGCGCGAACACGAAGCGGTTGCGCAGGTGCCGGGGAGTGGCAAGCCACCAGGAGAGGTGCTTCAGGAGCACCGCAAGGGCTGGAAGATTCGCGATCGAATCCTTCGCCCAGCGGTCGTCTCTGTTGCAACCGATTAAATCGCCAACCGACGACTTCGCATTCTCTTTGAACATTAGAAATCAGTAGTGAAAGGAGCAACTCGATGGGAAAGATTATCGGGATCGATCTAGGGACCACGAACAGCGTGGTTGCAGCAATGGTTGGCGGTGAGCCAACGGTCATCAGTTCGTCTGAAGGCGGACGCACCGTTCCGTCGGTGGTCGGCTTTGTTAAGGGCGGAGAGCGCGTAGTGGGGCAACTCGCCAAGCGCCAGGCTGTCACGAATCCGAAGAACACCGTCTTTAGCATCAAGCGCTTCATGGGTCGCCGATTCGACGACGCAGAAGTTTCAAAGACGAAGGGGCTCATTCCGTACACCGTAGAGAAGGATGGGAAGAGCGACGGCGTCAAGGTGAAGCTTGATTCTGGTGAGTCGTATTCGCCACAGGAAGTTTCGGCAATGATCTTGCAGAAGCTGAAGGCAGACGCAGAGGCCTTCCTCGGCGAGAAGATCACTGAGGCGGTCATCACTGTTCCCGCGTACTTCGACGACACGCAGCGACAGGCAACAAAGGATGCCGGCCGCATCGCAGGTCTTGACGTGAAGCGCATCATCAATGAGCCAACGGCGGCGGCGCTTGCCTACGGTCTTGATAAGAAGAAGGAAGAGAAGATCGCCGTCTACGACCTAGGTGGCGGCACGTTCGACATCTCCATCTTGGAGTTGGGCGACGGCGTCTTTGAGGTGAAGTCGTCTAATGGCGACACGCACCTTGGTGGTGACGACTTTGACCAGCGCATCATTGACTGGCTCCTCGCCGAGTTCAAGAAGGATCAGGGGATCGACCTCTCCAAGGACCAGCAGGCGCTCCAGCGCCTGAAGGAGGCTGCGGAGAAGGCGAAAATCGAGCTCTCTGGCACCGGCCAGACCGAGATCAACCTGCCCTACATCACGGCAGACGCCACGGGGCCAAAGCACGTGGTCGTCACGTTGACCAAGGCGAAGCTCGAGTCGCTCGTTGCAGACCTTATTGAGAAGACGAAGGCACCGGTGATCGCCGCGCTGAAGGATGCGGGCCTGAAGCCATCCGAGATCGACGAGGTCGTTCTGGTTGGCGGGATGACGCGCATGCCAGCGGTGGTCGAGGCGGTGAAGGCGCTCTTCGGTGGCAAGGAGCCATCAAAGGGCGTGAACCCAGACGAGGTGGTTGCGATCGGCGCGGCGATCCAGGGCGGCGTCCTCGCGGGCGACGTGAAGGATGTGCTGCTGCTTGACGTGACGCCACTCTCGCTCGGCATTGAGACGCTGGGCGGCGTGATGACGAAGCTCATTGAGCGGAACACCACGATCCCAACGTCAAAGAGCCAGACCTTCTCAACGGCGTCAGATAACCAGCCGCAGGTGGAGATCCACGTGCTGCAGGGCGAACGCGAGTTCGCAACGGATAACAAGACGCTCGGAAAGTTCATCCTTGACGGGATCCCATCCGCGCCACGCGGCGTGCCGCAGATTGAGGTGACGTTCGACATTGACGCGAACGGCATCCTCGATGTGAAGGCGAAGGATCGCGCCACTGGGAAGGAGCAGCAGGTACGCATCACCGGCAGCTCGATGCTCGGGAAGGACGATGTGGACCGCATGGTCCGCGAGGCGAAAGAGCACGAGTCTGAGGACAAGGTTCGCCGCGAAGCGGTGGACTTCCGAAATCAGACCGAGGCACTCGCCTTCCAGGCCGAGAAGACCCTCACCGACCTTGGCGACAAGGTTGATGCGGAGAAGAAGGCTCAGGCTGAGACCCTTATCGGTGAAGTTCGCGAGGCGCTGAAGGGCGAGTCGCTCGACCCGGTGAAGGAGAAGGCTGAGGCGTTGGCGAAGGTGATGAGCGAGATCGGCACCGCCGCCTACGCACAAAATCAGCAGGCCGGCACGCCTGAGGGCGCCGAAGGGGCGTCCGAGAAGGCCGCCGGCGAGGAGACAATCGAAGGCGAAGCGCAGGAGGTTTAATCTCTCTCAGATGAACCTCTCAACTTCGAACGCTACGGCCCTGATCCGCGCCCGAGGTCTGACGAAGACCTTCGGGCCGCGGACGGCCGTGGACGCCATCAACTTTGACGTTCGCGACGGCGAGTTCTTCGGCTTCCTCGGACCGAACGGCGCGGGGAAGACGACCACGATGCGCATGATCGCTGGTGTCTCGCCGCGTACCGCCGGAACCCTTGAGATTTTTGGGAGCGATCCAGATACGAATGGTCCGCACATTCGCGGGCAGCTCGGCGTGGTGCATCAGCAGGAGACGCTCGACCAAGAGCTCACCGTTCGGGAGAATCTGCTCATCTTCGGACGCTTCTTCGGAATTGAGCGCAAGGAGATTGCCGAGCGCGCCGATCAGCTTCTTGAACTCTTCCAACTCTCCGATCGCGCCAAGGATCAGGTGGAGCCGCTCTCTGGTGGTATGAAGCGCAGGCTCTCTATTGCGCGTTCGCTAATCAATGCACCGCGCGTCTTGATGTTGGATGAGCCGACTACCGGCCTTGACCCACAGGCGCGCCACCTTCTCTGGGATGCGCTGCAGCGACTGAAGCGCTCTGGCACAACGATCGTCTTGACGACGCACTACATGGATGAGGCGGAGCAGCTCTGCGACCGACTCGTGGTGATGGATCAGGCGAAGATCGTTGCGGAAGGTTCGCCGCGACAACTGATTGAAGAGCACGCTTCACGCGAAGTCCTTGAGTTGCGCTTCCCTGAAGGGACGAGCCGCATTAGCAAGGAGGCGCTCGAAGGTATTGGTGATCGCTACGAGCGACTCGCCGAACGCGTGATCATCGGCTGCGAGAATGGTGAAGCGGCACATGCGCGCGCACTGGAGCACGGCCTCGCCCCAGAGAGCTGGCTGGTGCGCCGCTCAAGCCTTGAAGATGTCTTCCTTCGACTGACTGGCCGGAGCCTCGACGAGTGAGCGCGGCGCAGATCGCGCCGCGACGATCACGCGGACTCTTCTCAACGATTGGTGCCTATCTCCCGCACCCAACGCGCTGGCGTCACGTGTTTGGCTACATGGTCGCTGTCTATCGCCGCGAGTGGATCGGCTCGGTCTTCTCCGGTTTCATTGAGCCGCTCGTTGTGCTTGCTGGACTCGGCATTGGGCTTGGCGTCCTAGTTGGTGATCGCGCGGCGGAGATCACCGGCGGGGTGAGCTACGTGGCCTATATCGCCCCCGCCCTCATGGCGAGCCAGGCGATGCAGTTCGGCGCGGGTGAGGCGGCCTGGCCGATCCTCGGCCGCATCATGTGGGTGCGCATCTATCACGCCATGGTGGCAACACCGCTCAAGCCGACCGACATCATCGTTGGGGCAATCCTCTTCATGGGTGGAAAGGTCGCCTTCGCCGCCGCCTTCTTCGCCGGCGTGCTGCTCGTGGCCGGCATCGCCACGAGCCCACTCGGTGCGCTTGCCATGGTCGGCGTCTCCACGCTCACCGGGCTCGCCTTCGCCGCTCCCGTCACCGCCTTCTCCGTGACGCAGAAGACAGACCAAGGCTTTGCGATCATCTTCCGCCTCATCATCACCCCGCTCACCTTCTTCTCGGGCACCTACTTCCCCATTGAGAGCCTGCCAAGTTGGGCGCAACTCTTCTCCTGGTGCACGCCGCTTGCGCACGGCGTTGCGCTGGCGCGTGGCCTTGCACTCGGGACTGAGATCCCGAACGCGGCGACACACGTTGCCGTTCTAGCTGCTTGGACAATCGGTGGCACTGTGATCGCCTCGATCCTCTTCCGCCGCAGGATGCTGAAGTGATCGCCTCAATTGCGCCACGCGCCCTCTCCGTCTTTCAGCGGAACGTCTTCGTCTATCGGCGCCAGTGGCTGATGATCGCCACCGGCTTCTTTGAGCCGCTCTTCTTTCTTCTCGGAATCGGCTTCGGTGTTGGCGGCGTGATCGGGACGCTCCCATACAACGGGGTTGAGGTTCCCTATGCGGCTTTCGTTGCACCAGCACTGTTGGCGAGCGCTGCAATGAACGGTGCCATCTTTGATTCCACCTTCAACGTCTTCTACAAGTTGAAGTACGCAAGGGTCTATGACGCGATCCTCGCCACGCCAGTCTCTGTTGGCGACTTGGCTGTTGGTGAGCTGCTCTGGTCAAACCTGCGCGGCGTGATCTACGCCGTTGCCTTCCTCGCCGTGATGTTCGTCTTTGGCCTGGTCGCCTCACCACTCGCGCTGCTGACGCCGTTCGCCGTGGTGTTCATCGGCTTCGCCTTTGGTGCCGCAGGATTTGCGCTGACCACACATTTGCGCTCGTGGAAGGACTTCGACTTCATCTTCATCATCCTGACGCCACTCTTCCTCTTCTCTGCAACCTTCTATCCGGTGGAGATCTATCCGGGAGCCCTGCGTTATGTGGCGGAGCTCTCTCCCCTGACGCGTGGGACGCACCTGATTCGCTCGCTCTGTTTCGGCGATCTCAATTTGATGATGCTCGTTGATATCGGCTTCCTCGCGCTGATCGGCTTCCTTGGATACCGTCACGCAGTGAGCCGACTCGGCAAGCTGCTCCTGAAGTAGGCGCGCCATGGCCCGCGACTTCTATTCAATCCTTGGTGTGCCGAAGTCTGCAAGTGCGGACGACATCAAGAAGGCCTTCCGCAAGGCG
This sequence comes from Candidatus Limnocylindrus sp., assembly GCA_044343985.1. GTDB lineage: Bacteria > Chloroflexota > Limnocylindria > Limnocylindrales > Limnocylindraceae > Limnocylindrus. The sequence continues at coordinate 16,117 of JBIJDR010000003.1, forward strand.
GCGCAGAAGCATCACCCCGACGTCTCCAAGGCGCCGGACGCTGCGGCAAAGTTCAAGGAGTTGAACGATGCATATCAAGTGCTCTCTGACACGGAGCAGCGCGCGCGCTACGACCGCTTCGGTGAGGCGGGAGTTGGTGGCGCGCCAGGCGGTGGGGGACGCGGCGGACCTGGCGGGGCGGGAGGCTTCCCTGGCGGCGGATTCTCTGGTGGATTCGGTGGCGGTGATTTCGGCTCAGTTGAGGATCTCTTTGAAGGCTTCTTCGGTGGCGCGGCACGCGGCGCGCGACGCACCGGTCCGCCACCTGGTGATGACCTCCGCTTTGACATGAAGGTGAGCTTCGCCGAATCCATTCGCGGTGGAACGCGCGAGGTGAACCTTGATATGCGCGTCGCCTGTGAGCCGTGCGGCGGCAACGGTGCCGCAAAGGGTTCAGGGACGAAGAGCTGCGATGGCTGTGGTGGTCGCGGCGAGGTGCGCACCGTGCGCCAGACGCTGCTCGGCCAGATGGCGGTCTCCGCGCCGTGCGGCAAGTGTTCCGGCGAAGGGAAGATCATCGAGAAGCCGTGCAGCAGCTGTCGCGGCGAAGGCCGTCTCAACGGAAGTAAGCGTCTCCGCGTAGACATTCCGCCAGGCGTTGATGACGGGACGCAGATTCGACTCTCAGGTCAAGGCGAGTCGGGGCGACGCGGTGGACCGGCGGGGAGCCTCTATGTGGTCGTCACCGTTGAAGAGCATCCACAACTTGTGCGCGACGGCATTGACCTTCTTACGGAGATTCCAATCTCCATCTCGCAGGCGGCGCTCGGCGCGCGCGTCCTCATTCCAACCGCCGAAGGTGAAGAGGAGCTGGAGATCAAGGCTGGGACACAGCCGGGCGCTGAGCTACGGTTGAAGGGTCGCGGCGCACCGAACGTGCGACGACCATCGCAGCGCGGCGATCTGCGCATTGTTGTTGCGGTTGAAGTGCCAAAGAAGTTGAGCAAGGAGCAACGCGAAGCGTTGGAGCGATTCTCTAAGGCGAGCGGCGAGGAGATCAACTGAGCGACGACGGCTGGCTCGAACTCTCCATCACCTGCGACCCTGAATCAGCAGAGGCGATCAGCGAGCGTCTGGCGCGCCTCGCCCCCGCTGGCACGAGCGCCGAACCCGCCGTCCCACCAGTGATCCCCGATGATGCGCTGACGCCGCCACACGATCCGCTCGCCCCTGTGCGCATCCGCGCCTGGCTTCCAGATACCGCCGCGAATCAGGCGGCGGCGGCGGCGTTGCGTGACGAACTTGAACGATTCGCCGCGATCGCTGGGAGCGGCCTCGGGTTGCGCGGGATTGGTGAACTAGCGATGCGCAGCATTCCTGCAGAGGAGTGGGCGACCACCTGGCGCGCCGAGTTCCCTGTCCTTCGCCTCGGCAGGATCGTGATTCGACCGCCATGGAGTGAACACGTCGCCGAGCCAGGTGACGCGGTGGTGGTGATCGATCCGGGTCAGGCGTTCGGCACTGGGCTCCATCCAACCACGCGCCTTGCGCTCGCTGGCCTCAACCGCTGGGCGGACGCCGGACTCCTTGCCGCACTCCCGCGCGACGGAGCGGGGATCGTTGACGTTGGAACGGGGAGCGGCATCCTGCTCGCCGCGGCGCTGCAGCTCGGCGCGTTGCACGGGAGCGGTATTGATATTGATCAGCTCGCCGTTGACGCGGCGCGCGGCAACCTTGAGCGCAACGGTCTCAGCGCGCGCGCAACGATTTCACTCGGCTCACTCCCACTCGCCAACGCTGCACCACTCGTTGTAGCGAACCTTGTCGCGGCCCTGCACATCCAGCTCGCGCCACTCCTTGCCGCCGCCGTTGCACCTGGTGGACGACTCCTGGCGAGCGGCATCTTCACCGCACGTGCAGATGAGACGATCGCCGCGTTCAGTGCGGTGGGACTCACCTTGGTTGAGCGTTGGGGAGAGGGCGAGTGGGTTGCGCTAGAATTGACGCATGGCTGATTGTCTCTTCTGTCGCATCATCGCCGGCGAGCTGCCAAGCACGCAGCACCACGCCTCCGACCTTGTGATTGCCTTTGAGGACATTGCGCCACAGGCGCCACTGCATCTACTGATCGTCCCGCGCGAACATATTGGTTCGGCCGCCGATCTTCGCGACACGCCGCAACATGCGGCGCTCCTTGCGCGCATGCACGCCGTTGCGGCGGAGCTCGCCGCGGCGGCTGGCTACGCGGATCGCGGATGGCGACTGGTGAGTAATGTCGGCGACGAGGGTGGCCAGGCAATTCAACATCTGCACTACCACCTGCTCGCCGGAAGGCAGCTCACCTGGCCACCAGGATGAGTGAGGCGCCGCAGCCAAAACGTTCGCGCCGCTCGCGTGCCGTGCCGTTCTTCATCTTGATCGCTGGCTTCGCCCTCTTCACAGCGCTCTCTGGCGGACCACCACCACCTGAGCCACAGGGGCAACCCGCATCTGCTGCGCCAACACCGCGCAGTGCTGAAGAGACGGCACAGGCGACGGAGTATCTGAGTGCGGCGATTCGCGCCGCGGGACTCGGCGTCATCACGGGTGGCGCCGATGTGCGCCCACCACTCCCGCCAGAGTTCAATGCCCTGCCGCGCGTTGTGGTGCGCGGCGCATCAACGAACGACCCGGTCGGAATCCCGCTGGTGGCCGTGGTCTTCCCTGACGCCGCCTCCGCCTCCAGCGCGGCGGGGCGAGTTGCGGAGTATCTCGTCGCCCCGCAGACGCTCGTCCTGGTCCCCCCAGATGCTCGATTCACCCTCCGCCTCAGCGGCAGCCTCCTGATCCTCTTCCAGCGCACCCCTTCGGCAGACCCAGATCCCGCCGCAGCGGAGGCCCTCCTCGTCGTGCTCGCCACGCTCGGGGAAGAGATCCCTCTCCCTCGTTGAGTCGGCCCCTCGCTGAATCGGGTATCCTCCTCATCCCATAGGAGGTACATAAGTGGCAGAAGTTCGCATTGGTGATAACGAGTCCTTTGAGGCTGCGTTGCGCCGATTCAATAAGAAGGTCCAGCAGGCCGGCATCCTTGCCGAGTCTCGTCGCCGCGACGCGTTCGAAAACGCAGCGGAGAAGAAGAAGCGCAAGGACGCAAAGAAGAAGAAGCCGTCAGGCCCTCGCGGGATCTGATCCCTCGCGCGCCCCGTGGCGGCGCGAGCCGTCGGAGAGGAGCAGCGCATGTCGCTTCGTGAACAGCTAAGAGCCGATATGGCCGCATCAATGCGGTCGGGCGAGACGCTACGCCGCGACACCATCCGTATGGCGCTCTCTGCACTCTCACTCGTTGAGAAGGAGCAGAAGCACGACGCCACTGATGAGGAGACGCTCACCGTCCTGGTGAAGGCGGTCAAGACGCGCCGTGAATCTGTTGACGCATACCTTGCGGCGAATCGGCCAGACCTTGCCGCCGCCGAAGAGGCGGAGATTGCGATCCTCGCCGTCTACCTCCCAGAGCAGCTCACCGACGCAGATGTGGATGCGCTGGTGAAGCAGGCGATCGCCGAGACCGGCGCCAGCTCCGCGAAGGAGATGGGGAAGGTGATGGGCTGGCTCGCCCCCAAGACAAAGGGTCGCGTCGACGGCAAGGTCCTCTCCGGGAAGGTCACCGCGGCACTCGCAGCACTCGGATGAGTCGCGACGCAGGCCCGCGCGCCCGCGTCACTCGGCAGCGTCGTGGCGGAGTCAGCATCACCTCAACAGAACTCTCCGCACTTGTTGCGCGCGCACTGCGTCGCGCCGGCGCACCAGCCAACGGCGAAGCGGTGCTCACCCTCGTTGATGACGACACGATCGCAAAGCTCAACGCAACGCATATGGGGAAGCGCGGTCCCACTGATGTACTCAGCTTCCCGTTGATTGACCCGCGCGACTTCCCTGCGCGCGCCAGCGCACGAAGCGCCAGCACGCGGCAGCGCGGCGTGGCGGCGCAGTTGCCGATCGGTGACATCGTGATCAGCGTGGATCGTGCCATCGAACAGGCCCGCGACGGGCGTGGCGGAACGGATGGGGCGACGAAGCACTCGGTGGCGGATGAGGTCCGCCTCCTCGCCGTTCACGGCGCGCTGCACCTCTGCGGCTGGGATCACGACACCCCGGCGTCTCAGGCGGCGATGTGGCGTGAGCAGACGCTCATCCTGCGCGCGCATACTGCAGCAATGAAGAGGAGCGGCCGATGAGCGTTGATCGACGCCTGATTGTAGGACTCGGGAATCCAGGCGAGAAGTATCGCTACACGCGACACAACATCGCCTGGCTGATTCTGGACGCCTTCGCCGATCGCGTGAAGTGGCGTGGCGGTGGGAAAGAGCGCGACGCGGCGATGGTGCATGCCGGCCGCGTGCTCGGACTCGACCTTGTTGTGGCAAAGCCAACCACCTTCATGAATGAGTCAGGGATTGCGGTGCGCAAGCTGCTCGCCGCTGATCGCGTCTCTATTGATCATCTTCTGGTGGTGGTGGACGACTTCAGCCTCCCCTTCGGCGCGCTGCGCTTCCGCGAGAGCGGCAGTGATGGTGGGCATAATGGGCTCGCTTCAATTGAGGCGGAGATGCAGACCGATCGCTATCCACGCCTTCGCGTTGGGATCGGCGATCCATCCGGGAGTGGCGGGGCGCAGCAGCATGTGCTGAACGAGTTCAGCGCCGCCGAACGTCTGCGCATCCCAGAGATCAGCGCCGCCGCAGGCGAGGCGATTGAGAGTTGGGCGCGGCTCGGCTTGAATAAGGCGGCGACCGCGTTTAACAACTGGAAGCTTGCAGAGCCTGAGGCGGGGAGCGCTTCGGATCCTGCAAACCTGCCGAAGGCGGGAGAGGTTGACGGTCCCGCTGGGAGCGACGGGATTCGCAAGACGGCGCACGGCTGGCGGAAGCCGCTCGGCAAGGGCGACCGAACCGACTCCGAACGGTGAGCGGATCGCGCGTGGCGCTCGCCGCGCTGCTCGCGCGCCTCTCGGAAAGCGAACCGTTCGCAGAGATTCAGCGCACGCTTGGTAAGAAGCACGCCGCATCGCTGATCCACCTTCCACATCCGGCAAAGGCGGCGCTTGTTGCCGCACTCGCTGCAGATCAGCGCGTGGTCTGGATTGCGCGTGACCCAGAGGTTGCGGAGCGCGTCGCTGACACGCTGCGCGCCTGGGTCAGCGACCCTGAGAGCATCACCCTCCTTGAGCCGCGCAGCGCCCTTCCATATGAGCGCGGTGAGCTGGTGGTGGATGAGTCGGCCGGTCGCGTGGCGGCACTCGCCGCATGGAGTGGCGGTCTGTCGCACATCCTCGTTACGTCACTGATTGCCGCGCTGCAGAACAGCATCGATCCAGCCAGCCTCAGTGAGGGCTCACTACTGATGCAGCCTGGCGCGCGCATGTCGCTTGATGACGCAACGCACCGTGTGGCGGCCCTCGGCTACGAGCGCGTCCCGCTTGTTGGCGGACGCGGCGAGTTTGCGCGACGCGGCGGCATCCTTGACCTCTTCCCCGCAGGGGCGAGTGAGCCACTGCGTGTGGAGTGGTTCGGCGATGAGATTGAGAGCATCCGTGCCATTGATCCGGCAACACAGCGGAGCGGCGCGACGCTCCCACGCGCGTACCTCCTCCCCGCAAGCGAGTTTCCGCTCGGCGCGGCACGAGTCGCCGCCGCGCGTAAGGCAGCCGAAAAGATTGCCGCAAAAGACGGCGTGGAGCTTGCGCCAGGACTGCTCGCCGATCTCGCACGCTGGGAGTCAGCCGATCAACCAGATCGCGGCGACGGACTAGAGATCTGGGCGCCACTCATTGCGCCAACGCGACCGATCGACGCGTTCGGCGACGCGCTCATAATCCTTGATGAGCCGAGCGAACTCGTCACCACCGCAGAGTCACTGGCACGCCAGAGCGCCGAACGCTTTGATGTCTTGCGCACCACGCGCATTCTGCCGCCGTCATGGCCGGCGCCAATCCCGCCACCAGCACTCAGCATTGCGGCACTCGCGTCTAGTGGAACTGCGCGACTTGAACTCACCTGGAGTTCTGAAGCGGGGCGCATGACCAAGAGCACGCCGAGCGATCCCTTCTCCTGGCACGACCCGCTGGTCCCCGCTGGCCGCACGCGCGCCATGGGCGAGGCGGTAGAGGGGTGGCAACGCGACGGCGCGCGCGTGGTGATCGTCTCGGAGCAGGCGTCGCGACTCGCCGAGCTGCTCGCTGAGGCTGGTGTTGCAACACCCGTGAGTGAGTCGATCCCACGCGATCCGAAACCGGGAAGCATCACGCTCCTGCACGGTGGACTCGACGGCGGCTTCCAAGGCGGCGTGGATGCGCTCACAGTGATTACCGATCGCGAACTCTTCGGCGCAACGCGCGTCCGCCGCGTGGCGGTGCACCGTCGCGGCATCACGCGGGAGGCGGCGGAGCGGCTGACGCCAGGCGACCTGTTGGTGCATATCGATCACGGCCTCGGACGATTCCTGCGCATGGTGCGTCGCGGCGGCGAGGGGGACGAGCGCGACTACTTGGAGATTGAGTACGGCGGCGGTGATCGCGTCTTTGTTCCAACTGAGCAGCTCGGCAGGATTGCGCGCTACACGGGCGCAGAGGATCCGGCACTCAGTCGACTCGGCGGCGGCGAGTGGCGACGTGCGAAGGATCGCGCCAAGAGTGCAGCGGACGATCTTGCCGATGAGTTGCTGCGCACCTATGCGGCGCGCGAGCTGGCGCACCGTCCGCCGATCCAGGGCGACTCACCGTGGCTGATTGAATTCGAGGCGGCCTTCCCCTTCCGCGAGACGCCAGATCAGCTCGCCGCAATTGAGGCAACCAAGGGCGACCTTGCACGCGCACGGCCCATGGATCGCGTCATTGTGGGCGACGTTGGCTACGGGAAGACCGAGGTGGCGCTGCGCGCCGCCTTCGCCGCGCTGGAAGCCGGGCGCCAGGTGGCGCTCCTCGTCCCCACCACCATCTTGGCGCTGCAACACATCGAAACCTTCCGTCGCCGTCTTGCGGCGTATCCATTCCGACTCGAACTCCTCTCGCGTAGCATCTCGCCGGCAAAGCAGGCCGAGGTGGTGGCGGGCCTCAATGATGGAAGCGTGGACCTTGTCGTCGCCACGCACCGACTCCTGTCAAAGGACGTCTCGTTTAGCCGACTCGGTCTCTTGGTCGTTGACGAAGAGCATCGCTTCGGTGTTGCGGCAAAGGAGCGGCTGAAGTCGATCCGCGCTGAGCTCGACGTGATGACGCTCACCGCCACGCCGATCCCGCGCACGCTGAATCTCGCCCTCTCCGGCATTCGCGACCTCTCCACGATTGAGACGCCACCAGAGGACCGCCACCCTGTAGCGACGCGCGTTGCCGAGGCGAGCCTTGAACTGGTGCGCGATGCGCTCGCCAGAGAGCTGGAGCGCGGCGGTCAGTCGTACTACGTCCACAATCGTGTGGAATCGATTGAGGCGGCGGCGGAGCAGCTGCGCGGACTCTTGCCAGATGCACGGATTACCGTGGGTCACGGACAGATGGAGGATCGCAAGCTCGAGCGCGTGATGGGCGAGTTTGTCCGCGGCGAGGTGGACATTCTGGTCTGTACCACCATCATTGAGTCGGGTCTCGACATTCCAAATGCCAATACGATCGTTGTGGATCGCGCCGATAAGCTCGGCCTGGCGCAGCTCTATCAGCTGCGCGGCCGCGTTGGGCGAAGCAGTCGTCGCGCCTGGTGCTACCTCCTCTATCGCCAGGAGGATGCGTTGAGCGAGGTTGCGCGGAAGCGACTGAAGGCGATCTTTGATGCGGCGCACCTTGGCGCCGGATTCCAGTTGGCGCTCGCCGATCTTGAGATTCGCGGTGCGGGTGATCTGCTCGGTGGCGAACAGTCGGGACACATTGCCGCGGTCGGGTTCGATCTCTACTCGCAACTCCTCGCCGAATCGGTTGAGGTGAAGCGCGCCGAGCGCGAGGGTCGTCCGCCGGTGCGCAAGCGCAGTACGGCGATCCTCGACCTTCCGGTCACAGCACATCTACCGAACAGCTATGTGGAGGATGAGGGGCAGCGACTCGATCTCTATCGCCGACTCGGCGCGGCGCAGAGCGAGAAGTCAATCGAGTCCATTGCAGACGAGATGCGCGATCGATTCGGCGAGGCGCCGCCGCCAGCGCAGCGACTTATTGAAGTGGCGCAACTTCGCGCCGACGCGAGTGACGCGGGGATCGCGTCGATCGTGCGCGATGAGGGTCGCCTGGTGATTCGATTCGGTGACCTGCCACGCGGCGTTGCGGAGCGCGTCCTCGCCGATCGACCACGGGGGGAGCTCAGCTTCCAGCAGGGGGGACTCCGCTCTACCGTCGCGGCGAGCCCAGAGCGCACCTGGCGCCTTGCGGTGGAGATCGTGGGGGCGCTCGCCGTGGAGGCACGGCGACTGGAGGCGGCCGCCACGTCCGCCGCCCCTCTCGCGTAAACTTCCGCACGTGAACCCAGAACAGCTCGCCTCCAAGGTCCGAACGATCCCTGACTTCCCGAAGCCAGGGATCGTCTTCCGTGACATCACCACCCTGCTGCAGGATGGTGAGGCGTTTACCGCCGCGATCGAGGCGATGATGGCGCCGATTCGCGCCCAGAAGCCTGACGTGATTGTCGGCATCGAATCCCGTGGCTTCATCTTTGGTGCGCCGATCGCCCATGCGCTCAACATTGGCTTTGTTCCAGTGCGCAAGCTCGGCAAGCTCCCTGGTGAAACGATCACCGTGGAGTACGAACTTGAATACGGGAAGAACGTCCTTGAGCTTCATCGCGACGCACTAACCCCTGGCCAGCGCGTGGTGATCGTTGACGACGTGCTCGCCACTGGCGGCACCGTTGCTGGCACCATCCGACTTGTTGAGCAGCTCGGCGCGCAGGTGGTTGGGATCAGCTTCCTCGCCGAACTCCCTGCGCTCGGCGGTCGCGCCCGTCTCCCTGACGGGATCGTCTCCGCGATCATCCCCTTCTAACTGACGATGGGCGACACGCCCGAGAAGGAGCAGGCCACTTCAGGACAGCCCGCAGATCGGCGCGACTTCTTGCGCCAGATCGCCAAAGATGGCGTCAAGTCTGCAAGCTCGCTGCTTGGCGTTGTTGGCGCCATTCGTCGCGAGGCGGGGGAGCTCGCCGATGATCTGCGGATTGAGGATCCACTCGCCGATCTCGTAGACGACGCGCCACAGCCGCAGCGACGCGCGGCGGAGGCGGCGCTCGACCTCCCACTCGACGCAGGACTTGTGCCGCTCAACGAGGAGACTCCCGCCGCAGCATTCGCCTCACCAGTGCGTGATGACGCGCAAGGCCTGATCCTGCTCGACGTTCGCGCCCTCCCCGCGCAGATCCTCGAGCGTCGTGCCGATACCCCTGGCGCACTCGCCGCCGCACTTGCCGCCTGCGTGATGGCGCCGGGTCCAATCCGCGCACTCGCCGCAGGCCTCTCGCTCGCCGCTGAAGATGTGAGCGACGCGCCAGCCCGTCCAGCGCGCATCCAGGCCGCCGGCGCCGCGCTGCGCAACGCCGCACCACTCTCCGACGCACTGCGCGACGAGGTGAGCGCACTCCTCGCCGCCGCACCTGGCTCACTCGGTCAACTGGTTGCCGCGCACGCCACGGCGCAGATCGTTGCACGCGCGGCGCAAGCGGGGCGCATCGCGGCGGCACTTGCGCGCTGCAACAGTAAGGGTGCAACGGTCGCCACAGGACCAGGACTTGGCGCAACGTTCTGGGGGGACAACGCCCCAGGACATGAGGGGCTCCGACGCGCTGGTGTTGCACGGATCTTGATTGCCGAAGGTCCGAGTGTTGACCCGCGCGGTGTGACGCGACTCGGTGGACTCGACGCAGCGGATGCGGTGCGCATCAACCTCCCAGCAACACTGATGAGCGAGGCGCAACTCACCCTCGCGATCGCGCGAGGTGAGGCGTGTGCGCTACTGCTCGCGAGCGACGCGGTTGCTACTGACGGAGGCGCAGTCGTGCTTGCTGGTGGCGTGGCACTCGCCGCCGCAGCTGCGGCGCGCAAGATCCCGATCCTCCTCGTTGCAACGCTCAGCGCAGCAGCATCAAAGGACGCAGAGGCACTGGCTCGCAGGATCGCCGAAGCGGAGGGGACCGAACTGAACGCCGCCGCTGGCGGGAGCGTTGCGACACGTAGCGTTGCTGCGGGAGTGACGGTGCGCGCGCCGCGCTACGAGATCCTCGCCGCGGGCGTTGCAGAGCGAATCTAAGGACGCCATGGCCGAGCTGCCGATCGAAGTTGCGGCGACGCGAGATCGCGAGCTGGTCCGCTCGCTCATTAGTGGTGATCGCTGGATCACCGCGCACGCACTCTGTGACCTTGATGACGGTGAGTTCCCGCGGACACGCTGCTACGTGGCGCGTCGTGGGAGTGAGCATATTGCCCTCGGCATGGAGTACTCGGGCTGGGCGCCACAGCCACTCCACCTCTACGGCGAACCAGCTGGTGTTGCGGCGATCCTGACGCACGGGATCAAGCCACGCGCCGCCTGGGTCCCCACGCCGATCGGCGGCGACCCGGTCCTCGACCTTCAGTACGAGACGGAGAAGATCAACCCGATGCTGCGCATGGGCGTTGATCGCGAAGCGTTCACTCCGTATGTTGGTGAGTCGGCGGCACTCGTTGCGCCGCTCGTCCCCGCCGATGCGCCATCACTGAATCGTCTCTATCAGCTCGGCTTTGCCGCATGGCTCCCACCACTCGCCGTAGCGGAGGGGCTCTATCGCGGCATTCATCGCAACGGCCGACTCGTAGCGGCGGCGGGGACGCATGTGATCGGTCGTCGTGAGCGCATTGCAGTGGTGGGGAACGTCCTCACCGCATCCGGCTTCCGCGGTGCTGGCTACGCGCGCGCCACCACCTCAGCGGTGACGGCGGGACTGCTCGAGTTCTGCGACGAAGTGGTGCTGAACGTCCGCAGTGATAACAGCGCAGCGATCCACGCCTACGCGTCGCTCGGCTACAGCGTGAAGGCGGAGTTCGAAGAGCGACTCGTGATCCGTCGCAGCAGCATCTCCATGCCGCGCTTCCTGCGCCGCATCTTCGGCAGCGCCTAGCTCCACGACCGCCTAGCCGCGGCTCGGTCCGCCCTCTACGATGCCCACATGAGGAGCAACGAATGAGCACGCGACCGTACGCGGTGATCCTGGCGGGCGGGGGAGGGACGCGCCTCTGGCCGCTCAGCAGCCCTGAGCGCCCGAAGCCCTTCATCCCACTCGTTGGTGGGAAGACGCTTCTCGCCGCCACCGTTGATCGACTCCTGCCGTTCATCCCACTCGAAGATATCTACGTGGTGGTTGCCGCATCGCAGCTGGCGCTGGTGCGCGAATCACTCCCAGCGCTGGAGCAGAGCCACATCATCACCGAACCGATCGGCCGCAATACTGGTCCCGCCGTTGCACTCGCCGCAGAACGCATCGATCGTTCCGACGATGCGGTGATGCTCGTCCTCCCCGCCGATCACGCGGTGCTTCAGCCAGACGCCTGGCGCAGCGCGCTTGCCGCGGCGATCGCACGTGCCCAGAGCGAGCCGACTGCACTGGTCACACTCGGCGTCACGCCAACGCATCCGTCAACAGGATTCGGCTACATCGTGGCGGAGGGGGAGCGCGTGACGCGATTCACCGAGAAGCCCGACGCCGCAACGGCACAGCAGCTGATCAGCGGCGGCGCGCGCTGGAACGCTGGAACATTTATCTGGCGCCGTGCAGCGCTTCGTAGCGCGCTACAGACGTTTGCCGCCACAACGCTCGCGGGGCTCGCAGATTACGCAACGATCACGTCAGTTCCAATTGACACGCTGCTGATGGAGCCTGCCGCCGCGGCGGGCTTAGTGCGGACGCTCGCCCTGGAGTGTGGCTGGAGCGACATCGGCAACTGGAAGGCGCTGCGCGCACACCTCACGGCGAGTGGCGAGGCGGATGCGAACGGTGCGATCAGCATCACCACGCCGAGCGGGAAAGTGGTCATGATTGACGCCACGGGTGCGGCGCAGATCCGAACCGGTGCGTCGGTGATCCGTATGAACCTTGAACAAATGAGCGATACAGAGATTCGCGCCGCTGCTGCGGCCGAGAGGAGCTAATCATGGGTACTGGCGAGCCAACGAAGATCCTCTTCGGCACCGACGGATGGCGCGCCAAGATCGGCGACGAGTTCACCTTTGAAAACGTTCGCCGCCTTGCAGAGGGTGTTGCACGCGTGGTCGAGCAGGATGGTGCAACGGCGAAGGGTGTGGTCATCGCCTATGACCGCCGCTTCGGCTCAGAGGACTTTGCGGTGACTGCCGCTGAGATGCTGCTCGCCCACAACATCCCTGTCGCCTATTCCACCACCGCCGTGCCAACGCAGATGGCGTCATATGAAGTGGTGGAGCGCGGCGCTGCGATGGGCGTGGTCATCACCGCAAGCCACAACCCATGGCTAGATAACGGCTTCAAGGTGAAGGCGCCCTCAGGTGCCGCCGCGGGACCAGAACTACTGAAGCGCATTGAGACGGAGATCGCCAAGACGAGCGGACCAGAGCTGAGCGGCCGTCCGTTTGCGGACGCTGAGGCGGCGGGCTTGGTGGAACGCTACGACCCGTATCCTGGCTACAAGAAGTTTGCGGAGCGCAACCTTGACCTTGCGCAACTCGCCGCACAACCGCTCAGTATCATGGTCGACCCAGTCTACGGTGCGGGCGCTGGCTGGATCGGCAGGCTGCTCGCTGGTGGCAAGTTGCGCGTCACCGAGATGCGGAGCGAGCGCAACCCGTGGTTTGGTGGCGTGAATCCCGAACCAATTCGTCCGCACATTGATCCGGTCTTGGATGCAATGCGTGGCGGCGGTTACGACCTCGGCCTCCTCCTTGATGGTGACGCGGATCGCGCAGGCGCCGTTACTGAGAAGGGAGAGTTCATCCATCAGCTGCAGGCGTTCGGACTCCTCGTCTATTACATGCTCGAACATAAGAAAGATCTGCGACCGATCGTGAAGACGGTGAACGAGAGCTCGATGGGGGAGCGACTCGGCGCGCACTACGGCGTGGAGGTCTTTGAGACGCCAGTCGGCTTCAAGTACGTGGGGCCGAAGATGATTGAGACGGGCGCCTCCATGGGCGGCGAAGAGTCGGGGGGCTACGGCTTCGCGATGCACCTCCCCGAGCGTGACGGCATCTTCGCCGACCTGCTCCTCCTCGACCTTCTCGTCCGTGAGCGTGCCCTCGGCCGAAAGAGCATGAGCGAGGTGCTCGCGCATGTGCAGTCGATCGGTGGCGAGTCGCACTACCTGCGCATTGACGTGCACATCCCACGCGCCGAATACCCTGCGGTGAAGGAGCGGCTCGCAACACAACTTGTGGCCGCGCCACCGAGCACGCTCGGTTCACACAGTGTGCGCGCCGTCCCACTCACCACCAAAGACGGCGTGAAGTTCTTCACCGCAGACGAGAGCTGGCTGCTGGTGCGCTTCAGCGGCACCGAGCCACTCGTGCGCGTCTACGCCGAAGCAACCAGCGCCGCACTGCGTGACGAACTGCTCGCGATCGGCGAGAAGCTCGCGCGCGGTTAACGCGCCCAGTCCCAGCCGAGGAGCGCAAGGCTCCCCGCAGCAAGGTGTAGCTCAAACGGCGTGCCGTCTGCGAGTGGCACGGCGAGCGGCGCCGCAAGCGATGCGGCGAGTAGGAGCGGTACGAGCATGCTGCCTCCTCTGGCGGGAGGCGGAGTGAGAGCCTCGCAGGCGGCGCGTAGCGATCCCGTATCGAGGGGAGCGCACATGACGCGCGGCTGCTAGGATCCCGCAATCAACGCCGCGTGGACGCGAAGCTGGTGAGATTCCAGCACTGTCCCGCAACGGTTATTGGGAGTGGCTCCTCTGGAGCAGCTCACATAAGTCCGGTCGCCGGACACGCGGCATAGGAAGGCTATTCGCCCTCGAGGCAAGGGAGGAAGCATGACTGCTTTCGCACGCACGCATCTTTTCGCTACTGGAGTTCTTCTGGCATCTCTAGTTATCGGCTGCGGCGGCTCCGCAGCGAGTCCCTTGGCAAGTGGTACGGAGAGCCCAGGGAACAACCCCCCAACGAGTGAGGCGGCCTTTCCGCGCACGCTGATTGATGACGCGGGCGACTCCGTGACGATCAGTGCTGAACCGCAGAAGATCGTTGCGCTCACGCCAGCGAGCCTTGAGACGCTCGCAGCGCTCGGCCTCGCCGATCGCGTAGTGGCCGCGGCGGAGTGCAGCTGCACACCTGATGCACTAAAGAACATTCCAACGGTTGCCAACTATTCAGGGGTTGATGTTGAGGCGATCGTGGCGCTGGAGCCAGATCTCGTCTTCGTTGCCGCTCCGCCATTTACGCCAGAGGATGCGATCAGCGCACTGCGCGCGGCGAACCTAACCATCGTGACGCTGAACCCCACCTCAATCATTGGCGTGATGCAGACAATTCAGCTGATCGGTGACGCGGTCGGCGCAACGCTCCCCGCTGCGGATCTTGTGGCGAGCATTGAGGGTGAGATCACGGCGCTCGTGAGCCTCGTTGATGTATCTGTGAGTCCAAGTGTCTTCTATGAGATTGACGCCACGTCGGCGATCTATGGCCTTGCTCCGGACGATTACGCGGCGGAGTTGATCACGCTCGCTGGCGGCACGCCGATCACGAGCGTAAGCCCTGGCGTCTATGAGATCTCGCTTGAGGCGCTGATCGCCGCCGCACCCGAGGTGATCCTGCTCGGAGATGCGGCGTATGGCGTCACGCCAGAGGCGGTGGCGGCACGCCCCGGCTGGTCGAGCATCCCCGCGGTGAAGAGTGGAGCGATTCGTGGCGTTGATGGCGATCTGATCACCACCCCAGGACCACGACTTGCGAGCGCACTCGCGGCGCTGATTCAGGCGATCAACCCAGCGATCACGCTGCCGTGACCTCCCCGCGACTACTCGTTGGCGGCGCACTGCTGCTGGCTGGAGTTGCGGTGCTTGCGATCGGGTTCGGCTCGGTTGCGATCGCGCCGGGCGATGTGATCAGCATCCTTGCGCGCCAACTCTTCGGCGTTGGTGAGGCGGCACAAGGTGCCGGGGCAACCTCCATCGTCATGGAGCTGCGACTCCCGCGCATCCTCGCGGCGATCTTGGTTGGGGCGGCGCTCGCCGTCGCCGGTGGCGCATTCCAATCGCTGCTGCGCAATCCGCTTGCAGATCCGTATGTGCTTGGAACAAGCAGCGGTGCCGCTCTCGGTGCGGCGATCGCGATCCTGCTACCGATCGGTGGTGTGGCGTGGGAGTTGGGCGGCGTGCAGCTCGCCGCATTTCTCGGCGCACTCGCATCTGTTGGGCTTGTCTGGCGTGTTGCGGGGATCGGCTCTGGTGAAGAGCGGATCGCCAGCGTGCTCTTGGTCGGTTACGCCGTTGCATCACTCCTTGCTGCGGCGCTCTCACTGGTGATGCTCGCCAGTGGTGCGAATCTGCGCGCGATCTTCTCCTTCCTGCTCGGTGGCTTGGATGGCGCAACCTGGCCACGCCTCGCCGCCGCGGCACTCCCACTGATTGCCGCCACAACACTCCTTGCACTGCGCGGTCGCGCGCTCGCCGGATTCTTGCTTGGTGACGAAGCGGCGCAGCACCTTGGCGTAGATGTGCGACGCGAGCGCAGGATCGCCGTGGCACTCGCCTCGCTCGCAACCGCCGCCGCCGTGGCGCTCGCTGGGCTGATCGGCTTTGTTGGACTCGTGGTGCCGCACCTGGTGCGACTCGCCGTTGGTCCCGACCCGCGCGCCGTCCTCCCACTCTCCGCTATCGGCGGCGCGCTCCTGCTGCTGCTTGCCGACACGATCGCGCGCAGCATCGGCGTCCCCGTTGGCGTCATCACTGCACTCATTGGCGCACCATTCCTTCTTTGGCTACTGCACCGAGCTCGCACCGGGTACGCGCTATGAGTACCGAGTTCGCAATGCAGATCGACCCGAGTTATGAGCTGATCGGCGCGCGAAACGTACGCGTGGAGATTGGCGGGAAGCTGATTCTTGATGAGATCAATCTGAAGATCGGCGTAGGGGAGCGCGTGGCCATTGTTGGCGCCAACGGCGCAGGGAAGACGTCGCTGCTGCGCGCGCTGAGCGGCACGCTCCCCGTTGCATCTGGTGAAGTGATTCTCTGCACCGAACCGCTCGGTGGCTTGAGCCGCGCCACCATCGCGCGCTCCATTGCGGTGGTTGGTGCGGACCTGATGCTGCCGTTTGCCACGCGTGCTGATGAGCTGGTTGCGCTTGGTCGACTTCCGCACGGTCGCGGGCCGAGTGGGCCAACGGCGCATGACCGAGAGCGCGCCGCCGCGGCGCTGGAGCGCGTTGGCGCGTCACACCTTGCTGCACGCGACGTGCGCACCCTCAGTGCTGGTGAGAAGCAGCTGATTGCGATCGCGCTCGGCCTGGCGCAAGAGACGCCAATCTTGGCGTTGGATGAACCAACGGTGCATCTCGACCTCAAGCATCGTGTGGAGATTGCCGATCTCTTGGTCTCACTCGCCGATCGCGCGCGCACTGTGGTCGCCATCTTTCATGAGATCGACATGGTGCGACAGCTCTTCCCGCGCGTGATCCTGATGAAGTCGGGACGAATTGTTGCTGACGGTTCGCCAGAGAGTGTCCTTACTGCGGCGCGCATTGCCGACGCGTGGGGGATTCCGCAGGAGCGAGCAGCGCGCCTCTAGCTGCGCTTGCGCGGCAGGTCCAAGAAGGGAAGTGGCACCACGGTGGCGGGGATCGAATGGCGCGTCTCCTCAATCTGCCACTCAATGCCCACGGTGCTGCCAACTTCGGCGTGCTTTACTGGGAGGAAGCCGAGGGCAATAGAGCGCTTCAGGAGTGGCGAGAAGGTGCCGCTCGTTGCGCGGCCAATGGTCTCGCCCTTGCGCGTGAGTGGCGTGACGTGGCGCCAGGCGCGGAGCGGATGCTCAATCGGGTAGCCGAGATCAAGGTAGGCGTCTTCAAAGACGTTAAGGTCAAGCTCGAGTCCAACGAGTCGACTGGCGGGGCCACCTGCTGCAACTTCGTTCATGAGCGCGCGCTTCCCAATGAAGGCGGGCTTATCAAGGTCAACGAGTCGATCCATGCCGATCTCATACGGCGAGATGGCGAGGCTTGGGTGCCTGGCGGTGCGACTGGAGTGATAGTCAACGCCCGCCATGATCAGTCCGGCTTCGAGTCGTGCAACATCGAGCGCCTCCATCCCCGCAACGCGCAGGGTGTAGTCCTCGCCAGACTTGATGAGGGCATCCCAGACTGGGAGCGCTTCGTCGAACGGCATCCAGAGTTCGTAGCCAAGGTCGCCGGAGTAGCCGGTGCGCGAGATCCCCACCGCCGTGCCACCGATCGTCACATCGGCGCGACCGAAGAAGGGGAGGTCGGACATGTCGCGGCCAACGGCGGCGGAGAGCACGTCGCGTGCGCGTGGTCCCTGCAGTGAGAGGGCGCAGAGCTTCTCCGTCATGTCTTCAATGGTCGCGTTCAGGCCTTCGCCTGCCGCTTCGAGCCAGCCGTGCTGCGGCTCTGCGGCGGTCCAGAAGTAGGAGCCGTCGGCGAGGAGCGCCACGGTGCCGTCATCAAGGACGCGGCCGTCGTGATCGCACCATGGTGTGTAGATAGCGCGCATCGGCTTGATGCGATCAACACGGCGGGTGATGACGCGATCAACGAGCTTCGCCGCATCTGGTCCGGTGATGCGGTACTTGCACATTGGGGTGACGTCAAAGAGCGCCGCGGAGAAGCGGATCGCATGGTATTCCAAGTCGTGCGCTGGGAAATACGAGTCGGCGATGAAGAAGCCCGACCACTTGCGCCAGCGGCGTGCCTGATTGAGTTCGGCGGTACGAGGGTGGAACGGCGTTTCAAGCGTCATGCGACTCCCCCTCTCCTGAACTCCCTCTTGGCGGTACTATTGCCCGCACCCGCATCCTAGCGATTCGGGGCGAGTCTGGGAGGGTCAGTGGCGGAACGGTACAACGCAATCGTCATTGGCGGCGGCCATAACGGACTCACCACCGCCGCCTACCTCGCGAAGGCGGGGCTGAAGACGCTCGTCCTTGAACGCCGCTCCATTCTTGGCGGCGCAACCCTGACCGAATCGCCGGTCCCTGGCTACAAGTTCTCTGTTGCCTCGTACCTTGTGAGCCTGCTGCGACCGCAGGTGATTCGCGAGCTCGACCTTGCGAAGCACGGCCTGCAGATGGCGCCATCCGTTGGCACCTACACGGCGCACTGGGATGGTTACCTTGATCGACGCACCGATCACGCCGACACGATCCGCGAGATTCGCAAGTGGTCGCATAAGGATGCGGATAACTACGACGACTTCAAGCAGACGGTCAACGACATCACCCGATTCATCCGTCCAGCGATCGATATGCCAGCCCCTGATCCGTACGGCGACCCACACGAGTGGCTCGACTATGCAGGACTCGCCAAAGACTTTGGCCACCTCCCACTGCGCACCAAGGGCGCCCTTCTCGACTTAATTACGGGCAGCGCCTACGACTTCCTCTCCCGCTGGTTCGAGGGCGAACCGCTCGTTGCCACCATGTCTGCATCGGGGATCATCGGCACCTTCCTTGGCATCAAGTCGCCAGGGACGGGGATGGTCTTCCTGCATCACTACTTTGGCGAGATCGACGGCTCCTTCCGCGAGTGGGCGCTCCCGCAGGGCGGCACTGGCGCCGTTGCCACCGCAATTGCCAACGCGGCACGCTTCCATGGCGCAACGACACGCACCGACGCACCAGTGAAGCAGATCCTGCTGAAGGGCGATCGCGCCATTGGCGTGGTGCTTGAGTCTGGCGAGGAGATTCACGCAGATACCGTTGTCTCTGCCGCCGACGCACGGCACACGTTCTTGGATATGCTCCCCGCCGGTTCGCTGCCGAACGACTTTGAACGCGCCATCCGCAACTTCAAGTTCCGTGGCTCCAGCGCAAAGGTGAACTTCGCGTTGGATGGTCTTCCAACGTTTACCGCAGCGCCTCCGGGGAACGGTCACCTGATGGGGACCGTGAGCATCTCCCCGAGCCCCGATTACATGGAGAAGGCGTACGACGATGCGAAGCATGGGCATCCGAGCCACCGCCCATTCCTAGACATGCTGATCCCAACACTCGTTGATCCATCCATGGCGCCTCCAGGGAAGCACGTCGCCACCGCATTCGTGCAGTACGCGCCGCATAAGTTGGCGCCAGAGCACGGCACATGGGACGACATCAAAGAGAGCTTCGGCGACTTGGTGGTGGACACCATCTCCGAATTCGCGCCGGACTTCCGCAACAAGATTGTTGGTCGGCAGATCATGACGCCGCTCGACCTTGAGCGAACCATTGGCCTAACGGAAGGAAACATCTTCCAGGGCGAGATCTTGGTGCAACAGATGGCGTTCAACCGACCAGTCAGCGGTTGGGCGCGCTATAAGACGCCGATCAAGGATTACTGGCTCGCAAGCTCCTCTGCACATCCAGGCGGCGGCATCATGGCGGCACCTGGCCGGCTGGCGGCGCTTGAGATCTTGAAGTCCAAAGCGGGGGACGAGTAATGGCAGCGAAGAAGAAGTCAGTAGCGCCCGCAGAGAAGGCAGCAGCGAAGAAGTCGCGCAACAGCGCCGACGTGATCGTCCTTGGCGGCGGGCATAACGGGCTCGTTGCGGCGGCGTACCTGGCGCGCGCGGGGATCAAGACGATCCTCCTTGAGGCGCGCGGCGAACTCGGCGGCATGGCACTTACGGCGGAGATTGATGGCGTCAAGGCGCCGATGCTGGCGCACACCGTTGGTCGATTCCGCCCACGCGTGGCGCGGGACCTTGGCCTCGCCGGCAGCGTGCGACTTGTTGAGCCAGAGGTGCGCTCGTTTGCACCACATCCAACGAACGGAACATCGATCACGCTCTATCGCGATCCTGAAAAGAGTGCGAAGGAGCTTGAGAAGCGACCGAACGGCAAAGAGACCGCCGCGGGATTCCTGAAGCTTGATGGTCGACTCCGTCGCATCGGCGCCTACTTCGAGCAGGTGTTGGACGGCGTGCCGCCAGATCTTGATGGCGGCAAGTCCGTTGCAGAGATGCTCGCAGGCTTCGCCTTCCGCAAGCCATTCACCGATCTAAAAGAGGGCGATGGTCGCGAGATCCTGCGCATCCTCCCAATGTCTGCATCAGACCTAGTTGGCGAGTACATCCAACACGACGAGCACCTTCTCGCCATGCTCGCCTGGCGCGGCGCTATCTACAACGCGGTTGGCCCAATGAGCCCAGGGACCGCCGCCACCATGCTCTTCGACGGCATCACCGGCGACGGCGCCGATGGTGGCGCGGCGGGGCAGACCGTTGTGGCGATCGGTGGGCCTGGTGCGCTTGCTACGGCACTCGCCGATGCGGCGCGCGGCTTCGGCGCCGAAGTGCGCACTGGCGCGAAGGTTGTTGCCATCACAGAACAGGACGGTCGCGTCACAGGCGTTGCGCTGGCGAGCGGCGAAGAGATTGCTGCGCCGTACGTCCTCTCAACGCTTGACCCAAAGACCACGCTGCTGAGCCTCCTCGGCGTTGAGGCAACGGGTCCAGATCTCCGACGACGCCTCCGCGCAACGCGCAGTGCTGGCGTCACCGCAAAACTCAACCTGCTCGTTGACAAGCTCCCTACATTTACCGCCGCGGGGAAGGGCGAAGCGGCGGAGCAGACGCTGCGCGGCCGCATCGTGATCTTGGAGAGCATCCTCGGCATTGAGAAGGCCTTTGACGCATCCAAGTACGGCCAGATCAGCGAGACGCCAGTGATTGAGGCGCTGATCCCAACGCTGATCGATCCATCACTCGCGCCAGACGGCCGCCACATCATCAGCTGCGTGGTGCAGTACGCGCCCGCGGTGCTCAAGGACGGCGAATGGGACGAGCCAACGCGCAAGGCCTTCGCAGACAGCGTGGTGGCGCAGCTTGAACAGGTTGCACCAGGGATCACGCGTCTGATTAGCGCGCGGCAGTTGATTACGCCAGCAGACCTGCAGAGCGATTGGGGTGCTACGGGTGGACACGCCATGCATGTCAATGAAGGATTCGACCAGTTTGCGCAGTGGCGTCCGCTCTACGGAATCGGCCGATATGAGACGCCGATCGACGGTCTCTTCCTCTCTGGCGCTGGCACCCATCCGGGCGGCGGCGTCACTGGTGCGCCTGGCGCCAATGCCGCTGAAGCGCTGATTCGCCACCTTCGCCGCGCCGCCGACTAGCGCGCATCTGATCGGTTTCTCTCACGTTTCGTCGCAGCCGCGACATTAAGGTCCCGACACTCTGAGCGTGGGTCATGAAAGCAATTCATATCTGCTTGACGAGATATGCGTTACATGTGCAGAACCTGCGACACTCAGAGCATGAAGTCCTCCACCCGTGTCACCAAGGGGAAGATCGTTGTGGAGTCGAGCGCGAAGCTCACTCCCGACGCCTTCCCGCTCAAGGACTGGATCCCTGGGCGACGACGCGTCCCAACTCAGGAGCGCTCCCAGCGCACGCGCCGCCAGATCCTTAGCGCCGCTGAGGCGCTCGCCAAGAACGAAGGCGTGGGGAACATCACGATGCAGATGATCGCCGCCAAGTCAAAGATCGCCGCCGGGACGGCCTACCAGTTCTTTGATGATCGCGACGCGATCTTCGCCGAGATCTACGAAGAGTGGGCGGTGACCTTCTGGGCCACGCTGAACAAGGCCACCGCAACGCGCTGGACTGACGCCACCTGGCGTAGCGAGCTCCACGGCCTCATCACCCAGATGGGGAAGTTCTACTTGGAGAGCTCGTCGCGCTGGGACATCATTCGCTACGTGGAGTCCACCAAGCAGGGACGCGGTGCAATGCGCACCCTCCTTGATGCGAACATCAGCCGCTTCTGCGACTGGGCGGGACCGCTCTTCAGGGCGCGCGGCTATAGCGCAGCGGAGTGCAAGGCGATCTGTGGGCTCTTGGTCCGCACCATTCGAGGCCACTGGGTCTACGGCGTCTACACCGCTCAGGAGCTGCGCGAACTCTCAAAGACTGCGGAAGACGGCATGACCGCCATCGTGGAGGTGAAGCTCACACGCGCCAGCCGACCACGAACCGTGACCGGAAAGAGCGTCTAGCTTTCGTTTAGGGGATTGTTTCCAGTTCGTGAACGATACGCCCCGAGATAGAGGAGCAGGCCCACCACCGCCAGCGCAAAGCGCTCAGCGAATCCCGCCCCGCCCCCCACGAAGCCACCCACGAAACCGGCCCCGATGAATAGTGCCGTGTGGAGCAGCACGCGCCGCGGGCGCGTCAGGCGCGAGCCGACATACAGAAGACTGCCAGCAGCGAGCAGCGCGAACATCGGGTGTAGTCGACCCGGCACGCTCACCACGCCCCAGCCAGGATCGGTGGGGAAGGCAACCACGCCGATCACGCCGATCGCACCAATAGCGAGCCCGCGCAGGACGCCGCGATACGCGTTCTTCAGCGCACCATCTGCGGAGCGCTCGCGCAGGCGTACAAAGAGCAGGATCAGCACCACGAAGAGTGCGGCGAGGCCGGTATGGAAGAGCCAGGCCACACTCCCGAGCGCGTGTTCGGAGGCGGCGTAGATGCGGGCGTCGAGTGTTGGGTCAAGCAGATCGCAGGCCAGGATGGCGCCAGCCCCAACAAGGACCAGGATCTCTGCCGCGCGGCCGCGCGCGAGGCGCAGGAGGGCGTGTGGTGTGCGAAATGCGGGCATGCACACATAGTAGCGGCGAAGCCTCATAATCGCCGCATGATCCTTCCAGAGCCGCGCGACAGGTTCCGTGGTCGACTCCCAAAGCGTTGGGTGGCGATCGACTTTGAGACGACCGGCATCTGGAGCAAGGAGCCCGATGTTGCGGTGATTGAGGTTGGCCTCATCACCTTTGAAGGTGATCACGAAGTTGCCGCCTGGTCCACGCTGGTCAAATCCGGAACAGCAGTGAGCGACTTCATTGCCGAGCTGACTGGCATTACACAGTTGATGGTAGATACGGACGGGGTGAACGCAGATGATGCTGGCGATGCGCTCGCCGAGCGGCTCGCTGGCGCAGAGCTTGTGATTGCTCACAACATGGCGTTCGACATCAATGGGCTCGACTGGCTCGGCATTGAGCTTGGGCGCGACCAGCACACCTTCTGCACCATGAAGGGGCTCACTGCGCCGGATCAGAAGTGGCCACGCCTGGAAGAGGTGGTCGCCGAGTTCCACATCAAGACGGAAGGGCAGGCGCACCGTGCCGAGAGCGACGCCCGCACCGCTGGTCGTGTCTTTATTGAGATGGTTCGACGCGGCTATTAGTTTCCCAGTTCGTGTCAGGCACTTGACACAGGTGAGATCTACGGTAGGGTTGCCGATCCCGCACGGCGCCGCCGTACGGCTCTGCTGAGCGAAAGGAGCCCTATGAGTCAACTCTCCAGCCGCATCCGCGCCGACGTCCCAAAGCGTCGCCGCCCGAACCGTGCCCGCCTGATGAGCGTTTATGTGGCGGGTGCAACCGCTTACTGCGCCTGGGCGTATCCGAACGAGCGCCTCGTGATCACCACCGCGCCAATGGGCCCGGAGATCGTCACGCTGATTGAGCAGCTCGACGCAAACGACGCCGTCTATTTAGAGGAGGGCGCCACAGAGATTGAGGAGATTGACTTCGCCGCATCGTTCGGTGCCTATATACCTGACGGTATGACAACCAAGCCGCAGCGCGCCGTGGTGCCGCCATCTGCGCGTCGCGCGCTCGGCGTTGCACTGCTTGCGCGCAGCAAGGCACGTAGAAACATCTCGTAAGCGCGCGCGACCAGAGCGCAACAAGAAGCCCCGCCCAAATGGGCGGGGCTTCTCATCTTCAGCGAAGAGCGCGCCGCGCGAACGCGACGCGAGTCAGCTTACTTGTTGTTTGTACCGAAGATGCTCCAGCCGGTCGAAGCGGCAGGTGCCGCAGCGGCCTTCTTGGATGACTTCTTCTTCGAAGCCTTCTTCTTCTTAGGCGCGGCCTTCTTGGCAGCGGCCTTCTTGACAGCCTTCTTCGCCGTCTTCTTCTTTGCGGTCTTCTTGGCAACCTTCTTCACAGCCTTCTTAACGGCCTTCTTGGCTACCTTCTTGACGGCCTTCTTCGCAGCGGCCTTCTTAGGAGCCGCCTTCTTCTTCGCCTTCTTTACCTTTGGCGCGGCAGGCGCTGCAGCTGCAACAGCCTTCTTTGCCTTCTTCTTTGCTGCCATGTTTTTCACCTCAACTAAACTCCCCAGGACCCATCTGGTCCTGCGACCTCTAGCGTGCCAGACTGCGGCGATTTTGTGAAGCGCACAAGTTGCAGGGCGCAACGCCAGCCCGTCGTTAACGACCCTCGCCGCCCCGCGGGGTCAGGTGGATTCCCGCCAGGGTGCATCGCACCGAGCCGCCCGAGCGTTCAATCGTTGGGATGCTGATCGGGAAAACGTGCGTAAAACGCTCGATCAGCGCACGTTGATCGGGCCGCAGTGCCGCCGCCGCGCGCGCTGAGAGGGCGAAGATGCGCCGGCCGTCGGCGCCCAAAAGCTCAAGCCCGTTTCCCGCAAATTCGGCGATCTGGCCGGGGTCCAGCACCACCACCGCCCGCCCGGAGCCTGTGAGCCGCGCTTGGACCCGGGCCCGCTCGGCGGGGTCGGGGATGTTGCCGAGGCCTGCGGTGACGAATTTGGTCCCAATGGAGAGCACCACATTGGTGTGATAAATCGGCGCGCCATGCGCATCCACCGTGTCGAAGATCTCTGCGTCGTAACCCATTGCTGAACACCAACGCAGTGCCGCCACAGTGTGCGCGCGACCGGATCGCGCAACATATGCCACGCGATTCACATGATCTAACACCAGCGCACCAGTCCCTTCAAGGTAGAGGGCATCCTGCTCCATTGCAGACATGTCAATCACATCACTCACTACGTACCGCTCGCGCAGCGCGTCAATCACATCCGTGCGCCGTTCGCGTCGCCGGCTCGGTGTGGCCATGGGGTAGAGCACCACGCGGCCGTCGCTATGCGTGCTGATCCAGTTGTTTGGGAATACGGAATCGGGTACGTCACTGCCAGGGAGATCATCAATCAGCAGCACCTCAACGCCAAGCTCACGCAGTCCCGCCGCAATTCGGGCAACCTCTACGCGCGCCTCTGCCGCCACCGCCGCGCGCTCCGTTGCATCAAAAATCGCAGCATCTTGGAAGGCGTTATCCAGAGCCGTCTCAGGGTTCGGATTGAACCCGAGCGGGTTGATCATCAGGACGGCGCGTGGTGACTGGTTCATGGCGTTATTCTAGGCGTGCAGCCTTCCAGATGACCAGAGAATTAACTGCGCGAACATCGCGCGGTGACTTGGCAGTTACATGGGCGCCGTACGCTCGCTGCATGAACCACCAGATGCACCAGGGTGAGCGGACGGCGGAGCGACTAGCCGCCTCAAAAACCGCGCCACTTTGGGGCGAGGAGGAGGCACGATCCCTTCTCGCCGATGCTGAACGTTGGGCTCATCAGTGGGCGATTGACTCAGCCGATGAGCACGCCGCGCTGGAGGCCCCTACCGACCACCGGAGTGACGTGCTCATCGGCCTCGTCGTCCTGGTCCTGCTTAGCGTGATCTTCTTCATTGGGCTGACGCGCATCTAGCGCGTCAGAGACCGAGCCCCACACTTTCGTCGGGGATCTCTTCTAGGAGACGCAACCTTAGTCGGCGTTCGTTTCGCTCGGAGCTACGGCGCCATCCGGCCAGGCGGCAATGCAGACCTTGTTGCCAGAACGGTCCGCAAGGATCCAGTAGGACGGCGCATGCGACGCGTCAACGATGACGCCCCCGGCCGCCACCGCTGCGGCGAATCGCCCCTCCGCCTGCTCGCGCGGCACCGAGACGTCGATATGCATGGCGTGGCGTAGCGGCTTCGCCTCGTCGAGCTCTTGCATCCAGACGGTGGAGCTATTGCCGAGCGGATCGATCGCGTTGTCACTCTGCATCGGCGCATAGCCGAGTACCGCACGCCAGAAGCCCAGGTCGATCGCGTCAGGCTTCGCCGAGATCGCAACCTGCACCTCGTTCACCACACTCCGGTCAGCCACGGCACCGCGTGCCTTCGCCACCACCGAAACCGCACGCGCAAGTTCAATGTGTGACTGCTCAATAATCAACTGGTCACGCGTCAGCCGAACCGTGACTTGGCTAGAGAGCAGGTTGATCTGCGCGTGGGTGCCATCAAGGCCAGGCACCGCAGCGATCGCTTGGGCAAGGGCTGCAGCATCGGCAAGCGACGAGGTGCGATAGACCGCCGTTGGCCCGCCATGCAGCACGGCCCACTCCTCAATGCCCGATGCGGCAAGAAACGCGCGCCAACCTGATTCACTCACTCGGATGCCAACCTTTCTGCGGCGATCCTTCCAAGGATGCGCCGGTACTCAATGGAGTGAGACTCAGGGCTACCCCTCTATGCCGTCGATGACGATGCAGTTTGGTGTAGCCCAGGCATCCTGCTTGAAGTAGTCCTTCCCCTTTAGTGACTCAATGAGCGCACGCGCGGCGTCAAGCTGCGCTGTGATCGTGGGGAGCGCCGCTGGGCTCGTGTATTCGCCGAACGGGCAGTAGTGCGTTGGCACGCCGCCGCCCACCAGGTATCCAAGCTCAACGAGCCCAAGTCCGGTGTTGCAGAGGGCGTCGTTGCCGAACTTTTCCTTTGAGTAGAAGCATTCGTAGTCACTGA
>JBIJDR010000064.1:0-3900 GCA_044343985.1 Candidatus Limnocylindrus sp.
GCCGCGAGGCGGCGCGCAAGGAGATCGGCATTCCCGCCACGGCGCTGCTCGCCGTTTCGGTCGGCCGTCTGGAGCCAGAGAAGGGCCACCCCACGCTCATTGAGGCGTGGCCGCTGGTGCATCACAACTTTCCAGAGGCCCAGCTCCTGATCGTTGGTGAGGGCTCCGAGCGCGATCGGCTGGAGGGCCTCGCCGCCGCACACCTTCGCAGCGAGATCTGCTGTGAGAGCGTTGCCTTCTTCGGCCGGCGTGACGATATCCCCACCATTCTCGCCGCAGCGGATGTGGTGGTGATGCCGAGCTATCGCGAGGCGCAGGGGATCGCCATCATTGAAGCGCTCGCCGCTGAGCGCCCAGTGGTTGCGAGCAACGTGGGCGGAATTCCAGAGATGATCACCGATGGCGAGAACGGCATCCTTGTCCCGTCCCACGATCCAGCCGCACTCGCATCGGCGATTGACCTCATCTTTAAGAAGCCAGCAATTGGCGCGCAACTTGCCGCAAAGGGACATGCGCTTGTCCACGCCGAACTCTGCATTGATTACATGCTGCGAGATATCGAGTCGATCTACGCACTCGCGGTTGGCGGTAGCACGGCGCTTGTTCCGGATCGAGATGGCGTTCGCGCGATTGACGCCACGAACTAGCGAGAATCAGCCGCGGCGGACGGCGCTCCAGTAGCGCTCAGCGGAACCACTCTTCCCCGCGGCGAGTGCAACACGTGCGCCGTGACCACGCACCGCATCGGCCATCTTCTGGTCGGAGCCGAAGAGGTGTGGCACCTGCGATGCGTAGAGCTTGATCCCTTGAATCTTCGTCTCAATGACGTTGCTGATATCTGCAATCTCTGGCGTTAGAGAGATATCGGCGGGAAGTTCTGCGCGATATTCGACGGGAAGTCCGGCTGACGGATCGAACTCGTTCCACCAGGCGTATGGGAAATCTTCGTAGAAGGAGATCTTGCTCACCCAATCTGGTCCAGGCATCTCCCACTTGCGTGGCTCAGCAAGAAGGGCTGCGCCAACCTTGCGCGCCAACTGGTGATCAACATGCGAACCGATGCCGAGCGGGAAGTAGACATGCTGCGGCTCAAGTCGCGTGATCTCTTGCGCAAGGAGCGTGATTGGCGCTGCGTCACCGGGACGCACGCTGCCAAGTAGTTGCTCGTCACCTTCGTACCCGCGGAAGACCGCGTCAGGGAGATCAAGGAAGACGACCGCCGCTTCGCTAAAGAGCGCGTAGTACTCATCTTCAACTTTCCGTTGCGCCATCGCTTCGCCAGCAGCAGCCGCAATCGCCGTGTTCCCCGGCGTGTGCGTTCCTTGGCCGCCAACGGTATCAACGTCTTTTGCATGGGGAAGGCCGCCACCGCCACTGATGTCCGCCTTGCGATACCAGGATGCGCGCTGCCAGAACTCTTTGGCGCTGGCATCAGCCTCCTGCTGTGTTGCACCGAGTCGCGCCGGCTCCGCCTGCCATGGCGCGAGCTCGCTCTCCGTTTCGCCGGGGACCGCAACATCGGTGGCAATTGAACCGCTATCAAATGCTTGCGTGGATGGCCAGATCGCCTTTCCGCCGAAGCCAAGCGCCTGGCGCTGGTACGGGGTCATGCGGTTGAGGTCACCGTGGCCGGAGAAGACGCTGATGATGATCACGTTCTGGCCGAGTTCGCGAAGGTGCGCGATCAAGCCGCCGCAGGAGAGTGCCGCATCAT
This sequence comes from Candidatus Limnocylindrus sp., assembly GCA_044343985.1. Taxonomy (GTDB): domain Bacteria; phylum Chloroflexota; class Limnocylindria; order Limnocylindrales; family Limnocylindraceae; genus Limnocylindrus. The sequence goes on from JBIJDR010000064.1 coordinate 1,715, forward strand.
CTGGATGCGGTGAGATGAAAATGTGGCTCATTGCGTCGCGACCGTTCCGCGTGCTGTGTGCGCCGCTTGCGCTATGGGCTTGGTGACGCGCTCGGCGACTCCGAAGCGCTCGGCGCAGGCGTTGCAGAGAGCGCCTTTGGGAAGGTCTTCAAGAAACCACCCTGGCCGAAGATCAGCGGATAGGCGATCACCGCCGCCATCGCGATCGTTGCAATAAGGACAAAAAGGCGTGGCCCACGATCCTTCGCGGCGGCCCCCTTCGGTGTGAAGTTGTTCTGCTCTGTGCTCATGCCGCTGATTCTAGCGGGGTCATCGGAGTGAGGCGTATCCGGTGAGCTCCACGTAGGCGGCGCCGCTCACCTTTTGGCCGTTGAGCGTGCCGCTGACCCGATTCGCCCCCTCCCAGTAGATCACCCCCGTGGATGCCCGCGTGTCTAGTTCCTGGTCGAGCACCTCTGGACTGATCGCCACGTCCAGCCTCTTCGACGGGATCTCCAGCCTCCAGCCAGAGGGCCAGTTCGCCCCAGTCGCTGGGCTGAGCCAACTCCCCGTTGCCGTGAGGCGGATGTCGCTGGCGGGGATGCGCTCAACACTCCCGTCGGCAGCCACCCAGGTGCCGTAGATCAACGGGTAGCTCCCGTCAGCGGCGCGCACGAACGAGAGCATCAGGTCGATCGGTCGCCCCGCGCTATCCGTCATGTTCAGCGCGAACCAATCCCAACCACCGCCACCAATGGCAATGAAGTCGCCCCACTGATGATCAAACCACGAGCTCCCAACAACTTGTAGGGCCTCACCATCAAACGTGATCTCTCCCTGCGTTGGCATGCGCGTGCGCGAGTAGTAGTACGAACCACCAGCATCAGCAAAGTCAACCCAGCCATCGATGTCATGCAGTACTGGCGCGGCAGGTGCGGCAAGTTGAAGCTCTAGCCACTCAGCGCTGATCTGCATCCCGCCATCAAGGCCAATGTTCATCACCCACGGTGTGTTGTTGAACGTTGCGGGATTGAGCGGATCCGCACCAGTAATGGCGAACACGGCGGCTGGTGGCACAAAGAAATTTTGAAGAATATCAACTTGCGGACCAATCTCTGAACGCTGCACATACTGGAATGATCCGGCGCGATCACCTCGCGGCTTCTCCGTCAGTGCAATGTGCGACGCCCAGGTCACAGGAAATGCACCGCGCTCAGCGCGGAAGATCACCGCCTCATAACTAAACTCGCGCGAACCATCCAACGTTGCAAGGTGGCCAGTGACGTACCACCACTCAGTGAGTCGATCATGCGCCGCGTCGTCGCGCGGGAAGCTGACCGGCTGCGGATCGTTGCGTGGCGCAAGCGGCGTTGCCTTAACGATCGGCGCGCCAGTGGGCGCGGCACTATTGGAGAGGATCGGTCCGCTGCACGCGCTAACAGCAAGCGCCGCGAATAGAACGAACACCAGCGCGCGTCTCATCGTGCTCGCGCCTCCGTCTCCGCTTCCGTTGCAATGCGGCCGGAGAGGAGTCGCTCCATCCAGCGCGGTGCCCACCAGTTCCACTTGCCGAAGAGTCGCATCGTTGCAGGAACCAGTAGCGCGCGAACAATGGTGGCATCAAGCGCAACGGCAATCGCAACGCCAACACCGAGCGCCTTGATCAAGACAATCTCAGCGAAGACGAACGATCCCGCAACTACCACCACGATAAGTGCCGCCGACGTAATGATGCGACCACTGCGCTCAAGACCGCCAGCAACGGCGGCGGCGTTATCGCCCGTGCGATCGTAGATTTCGCGCATGCGCGTCAGCAGGAAGACTTCGTAATCCATAGAGAGACCGAAGAGAACGCAGAACAAGATCACGGGGATCGTGGTCTCCACGAATCCGAGCGGTGCAAAGCCGAGGAGTGCGGAGAGATTCCCATCTTGGAAGATCCAGACGAGCGCGCCGAAGCTCGCAAGGATTGAAAGGGTATTCATGACAACCGCTTTAATCGGCAAGACGATTGATCGCAACAGCACCGCAAGGATGAGCAGTGTGGCGAGGATCACCACCGCAGCGGTGCGCGGGAACTCTCCGGAGATGGTGTCTACCACGTCAACGATCTCCGCCGCACCACCACCAATCAGTGCGTTGAGTCCTGCAGGCGGCGTAATCGCGGACGGTGTGCCAGCACCAATTGTTCCCGGATGTGCCGCGCG
>JBIJDR010000065.1:0-3896 GCA_044343985.1 Candidatus Limnocylindrus sp.
CGACGATGCAGTAGATGGACTCGTATCTCTCCTGCAGCGCCACATAGTTCCGAATGGCGCCCAGGTCATTCCCCAGGTGCGGCGCCCCTGACGGCTGGATCCCCGAATAGGCGCGGATCGGCGTCTTGGTGGCTGACTCTGGCTTGGTCGTGTTCATGGGGGGAGTGTAGCGGTGGGGAGGGCTCCGCTACGCTTGACGCATGAGTAGTGGATCGTCTCGTTCTGGCTTCACGATCGCCCTCCTTGGCGGGGGGACGGTCGGTGCCGCCGTGGCGCGGGGTCTAGTCTCTCGCTATGAGGAGTGGGGGATCGAGATCGCTGGCATTGCGGTGCGCGATGTTGCCAAGGCTACGGCCGCGGGACTTGATCGCATTGCGCCACTGAGCACTGATGCTGCGGCCCTGGCTGCATCTGATGTTGATGTGGTTGTTGAGCTGATGGGCGGACTGGATCCGGCGCTTGGAGTTGTTGAGACGGCGCTGAAGGTGGGGCGACCTGTGGTGACGGCGAACAAGCTGCTCCTTGCAACGTTCGGTGCGCGACTCGAAGCACTTGCGCGCGCCTCTGGTGCTGCGCTGCGATTTGAATCTGCCGTTGCCGCAGGTGTGCCGATCATTGGCGTGCTAGCGCGCGATATGGCGGCGAATGAGATCACTTCCATTAAGGGGATCATCAACGGCACCACCAACTACATCCTGACCAAGATGGAGAGTGAAGGCTGGTCGTACGAGCAGGCGTTGGCTGAGGCGCAGAAGATCGGCTACGCCGAAGCGGATCCACGCTCTGACGTGGAAGGCGAAGATGCGGCGGCGAAGCTCGTGATCTTGGCGCGCATGGCGGCTGGTGCATGGCCAGCACTGGCGCATGTGCAGTTTGATGACGCGCCAGGGATCACTGGTGTTCAGGCGTCTGATATTGCGGCGGCCGCTTCGCGCGGCGCGCGCCTGCGCATGCTCGCATCGTGGGAGAACGGTGGCGATGATGCATCAAAGGATGTGTTGTCCGTGCGCGTCACTGAAGTTCCTTCCGATTCGCGACTCGGCACCACGGTTGGTGGTGGAAATCTGATTGTCATTTCTGGTGATCTGATTGGCGATCTGACACTCGCTGGTGCTGGCGCCGGACCTGGATCAACGGCGAGTGGCGTGATCAGCGACATCTTGGCGATCGCGGGTGGCGAAGGTTCGTCGTGGGGCGAGCTCCCACCAGCAGATAATGCGCCAGCACCCGCATGGTTCTTGGCGGCAAAGAAGAAGCGTGGTGATGCATGAGTAGCTCGCTGCGCTTCCCGTATCCGAACGGCTGGTTCTTGGCGGTTGCCGATCGCGCAGTGGACGCTACGCGAGGCGAGGATCTGCTGCGCGCTGCGGGTGCGAGCGAGGTGCGACAACTGGTTGCGGGTGGCGACGGCATGTTGACGCTCGGCAAGGCTGGAGCGTTCGAGAAGCTGATCAACCTGTTGCGTCATATGAACAGCGACCAGGCGGTGGACGCCGTTGTCTACGAAGCGGCGCGCGAGGCGGGGCGTGTGGTGCTGGCGGCGCGCGGCCTGAACGCCGATGCTCGCCGATCCGCTGCGGCGGAGCTGCGCGGCGCGGGCCTCCACTTCGTCAATTTCTATGGTGGGGTGATGACAGAAGACTGGGACGGCTGGCGCGGCGATCTCCTGCCGAACGTGCCGGAATGGGCCTGGCGATGAGCGCGCACGGCGCACGCCCAGTGCTGATGGAGCGCTTCCGTTCGGTGCTACCCGTCACGGCAGCAACGCCAATGCTCACGCTGGGCGAAGGGGCAACGCCGCTCGTGCGCGCGCCACGCCTTGGTGCGTCGATCGGCGCATCTGACCTGTGGTTGAAGGTTGAGGGGGCGAACCCGACCGGATCCTTCAAGGATCGCGGCATGGTGGTGGCGGTGGCGAAGGCTCTGGAGTCTGGCGCTCGCGCCGTGGTCTGCGCCAGCACCGGCAACACCTCTGCATCCGCCGCCGCATACGCCGCCGCCGCGGGGATTGAGGCGGTTGTGCTGCTTCCTGCTGGCAAGATCGCCGCAGGGAAGCTGCTGCAGGCCTTTGCCGCCGGAGCAAAAGTGATCTCGATTCGCGGCAACTTTGATGACGCGTTGGAGATCGTCCGTGAGCTTGGCGCTGGAGGTGGCGGCGTGGAGATCGTCAATTCGATCAATCCGCACCGCATTGCAGGGCAGGCCACCGCCGCACACGAGATCGTTGCCGACCTTGGTGACGCGCCGGATGTACTTGCGCTTCCAGTAGGAAATGCGGGAAACATCAGCGCCTACTGGCGCGGCTTTAACGATGCGCTTTCAGGTGGCGCGGCGAAGCAGCGGCCGCGCATGGTCGGCCTGCAGGCGGCGGGTGCCGCTCCACTCGTGAACGGCGCGCCAGTTTCCAATCCAGAGACGATCGCCACCGCCATTCGCATCGGCAAGCCCGCCTCATGGGATACGGCGATCGCCGCGCGCGACGAGTCGGGCGGAATCATTGACGCGGTCACCGATGCAGAGATCCTGCGCGCGCAGGAAGAGATCATTCGCCTTGGCGGCATCTTTGTTGAGCCTGCCTGTGCCGCGCCGATCGCTGGCCTGCGCAACCTGATTGCCTCAGGACGCGTGGATGGCAGCGGACGCATTGTTGCGGTGATGACCGGATTCGGGTTGAAGGATCCAGAGACGGCGTCGCGCCTGATCGGTGAGATTCGCGAAGCGGATGCAACGCTCGTTGGCGTGCGCACCGCACTCGGCTGGTAGGGAGCGCTGCGATGAGTGACGAGCAGCTCAAAGGCCTGATTGCACGATCGGTGACGATCTCCGTCCCCGCCACGATCGCGAACCTTGGCGTGGGCTACGACGTGCTCGGCATGGCGATCGAGTACCGCAATGAACTTACCGTCCGCGTATCAGGCCTCGCCGTAGCGGGTGCTCTCGGTGATATCTCACTCGTAGTAGAAGGTGAGGACCTAGGCGACCTCCCTACGGACCGGCGCAACGTGGCGGTGGGAGCGATCGTGCGTGGCCTTGCCGCCGCAGGGGTTCCGAACGGCGACCGGCTCTCGTTGGAGATCAAGGCGCTGAACCGCATCCCACTGGCGCGCGGGCTCGGCTCATCCGCCGCCGCCTTCGTTGGTGGACTCTTCGCTGGCGCCGCACTTGCTGGCGCATCCGGAACCATTGATGAGCTTCCTGGCTCCTGCGCCGACCTTTTCCCAGACGACCTGACCGATCGACTCTTCGCCGCAGCGGACGACGAAGAGGGTCATCCAGACAACGCCGCCGCCGCAATCTTCGGCGGCTTGGTGGCGAGCACGCGCGTTGATGGAGTTCTCACGGCGCGCCTCATTGCGGTTCCAGACGCAACGATCCCTGTGCTGATGATTCCTGATCAGCGACTCCCAACGAGCGAGATGCGCGCCGTGCTTCCACCGAAGGTGCCGCTTGATGACGCGGTCCACAACGCTGGTCGCATGGCGGCGGGTATTGCCGCGCTCGAGTCGGGCGACGTCACAGGCTTCGCGCTCCTTGCCGACGATCGTCTGCATCAGCCGTATCGCGCCAAGCGCTACACCGCGCTGCCAGATCTCATTGCCGCCGCGGTTGGTGCTGGTGCGGTGAGCGCCTGTCTCGCGGGCGCAGGATCTGCGGTGCTTGCGATTACGGATGAGGTGTCACACGTGGATGCGATCAGCGCCGCTATGGAGGGCGTTGCAACTGCGGCGAAGATTGGCGGCGGTGCTGTGCGCTTTGATGTTGATCATGACGGCGTCCGCATTGAGGCCTTCGCGGGGTTCGGCACGTGAGCGCGTCAGACCTCCTTGTCCAGAAGTACGGCGGGAGCTCCGTTGCCAACGTGGAGCGGATCGGCGCCGTTGCGGCGCGCATCGCGG